>NZ_JACVAQ010000002.1:1200000-1516086 GCF_014851905.1 Pseudomonas sp. PDM14 | reverse complement strand
AGCTCCTATCCCCAAACCCCCAATCCGAGAAATCGGGTTGGGGGTTTGGCTTTGGGCGATGGAAAATCTCAACAGGCAATCGAGCCTACCAGCACGCTGAACCTTACTCGCACCTTTGTAACCTAAGAGCTCAGGTGCGCTTGCAGCGCAGCGGGCTTGTTGGTCTACTCGTGGACCTGCCCGTGCACGATATTTACGCCGGGCAACTATCGTCTTGGCTGAAGAGCATCCCGCATACAGGCGGGGCTTCAGTCGTCTGTTACGGAATGGAGTCTGATCTCGATCATGACCGAGCTGAAAACAGCTTCAACTCGTCGCACCACCAGTTGGTCAGCTATCTGGATACTGCCGCTGATTGCTCTGCTGATCGGCGGGTGGTTGGCATGGCGGGCCTATGACCAGGCGGGGATCGAGATCGAGGTGTTCTTCCCCAGCGGGGAGGGCATTCAGGTCAACAAGACCGAGTTGATTTACAAAGGCATGCCGATTGGCAAGGTCACCGGCATGGAGCTCGACGACAAGGGCAGCCAGCGCGGCGTACGCGCCACCATTGAAGTCGACAAGCGCGTAGAGCCGCATCTGCGCACCAATACACGCTTCTGGCTGGTCAAGCCAAGCGTGTCGCTGGCCGGTATCACGGGCCTGGAAACGCTGGTATCCGGCAATTACATCACTGTTAGCCCTGGCGATGGCGAGCCTACTCGCAAGTTTGTTGCACTGAGTTCAGAGCCCCCGTTGGCGGATACCATTCCCGGCCTGCACCTGACGCTCAAGGCTGATCGCCTGGGCTCGCTGAACCGCGACAGCCCGGTGTTCTACAAGCAGATCCAAGTGGGCAGGGTGAAGAGCTATGCACTCTCCGCCGACCAGAACATTGTCGAGGTCAAGGTGTTCATTCAGCCGGAGTTCGCCGATCTGGTGCGCAAGCACACGCGTTTCTGGAACGCCAGCGGCGTGTCGATCGATGCAGGGCTCTCCGGCGTCAAGGTTCGTACCGAGTCGCTGACCAGCATCGTGGCGGGCGGCATTGCCTTCTCCACGCCCGAGCACCGCAAGGACAGTCCGCCAACCGACCCCAGCCTGCCGTTTCGCCTTTACGACGACTACGATGCCGCTCAGGCCGGTATCAAGGCGACGATCAAGCTCAATGAGTTCGATGGTCTGGAGGCCGGGCGCACCCCGGTGATGTACAAGGGCGTTCAGGTCGGCAGCCTGAAGACCTTCAAGATCAACGAGGACCTCAGTGGTGCCACCGCCGAGCTGATGCTCGACCCGCGTACCGAGGACTATCTGGTGGAAGGCACCGACTTCTGGGTGGTGCGGCCATCGATTTCCCTCGCGGGTATCACCGGCCTGGAGGCATTGGTCAAAGGCAACTACATCGCGATTCGTCCCGGTGAGAAGAATGCGCCGCCGAAGCGCGACTTCATTGCCCGGGCCAAGGCACCACCGCTCGACCTGGGCGCCCCCGGCATGCACCTGGTGTTGTTCAGCGACACACTGAATTCGCTGGAGGTTGGCAGCCCGATTCTGTATCGCAAGGTCAAGGTCGGTAGTATTCAGAGTTACCAGTTCTCCCGCGATCAGAAACGTGTGGTACTGGGCGCGCATATCGAGCCGGAGTACGCCAACCTGGTGAACAGCTCTACGCGCTTCTGGAGTGCGAGTGGTATTCGCCTGAGTGGCGGCCTGTCCGGGATCGAGGTGCAGAGCGAATCGTTGCAGAGCCTGCTTGCAGGAGGCGTGGCATTCGAGACACCGAACATGAAGGCGCCCGTTGAGCGCAAGATCCAGCGCTTCACCCTGCACGACAACCGTGAAAGCGCCTTGCAGGAAGGCACCGAGATCAAGATCAAGGTCGCCACGGCGGATGGCCTGAATCCGGGCACGCCGATCCGCTACAAGGGACTCGAGGTGGGCAAGGTCGAGACGGTCGAGCTCACGGACGACCTGCAAGCGGTGGTTCTCACTGCACGCATCACCAAGGCGGCAGGACGGGTTGCCAGTGCCGGCAGTGCGTTCTGGGTGGTCAAGCCCGAGCTGGGCCTGGTGCGCACCGCGAATCTGGGCACGCTGGTCAGCGGCCAGTACCTCGAGGTGCTGCCGGGGCCGAAAGGCGCCAAGCCGCAAAGCTATTTCGAAGCGCGCAAGCAGGTGCCGGCGGAAGAAGTCAGCGAGGCGGGGCTGAAGGTCGTCCTGAGCACTGCGCGCCGGGGCTCGATCAAGCCGGGGGTGGTGGTCAGCTACCGCGAGGTGCCGGTGGGCAAGGTCACTCACTTCGAGCTGGGACAGACCTCTGACCGCGTGCTCGTGCATGTGCTGATCGAGCCGCGCTATGCGCCTCTGGTGCGCAGCGGCAGCCGCTTCTGGAATGCCAGTGGCATCGGTGTCGACGCCGGATTGTTCAAAGGCCTGAAGGTCCGCACCGAGTCCCTGGAGGCTCTGCTCGAGGGTGGCATCGCTTTCGCCACGCCGAACAATCCGCAGATGGGCGGGCCGGCTCAACCGGGGCAGACCTTCGCGCTGAACGAGGAGGTCAACGAGGAGTGGTTGAAGTGGGCGCCGAAGATCGTTCTGGCGAAATAGCCTGTTCAGTTTGAGTTAAGTCGGGGTCGGTATCTTGGGCCCTGTCGAAACCCACTACGGAGTAACACCCATGAACAAGCTGACTGCACTCTTCGCCATCACCACGCTCGCTGCCACCGCCGGTATTGCCCAGGCACGTGACCTGGGGCCGGACGAGGCGCTGAAACTGCGCGACGCCGGCACCATCCAGAGCTTCGAGAAGCTTAATGCCGCGGCCATCGCCAAACACCCCGGCAGCAAGGTCGAGGAGACCGAACTGGAAGAGGAATACGGCCGCTACATCTACCAGGTCGAACTGCGTGACGCCCAGGGCTTGCAGTGGGACCTGGAGCTGGATGCCACCAACGGGCAGATCCTCAAGGATCAGCAGGACAACTGATCATCCCGCTGGATAACGAAAGGGCCGCATGAGCGGCCCTTGTCGTTTCTGCATGACGAGGCTTACGCCGGTTCCTGCTCCGGCTCGGCAGCCCTCACTGTTTCGCGGCGCTTGATGTACTTCCAGTCGGCCTCGTCGATGTAGATGCCGTTCGGCCCGCTGCCGCCCTCCAGGTCGATGGCCACGGTAGCCGAGACCTGTGGTTTGACCGAGGCGAGGATCGGCACGAAGCCGAGCTGCAGGCTGGTCTCGATCAGCGCCTGCTGGTTGCGCTCGTCGATGTCCGCCGCCTCGTCGAGGTAGTAGGGCAGGCGTACCTTGCCGGCCTGCTCGCGGTCCATCAGGTGCAGCAGCAGGTACATGTTGGTCAGCGCCTTGATGGTCATGGTCGTGCCGTTGGACGCCGCGCCGTCGATGTCGGTATGCATCACCGGTTGACCGCCGACCTTGGTGATTTCGAAGGCCAGCTCGAACAGGTCCTTGAGACCCAGCTGGTTGTGGTTGGCCGCCACCAGGCGCGCCAGGTACTCCTTGGCTTCCTCGTTCTTCGCGTCCTGATCACCGCTCTGCTGCAGGTCGAACACCGACAGGGTCTCGCCTTCCTCGTACTGGCCGGCGCTGTGGATGATCTGGTCGATATGCTTGAGCGCGTCCTTGTTCGGCGCGAGGACGATGCGGAAGCTCTCCAGGTTGGACACCTGACGCTTGTTGATCTCGCGGTTGAACAGGGCCAGCTGGTGTTCCAGGTTGTCGTAGTCGCTGCGGATATTGCGCAGGGTCCGGGCGATATCGGTGACCGCCGCACGGCGCGCCTTGGCCAGCGTGAGGGCCTCGTCCTGGCGGTGCGCGTAGGCGTTGACCAGCAGGTGCAGGCGGCGCTCGACGTCGTCCTCGCTGTCGAACTTGGCCACGCCTTTCAGGCGTACCTGGGCGTACAGTGCCTCGATTTGCCCATCGATGCGCTGCAGCGCCTGCCAGCTGTCCTGGTAGTCGTTGAGCAGCGGTTGCAGGTTGTCCAGCGAATCGTCGACCGGGTCCATGAACGGCGTGCCGAACGGCAGGTCGGCCGGCAGCAGCTGGCGCCGGCGCAGGGCGTCTTCCAGGGTACGCTGCTTGGCTTCCAGATCGGCCAGTTGGCGGCCGACCAGCTGCAGCTTGGCGGACAGCTGCTGCACGCGCTCGGTGAAGGCGTCCGAAGCGCGCTTGAGTTCGTCCTGGGCGGCTTCCAGCTGCGCCAGTTGCTCCAGCTTGCTGGCGTCTTCGGCGGACAGGGCCTGGCAGCGGCGGAAGTCTTCCAGCGCCTTCTGTGCGTCCAGCACGTCCTTGTACAGCTGCTCGGCCTGGGCCTTGCTCGCTGCGCGGTCGGCGGCCACCGCCTGCTGGGTCTTGAGTTGCTTGAGCTCGCGTTCCAGGCGATCACGCTGATCGCGCAGGGCGGCGCGGTCGGCCAGGGCCTGCAGGGCCGGCGGCTCGATGTGCGAGAGGTCGATGGTCAGGCCGGGCACGCTGAACAGCTCGCCCTTGAAGCGATCCAGAACCGCTTCGATGGCCTTGACCCAATCCTCACCCTCGGCCTGGATGCCTTTCTCGCCCAGCGGCAGGCTGAACAGCTGGCCGTTGAACAGGCGCATCAGGCGGTCGACATCGGCCTGGCTGAACTCCTCGCGCAGGCGCGAGTAGCTGTTGTTGTCGGCGTGGTCGAGCTGCTGCTTGACCGACTTCAGGCGTTTCTCCAGGTCGCGCAGGCGTTCGTCCAGATCCTCGGCGGAGAACTGCCGCGACTGCGCCAGGGCGCCGGCCAGTTCGTCGTGGGCGTCTTTGGCGGCGAGCAGCTGGGCTTCCAGCACCTTCACATCGTCGACCAGGGCGAAGCGATTCTTCAGCACCGCCAGTTCGCCCATCCAGCGCTGGATTTCGCTGATCTCGCGCTCCAGGCGCATCAGTTCCTGGGTGCCGCCGCGCTGTTCATGTTGCAGGCCGTCCTGCTCGGCGCGGTAGTGCTCGTGCTGGGCCAGCAGTTCGTCGCGGCGCGCGCCGGAGTAGTCCTGCCAGGTGCCGAGCAGGTTATCCAGCAGCGGCGACAGGCGATGCAGCTTGCCGCGCAGCACTTCGCGCTGGGCCACGCCGGCGGACAGCGCTTCGATCAGCGGGCCGGCGGTGACCAGCGCCTGGTAGTCCTGCTCCATGCGGCGCACGTCGCGGAAGGCTTCTTCGGTGGCGGCGATATAGTCGACGCTGCCCGAGCGCAGGCTGTGCTCGAAGGCATCGAGGAACAGCTGCTTGAGCTTGGCCGCGGTAATCTCGCGCATGTGCAGCAGGTTGATGAACAGCGCACGGAAGGTCTTCAGGCTCTGCTCGCTGGTGGAGCGCAGCGGGATCAGGGTCAGGTCCAGCGGAATCGACGTATGCCCGCCAACCAGCAGGCGGCGCAGCTCTTCCGGCTTGAGCTCATAGGCGACGATGCCGGCCTGGCCGAGGTTGTTGAACAGCTCGCGCTGGCGCAGGCAGGTGCCGTTGCTCTGGTAGTGCTGCAGGTCCAGCTCGCCCTGGTAGGCGAAGAACTGGTGACCGAAGCCGCCACCCGGACCGCGACCGGCCACGCCGATCACGTGTGGGCCGTGGGGCAGGGACACTTCGACGAGGATATAGCTGGTGTCGCTGGCGAAGTAGAACTTGCGCGAGGCTTCCAGGCTGTACTTGCCGAAGCTCATGTCGGACATGCGCGCCAGGATCGGGAACTGCAGGGCGTTGATCGACGCCGATTTACCCAGGTTGTTGGCGCCGTATACCGACAGCGGGTTTTCCAACGGGAACAGGCCGAGGCTGTAGCCGGCGGTGTTCAGCAGGGCGAAGCGGCGGATGCCGTAGCGTTCCTGGCTCATGCGTCGATCTCCTGGGCTTCACGTTCTTCGGCCATGGCGCGGGCCAGGGCGTCTTCTTCGCTTTCTTCTACAGCGGCTTCGGCGACGGGCTCGATGATGACGATGTCGTCTTCGGCCTCATCGGCGACCAGTACCGGCGTCGGCAGCGGCAGGGTGCTGTGCAGGCTGGCGGCGAGGTCGCGGTCCTGCTGCACGGCCAGGCACACGTCGAGGAAGCGGTGCATCGGCGCGAGGAAGCGGTAGATACCGTTGTCTTCGCTGGCGAAGCCGAGCTGGGTCAGGCGGCGCATGACCTTCTCTTCCAGTTCCTCCTGGGTGGTGACTTCGGCCTGCAGGAACAGGTCCTTGTACTTCTCCAGCAGCGGCGGCAGCTCGTCGCGGCCGAGGCTGCCGCCATCAAGCACGGCCAGCGGGTCGCGGCCCTGGTCGGCGAGGTGCTCGACCAGGATGAAGGTGAACAGCGCCAGGCGCTGGGCAGTCTTGTTCACCTGCGCACCCATCTGCTCGGGGACGAAGTAGTAGAAGCCGCGGGTGTCGCAGGTCAGCTCGTAGCCGAGCGACTTGAACAGCGCGCGATACTGGTCCTGCAGGTTGGACAGCTGGGTGTACAGCTCCGGGTCGCGGCGGCTGATGTGGTAGCCCTTGAACAGCTCGCGGAAGATCGGCGCCAGCTGGGTCAGTTCTTTCAGGTCGATATTCATGCAGTGGTGGTCCCGGCCGGCTTGATCAGGGCGTAGGAGCTCAGGCTGACCTGATGCTCGCGGGTGAGGTAGTCGCGGCGCTCGAGGCGCTCACGCTGGAAGCGGCTGTCGCGGGACAGGCGCGAGAACCAGTAGAGCAATTCGTCGGTGGCGCCGGTGGGCTCCTGCTCCAGCAGCCAGCCCATCAGGTCCGGCAGCGGCAGGGCCTGTTCGCAGCGCTCGATCATCTCCCGCGCGGTGCGTGGTGCACGTTGCGGCTCGCCCTTGCGCGTGGTGCTGGCCTTGGGGAACTGCGACGGCTTGGGCTCGAAGCGGGCGAGGGCGTAGACGTAGGCCTCGACCTGCGAGGCGGTGCCGAGGAAGGTGCTTTGTGGACGCGTGTGCAGCGGCAGCGAGGCCTGCGGCACGGCGTCCAGGCCCTTCTTGCGGATCGCCGCCAGGGCCAGCGCCGCACCACGGGTCACGGCGTTGTGTCGTCGCGCTTCCTCGCGCAGTGGCAGCAACAGCTCGCGGGCCTTGCGCAGGGTCAGCTGGGCGGTGGTCTGCATTTCCAGGATGCGCGCGTGGGTGCGCAGCAGCAGGTCGTCGTCGACCAGTTGGCCGAGACGTTGTTGTTCGCCGAGCAGCTTGAGCAGCACCTGCTCGACGCGGCGTACGCCCTGCTCGAAGGCGCCGTCGGCGGCCACCAGCTGGATCATCGGTTCGACGTATTCGTCCCAGGTCGCCAGCACTTCGGCGTAGCGCTGGCGCAGCGGGATCTGCCGGTCGCTGGTCTTGGCCCGTTCGGCCACGCCGATCAGTGCCTGTTCGTCATTGCCGAGCTTCTTCAGCACATCGCGCACGCGCATATCGAGCAGGCGCAGCTGGCGGGCGAGGTCGTTGCCGTCGCGCACTTCGAAGGCATCCTGGATATAGCCGGCCAGGCGTTCCAGGTGGCGCAGGTAGGCTTCGATCTCCAGGCACAGGCCGAGGCGATGCTCACGGCGCAGGTAGGCGAGGAAGTCGTGGATCTGCGCGTTCAGCTCGAAGCGGTTGGGGCTCTTGGCCACCGGCACCAGGATATCCAGGCGAATCCACTGGTCGAGCAGGGCGGTGATGTCGGCGGGGCTGCCCTCGGGCAACTGGGCGCCGAGCTGGTTGCGCAGCTCGACCAGGCTCAGGGTGCCGGCGTCGAAGCGCTCGCACAGCGGCTCGAGTAGCGTCCAGTGCTCGGCGAGGGCGCGCAATACGCGCTTGGGGTCAATCATCGGGGCATCCTGCAGGCTGCATATATGATCTGCCGCGCCTCGTCTGGCGCAAACTCGCGAGATCATCAACATGTTCAACGGCGGCGAATTGTACTGCAAAGGTCGCGGGCAAGCCGACCGGGTGTCGAAACGGCCTTCGGCCTTTCCCGCAACGCCGATTCAAGCCACAATTCCCGGCCATCAGTGCGGGTCGTTGCCCGCCCACAGGAACTCTCAGTCTTGATCGAAGAAACCCGTCGCCGCGCCTATCTGACCGCCATGCAGGTGGTGAGCTGGCTGCCGCGCCATGTGCTGCCGTTTGCCGCCCCGTCGCGTGCCGAACTGCTGCAGCCGCCGGTCGAGGAGGCGCTGCCCGTCGAGGTCACCGCTGTCGCGGAGGCGCCGGTGGTGCGTGAGGCGATCACTCCCGCGCGGCCGACCATCGAGGTGCCCCGCCCTACGGTGCAGATGCCTCGGCCGCTGGCCAAGGCCGCACCGGTTGTGGATGAAGCCGAGCCTGCCGAGCCGACCAAGGCTGCGCCCGTCGCGCCGCCGCGCTTCGCCCTGCAGCTGTTGCGCGCCGGTGACTGCGCCGTGCTGGTCGAGCTGCCTACCGGCGAATCCTTCCAGAGCCGCGACCCGGCCTATCTACTATTGAAAGACCTGCTGCGCGCCGCCGGCCTGCCGGACAGCCCGCAACAGGTTGGCGATGGCTCACCGATCGGCTGGCCACTGTTGTCGCGTGGCAACCTTGACCAGGGCCCGGATGCCGCCCGCGATTACGTGCAGGGCGTACTGGCTGGCCAGTTGGAAAGCCAGCCGTGCGCCTGCCTGTGGCTGATCGGCCTGCCGGCGGTGCGTTTCGCCGGCGAGGCGGATGAGCAGGCTTATAACCGCGAGCTGAACATCGGCGGCCTCGGCCCGGCCTGGGCGTTGCCCGGCCTGGAGCTGCTGATGGACGAGCCGGAGCGCAAGCGCGAGCTGTGGCAGGCCATGCGTCGGATCATGCAGCGCTGGAAGCCGAGCGTATGAGTGGTGCCATCAGCTTCCGCCCGATGACCGAGGCGGACCTTGACCGCGTGGTGCAGGTCGAGGCCGCTGCCTTCAGCCATCCGTGGAATCGCAACCTGTTCGCCGATGGGCTCAAGTCCTACGACTGCTGGGTGATGCTCGCCGGCGAGGAGCAGGTTGGCCACGGTGTGATCCAGGTGATCATCGACGAGGCCCATCTGCTCAATATCACCGTGCACCCGCAGAGCCAGGGTAAGGGCTACGGCCTGCAACTGCTCGAACACCTGATGCGCCGTGCCTACGCGATGAAGGCCGGCGAATGTTTCCTCGAGGTTCGCGCCAGCAACCAGTCGGCCTATCGCCTGTACGAGCACTACGGTTTCAACGAAATCGGCCGGCGCCGCGACTACTACCCGGCACCTGGTGGGCGCGAGGATGCGCTGGTGATGGCCTGTACCCTGATCGATTGAACCACCTGGCGCGGCATTCACGGCGCTTGGCCACGGTCGGCACCCTGCGGGAGATGAACCATGAGTGACCTACAGCAGCTGTTCGAGAACAACGCGCGCTGGGCCGAGGCGGTCAAGGAAGACGATCCGCAGTTCTTCGCCAAGCTGGCCAAGCAGCAAACGCCCGAATTCCTCTGGATCGGCTGTTCCGATGCCCGGGTGCCGGCCAACGAAATCGTCGGCCTGCTGCCGGGCGATATCTTCGTCCACCGCAACGTCGCCAACGTGGTGCTGCACACCGATCTCAACTGCCTGTCCGTGGTGCAGTACGCCGTCGACGTGCTCAAGGTCAAACACATCCTGGTCACCGGCCACTACGGCTGCGGTGGTGTGCGCGCGGCCATGCAGGACGTGCAGCTGGGTCTGATCGACGGCTGGCTACGGACCATCCGCGACCTGTACTACGAGCAGCGCGAGCACCTCGCCCAGTTCGCCAGCGACGAGGAGCGCGTGGACCGCATGTGCGAGCTCAACGTGATCCAGCAGGTGGCCAACGTCAGCCACACCACCATCGTGCAGAACGCCTGGCACCGCGGCCAGGAGTTGTCCGTGCATGGCTGCATTTACGGCATCAAGGATGGTCGCTGGAAGAACCTCAACGTGACGGTCAGCGGCCTCGAACAGCTGCCGCCGCAATACCGTCTGCGCCCGGTCTGAAGCGCGCGTGACGAACACGCCGCAGCGCTCGGCCCTCCTGGTCGCCTGGCTGGGCCTGGCGCTGGGCAACCTGTGCTGGGCCGGCAACGCGCTCATCGCCCGTGCCTTAAGCGACAGCATCGCGCCGTTTACCCTGGCCTTCTGGCGCTGGTGCCTGGCGCTACTCGTGCTGCTGCCGTTCATTGCCCTGCCGCTATGGCGACACCGTGCCGTACTGCGGGATGCCGGATGGCGCCTGCTGGTGGTCTCGGCGCTGGGCATCTGCGGCTACAACAGCTTTCTCTACAGCGCCGCGCACAGCACCGTTGCGCTCAATATCACTCTGGTCAACACCTGCCTGCCGCTGGCTGCCTACGTTGGCGCCGGCCTGCTCCTGGGCGAGTGGCCGGCGTCCCGCGCCTGGCTGGGCATGCTGGTGGCGAGCGCCGGTCTGCTGCTACTGCTGACACGCGGCAGTTGGTCTGCACTGGTGGGGCTGAGCTTCAATCCGGGCGACTTGCTGATGCTGGTGGCGGTGGTCGACTGGGCGCTCTACACCCTGCTGTTGCGCCGTTGGGCCAGGTACTTCGCCGAGGTGCCTGGGATCGTTCTGTTGGGCGCGATGATTTTCTGCGGCGTGCCGATGCTGTTGCCGTTGTACCTGATGGAGCTGGCCGGTGGCGCGCGCCTGGCGCTAACCCCTGGCAACCTGGCGGCAATCGGCTACACCGGGCTCTTCGCCTCGCTGCTGGCCTACTTCCTGTGGAACCGCGGCGTGGCAGTGCTCGGCGCGGCGCGCGCATCGATGAGCAATTACCTGATGCCGCTGTTCACCGCCGTGCTCGGCTGGCTATTGCTCGACGAAGGCTTGCAGCCCTATCACTGGCTCGGCGGCGCGCTGATATTCGCTGGCTTGCTACTGCCCAACTGGCTGGGCAAACGGTCGGCCTGAAGTTGCTGCTCTCAAGGCTGTGTGCTGATCGCCGCGATAGGTGCTGGTCGGATGTCTGTCTACGGCAGCTGAATGGTCATGCCGAACGTGGCCAGCAGCAGGCTGGCGATGAAGCCGGTGATCCCCAGCGCCACGCCACCGAGCCAGATACCCAGTGCGATCTGCAGCGTCAGGTTGCCCTGGCGCTTGGGCGGCGGGCTATAGGTGTCGCGATACCGTGCCGGTTCATCACGCTCGGCGCGCAGATTGGAAAAGTCATCTCTCATGGCAAAGCCTCGGCGGCGGGTGGAGCAGGGGTGAGGATTATGCCTGGCTGATGTTGGGCTCGTTAGGCCTTTCGCCAGAGAGTGCCCATGTGCCCGTGACGCGCGGCCTCCAGGGGCTCTTCAAACACACGATTCAGGGCTTTCCAGAAAGACCAGCTGTGTAGTCAGCATCTCTTGAGGCTGTGTAATATCGATTCAACGGTGGTTACCTCGACCCTCAAAGGACTGAAAAATTGAAAGCCAAGACCTGTGTACTCCTCCTGACGGCGCTCCTCTCTACCGCCTCTTTCGGCGAGATCTACAAATGGACGGACGAGAATGGCAAACAGCACTTCTCCAATGTGAAGCCTGACACCGTGGTGGACGCGCAGGAGGTTCAAGTCAAGCAGGGTAGTTTCGTGCAGCAAGACCAGACTCAGCTTGAAAACACTCAGAGGGGCCTGGACGAACGCCGAGCTCAGAGGCAGCGAGAGCAGGCGCGTAGTCGAGATATTGCCGCGCAAAACGCTATGCAAGAGCGCAGGCAAAAGCTGGCAGCCGAGGCGCAAAAAGCAGCTGAAGACAGAGAGGCTCGGCGATTGCAGGACGCACGAAATGCCGTGCGTAACTCTGGCCTCTACGGCAAAGACATCAGCGCGCCTCGCGCTCGATAGATCGCCGCTTAGTTTTGGCCGATTGCGTAGGGCTGTGATTGCCCGACGTAGCACTCGTAATTTCAAAGGCCCTAGACGCTTCCCTCGCTCTTTGGGAAGTCGGCGTATCCGTAAGAAAGGCTTTCTCGCGAAGACGGCTGCTCAGCGTTACGAGTCGGACTTCTTCGCCATTCTGAACCAGACTGGCAGATCGTTTGATGACCGTCTCGCGGATCTGGTGGCACTCCCTGCACGGTTGCTCGAAGGATGAAAAGCATCACCTGTCTTGCACGCTGGCCGTGGTCGAAATGCTGGGTAATCCGCGTGCTTCCGAGTTCGATGCGCTGGCATGGGCTCGCTACCGGCAGTGGCGGTTAAAAGATGCCGCACCGCAGGCGGTCAACCATGAACAGCGTTATCTGTCGGCCGTCTTCTCCGAGCTGATCCGCTTGGGTGCGTGGTCCGGCTCCACCCGTTAGCGAAGATCCGTCAGATCAAAACGGACCAGACCGAGCTGTCATTTTTGACGCCGGATCAGGTCGGCTTGCTGCTGGATGAATGTCGCAAGTCGACCAACAACCACACCTATCCAGTGGCCCTACTCTGTCTGGCAACGGGTGTGCGTTGGGATGAAGCCGAGACGATCCAGCGAAATGCGATCTTCGGGGGGGTAAAGCACATTTCCACCGGACGAAGAATCGCCAATCGCGGTCGGTGCCGATTCCGATGGAGGTCGAAGAAGCTGCGTTTAAGGTGTTCATGCCGGCAGTGGCAGGCTGTTCATGTCGTGCCGAGCGGCGTTCCGAAGTGCCTACAAGCGTTGTGCCCTCGATACCCCAGGGCAGCTAACCCACATCCTGCGTCACATCTTCGGCAGTCACTACACGATGGGAGGAGGGGACATTCTTACCCTGCAGCGGATCCATCGCCATGACAATGCGTTACGCGCATCTGTCCCCTAAGCACCTGCAGTCAGCATTACGCCTGTCCCCCCATTGCCCAGCTCGGGCTGGCTGTTACGAGTGAACATGTATGCATGTGAGCAAGTAACTTGTATGCTATCAATGATTGCATTGATAGCGTTTGGAGGGCTTTATGGCCAGCATCACTATTCGTAACCTGGATGATGACCTCAAGGCTCAGCTTCGTGTTGTGGCTGCCAGTCACGGCCGCTCGATGGAAGAAGAGGCGAGGGTGATCATTCGTCAGGCTCTTTCGCGCATGAGCTCAAAAGGTGGGCTGGGCAGCCGTATCCATAATCGCTTTGCTACATCGGGCGGGGCGGATCTGGAATTGCCGGAGTGTCAGAACAAGCCCCGCGCTGCGAGCTTCGATGAATGATCCTGCTTGATACCAATGTGCTGTCGGAGCTGATGCGTGCCAAGCCTGATCCGCAAGTGCTGTCCTGGGTCGATGCGCAACCGTCGAGTGAGTTCGTGATTTGCTCGATCACCGTCGCAGAAATCCTCTATGGCATCGCTCGTTTGCCAGAGGGGAAGCGCAAGGCAAGCCTTCTGGAAATGGCTGCGGCGATGTTTGAGCAGGATTTTGCCGGAGCCATTATGTCGTTTGATGAGCAGGCTGCCGGGCACTATGCCGCGATGGCTGCTGACAGTGAAAGCAAGGGCAGGGCGGTCGATATGGCAGATATGCAGATCGCAGCTATTGGTCGGCTGCATGGGGCTGTAATTGCCACCCGCAATACTCGCCACTTCGAGTCCTTGGACGTTTCCCTGGTCAACCCTTGGGAAGCCTGAGTTCTCAAAAGAGGTGCGTGAGTAAAAACACGCCTGGAAGAATAACGATGAAAACAGTTAAACGCTGCTTTTTAAACGGAAGCCATAGATATGCAATGGCTGATAACGCTACTGCAGTAAAAAACAGCAAGCTGCTTAATGTGAGCGCTATTGCATAGCAACGAGTCGCGTCGCTTTGATCGGCTTTGGAGGAAAAGTAGCAATCAGCTGATAGCCCAGTCAGGGCCAGCCATCCAAGCACTCCAAACGAGAGGCTTACCCAGAAGAGGAATATGGCGATTTTTTTCATTGGCATCCTGCCATTTCGAGAGGTGTGGGCAAGCCGTAGTCACTACCCCAGAAACAACAAAGGCCTACCCGAAGGTAAGCCTTTGTTTTGTTTGGTGGCTACGCAGGGACTTGAACCCCGGACCCCAGCATTATGAATGCCGTGCTCTAACCAACTGAGCTACGTAGCCGTTTGAGGCGCGCATTATTCTCGGTGGAGGGAGGGCTGTCAAGCCTTGTTCCGGGAGTTTTTCTGCGCGCGATCAAGTGCTTAGACGTTGAAGCGGAAGTGCATGACGTCGCCGTCCTTGACGATGTACTCCTTGCCTTCCAGGCGCCACTTGCCGGCCTCCTTGGCGCCGCCTTCGCCCTTGTACTGGATGAAGTCGTCATAGGCGACGACCTCCGCGCGGATGAAGCCTTTTTCGAAGTCGGTGTGGATTACGGCGGCGGCTTGCGGGGCGGTCGCGCCGACCTTGACGGTCCAGGCGCGTACTTCTTTCACGCCGGCGGTGAAGTAGGTCTGCAGGTTGAGTAGCTCGTAGCCGGCGCGGATCACGCGGTTCAGGCCGGGTTCTTCGAGGCCTAGGGCTTCGAGGAACATGTCCTTCTCTTCGCCGTCGTCGAGTTCGGCGATTTCCGCTTCGATCTTGTTGCATACGGGCACGACGATCGCGCCTTCGGCGTCGGCGATGGCCTTGACCACGTCGAGCAGCGGGTTGCCCTCGAAGCCATCTTCGGCGACGTTGGCGATGTACATCACCGGCTTGCTGGTGAGCAGGTGGAAGCCACGTACCAGTTGCTTCTCGTCATCGCCCAGGGTGCGCAGCAGGGTGCGCGCTGGTTTGCCTTCGGTGAAGTGCGGGATGAGCTTCTCGAGCAGGGCCTTCTGCGCGACGGCCTCCTTGTCGCCACCCTTGGCGTTGCGGCTGACTTTCTGCAGCTGCTTCTCGCAGCTGTCGAGGTCGGCGAAGATCAGTTCGAGGTCGATGATCTCGATGTCGCGCTTGGGGTCGACGCTGTTGGCAACGTGGATCACGTTGTCGTCCTGGAAGCAGCGCACGACGTGGGCAATGGCGTCGGTCTCGCGGATGTTGGCGAGGAACTTGTTGCCCAGGCCTTCACCTTTGGAGGCGCCTTCGACCAGGCCGGCGATGTCGACGAACTCCATGGTGGTCGGCATGATGCGCTCGGGTTTGACGATCTCCGCCAGTGCAGCCAGGCGCGCGTCAGGCATCGGCACGATGCCGCTATTCGGCTCGATGGTGCAGAAGGGGAAGTTCTCTGCCGCGATACCGGATTTGGTGAGGGCGTTGAACAGGGTGGACTTGCCGACGTTGGGCAGGCCGACGATGCCGCAGTTGAATCCCATGGTGTGTCCCTCGCGCGATATGGCGGTAAAGAGTTAGGAGGTGGCTTTCTGGCTGTGCAGCTTCTGCATGGCCTTGGTCCAGTCGCCAGCGAGCATCTCGGGGACGACGCCGAGGGCGAAGTCGATGCTGGCGTCCAGCAGTTCCTGTTCGCTGCGCGGAGCGCGGCCGAGGACGAAGTTGGAGACCATGCTGGCGTGCCCGGGGTGGCCGATGCCGAGCCGCAGGCGGTGGAAGTTATTCTGATTGCCGAGCTGGGCGATGATGTCGCGCAGCCCGTTGTGCCCGCCGTGCCCGCCGCCCAGTTTGAGCTTGGCAACACCGGGCGGCATGTCGAGTTCGTCGTGCGCCACCAGAATGGCTTCCGGCGCAATGCGGAAGAAATTCGCCAACGCCGCCACGGCCTGGCCGCTGCGGTTCATGAAGGTGGTGGGGATGAGCAGGCGAACGTCGCGACCCTGGTGGCTGAACTTGCCGACCAGGCCGAAATACTTGCGATCAACGCTGAGGTTGGCACCTTGCTGGGAGGCCAGGCGCTCAACGAAAAGGGCCCCTGCATTGTGCCGGGTCTGGTCGTATTCGGGGCCGGGATTACCCAGGCCAACGATCAGTTGTACGGCAGTCATGACGGGAGCCCTTTATATGGAAAAGCCCAGCCGTGGTGGCGGCTGGGCTGTTTTCCGGCGATGCGAGTGGATTACTCGGCGGCGCCTTCTTCTTCGTCTTTGGCAACGCGGGAGGCGTGGATGTTGGCCACTGCCAGGTCGTTACCGTGCGCCAGTGCAACCAGCTCGATGCCTTTCGGCAGGGTCAGGTCGGACAGGTGAACGATTTGGCCGACTTCCACTTTAGCCAGATCGACGTTGATGAATTCCGGCAGGTCTTTCGGCAGGCAGGAAACTTCAACTTCAGCGATGGTGTGGGAGACTTCGCCGCCTTGCTGCTTCACGCCAACCGAGGATTCCTGGTTGATGAAGTGCAGGGGTACGTGAGCGGTCAGTTTCTGGCCAGCGACGACGCGAACGAAGTCAGCGTGCAGCACGAAACCTTTGGCCGGGTGACGTTGCAGGGCCTTGATCAGTACGGATTCCTTGGCGCCAGCGACGTCCAGGGACAGTACGTGGCTGAAGGCAGCTTCGTTTTCCAGCAGCTTGGCCAGATCTTTGGCCAGCAGGCTGATGGATTGCGGGGCTTTCTCGCCACCGTAGACTACGGCAGGAACCAGGGCTTCGTTACGACGCAGGCGGCGGCTCGCACCTTTCCCCAGGTCGGAACGCACGGTGGCATTCAGGGCAAACTCAGTCATTGCATTTCTCCAAAATAACCAAACCGCCTCTACGCTTGCGACCAGCGTGCGGACGGTTGGGCAAAAAGCCCCGCACGAGGCGGGGCATTGAGATCAGGCGTGTCGTCGAGGCGGTTGCCTCAGCGGAACATCGCGCTGATCGATTCCTCATTGCTGATGCGGCGAACCGCTTCAGCCACTACCGGGGCCATGTCCAGTTGACGGATACGGGCGCAGGCTTGTGCCGCGGCGGACAGCGGGATGGTGTTGGTCACCACCAGTGCGTCCAGCACGGAGTTTTCGATGTTTTCGATCGCGCGGCCGGACAGAACCGGGTGCGTGGCGTAGGCGAAGACCTTGGACGCGCCGTGCTCTTTCAGTGCCTTGGCGGCATGGCAGAGGGTGCCGGCGGTGTCGACCATGTCATCGACCAGTACGCAGGTGCGGCCTTCCACGTCACCGATGATGTGCATCACTTCGGAGTGGTTGGCTTTCTCGCGACGCTTGTCGATGATCGCCAGATCGACGCCCAGGGACTTGGCCACGGCGCGTGCGCGCACAACGCCACCGATGTCCGGGGAGACGATCATGAGATTGTCGAAACGCTGATCTTCGATGTCGTCCACCAGAACCGGGGAGCCGTAGATGTTATCTACCGGGATATCAAAGAAGCCTTGAATCTGGTCGGCGTGCAGGTCGACGGTCAGTACGCGGTCGATACCGACCACGGTGAGCATGTCGGCCACGACTTTGGCGCTGATGGCCACGCGAGCGGAGCGCGGGCGGCGGTCCTGGCGGGCATAGCCGAAGTAGGGGATCACGGCGGTGATACGAGTCGCCGAGGAGCGGCGGAAGGCATCGGCCATCACCACCAGTTCCATCAGGTTGTCGTTGGTAGGTGCACAGGTCGGCTGAATGATGAAGACGTCTTTACCGCGGACGTTCTCATTGATTTCAGCACTGATCTCGCCATCGGAAAATTTGGCCACGGAGGCGTCACCGAGGGGGATGTGCAATTGGCGCACGATGCGGCGCGCCAGGTCGGGGTTGGCATTCCCCGTGAAGACCATCATCTTGGACACGCGCAGTACCTGCCGGCTGAGGGTGGACCTGATGAATTAAAAAGCTGTTCAAAATGGCTACCTTGGCAGCGACTTTGAACAGCTTCATGGAATATGGCAGGGGCGGCTGGATTCGAACCAACGCATGGCAGGATCAAAACCTGCTGCCTTACCGCTTGGCGACGCCCCTAAAAGGATGACACTACATCCGCTTCTCAGATCAGGTTTTGCAGCGTGCGGTGCAACATCGAAACGTTACTACCTTTGGCCACAAACCCTGGCAGGGAGGCTGGAAGTTGGGCCGCGACTTTATCAGCTTCGACTTTGCTTGGGAAGGACCCAAACACACAACCACCAGTGCCGGTTAATCTAGCCGAAACAAAATTGTTTAGCAAGATCAAAGCGTTACGTACTTCCGGGTAACGCTTCTCGACCACCGACTGACAGTCATTACGACCGCCCTGTGCGAGAACGGTGCGCACTGTAATAGCCGGGGTATTTCGTGTCAACTCCGGGTCGGAGAAAATTTCTGCTGTGCTGACAGATACTTGCGGTGCGACGACGAGGTACCAGGGTTCCTCGATATCCACCGCGACGAGCTTTTCGCCCACGCCTTCGGCGAATGCGGCGCGTCCGCGGACGAACACCGGCACATCCGCACCCAGGGCCAGTCCTAGTGCGGCAAGGCTTTCTTCGTCGCGTTGGAGTCGCCAAAGGTGATTGAGGCCAAGCAGGGTGGTGGCCGCATCCGAGCTGCCGCCGCCGATTCCGCCGCCCATGGGCAGGCGCTTTTCCAGCCAGATATCCGCGCCCTGGGTGCAGCTGCTTTCACTCTGCAGGCGGCGCGCGGCGCGCACGATCAGGTTGTCGTCGTGGGGGACGCCGGCGATCTCGCTGTGCAGGCGAATCTGTCCATCGCTGCGCGCGCGGAAGCCGAGCTGGTCACCGTGGTCGAGAAACTGGAACAGGGTCTGCAGCTCGTGATAGCCGTCGGCGCGGCGGCCGAGGATGTGCAGCATCAGGTTGAGCTTGGCCGGTGCCGGCAGGATCAGTTGCGCGTCGTGCATGGCGGACTCTTACTGGCCGAGCTGGCGCGGTTGCCAGTCCTTGACCACCAGGGTCACGTCGAGGTTTTCGCCGTGCAGCTTGATGCGCTGCGGCAGGCTGTAGCCGTTCTGTTCGGCATAGGCGAGGAACTCCACGTCCCAGCCGTCCTGCTCCAGGCGTGCGAGCTGGCTGGCGCCGTCCAGTGTCACCTTGCTCTTGCTGTCCGGTGCAGGCAGGCCACGCACCCACCAGAACAGGTGCGACACCGGCAGGCGCCAGCCGAGCTGTTCTTCCAGCAGGGCTTCCGGTGACTCGGCTTCGTAGCGGCCCTGGTTGGCCACTTCCAGCACCACGTTGCCGGGGCGGCCGGTCAGGCGCGCGGCGCCGCGACCGAGCGGGCCGGACAGGCGAATGTCGTAATAATCCTGGCGCTGCAGCCAGAACAGCGTGCCGCTGCCCGAATCGCGTGGCGCGCGGATGCCCACCTTGCCCGTGATTTGCCAGGCATCGAGGCCGGCGATCTGCGCCTTGTGGGCTTTCCACTGTTGCGCATTGCCCTGGCCTTCGATGGCTTCACGGCTGGTGAGGCCGGCGCAGCCGGCGAGCAGGGATACAAGGCAGATGACGGCGAGTTGGCGAAGCATCGATCAGAGTGTCTCGGAACCGGTGAGGCGCAGCAGGGTGCCACGCAGAATGGGGCTGTCGGGCTCGTCCTTGAAGGCGGCGGCCCAGACCTTGCGGGCTTCCTTCTGCTTGCCCTGGGCCCAGAGCACTTCGCCGAGGTGGGCGGCGACTTCGTGGTCGGGGAATTTTTCCAGGGCCAGGCGCAGGTAGCGTTCGGCCTCTTCGAGGTTGCCCAGGCGATAGTTGACCCAGCCCATGCTGTCGAGGGTGGCGGGGTCGTCCGGGTTCAATGCGTACGCCTTGGCGATCAGTTGTCTGGCCTCGTCGTAGCGCGTAGTGCGGTCGGCCAGGGTGTAGCCGAGGGCGTTGAGGACGGTGGCGTTGTCCGGCTCGCGTTCGAGGATACTGCGCAGGTCGCGCTCCAGGCCCGGCAGGTCGCCACGTTTCTCGGCGAGCATGGCGCGGGTGTAGAGCAGGTTGGTGTCGTCCGGGAACTGCTCCAGACCTTGCTGGATGCGCTGCCAGGACTCCTCGGTGCGCTGCCGGTTGGCCAGCGATTCGGCTTCGATCAGGTACAGCTGGATGGCGTAGTCGGGTTGGCTTTCGCGGGCCTTGTTCAGACGCGCAGCGGCTTCGTCGGCGCGGTTGGCGTCGAGGAGGATTTCACTCTGGCGCATCTGCGCCGCGAGGTAGTCACTGCCCGGGCCGACCAGGCCGTATTCGATCAGCGCGCTCTCCGGCTCGTTGCGTTCCTCATAGGCGCGACCCAGGTTGAAGTGCGCAGCATCGACATGGGCGCCGCGGGCGACCAGTTCGTCGAGGTAGAGGATGGCTTCGTCCCAGGCCTCGGCCTCGAGGCAGACCAGGGCGAGGGAGAAACGCAGGTCGTCGTCATCGGGGAATTGCTGGACCAGGCCGGCGAACTCGGACTTGGCCTCGTCCATGCGCTGCAGCTCGACCAGCTGGCGTGCGTAGGCCAGGCGCAGACGCTTGTCGTCGGGGTGCAGCTTGATGCCTTCCTTCAGCAACGGCAGTGCTTCCTCGCCACGCTGCTCGCCTTGCAGCAAGCGTGCGCGCAGCAGCAGGGGCGGCACTTCGCTAGCGCTGGAGTCGTGGCTTTCGAGCAATTCCAGGGCTTCGCCGGCACGGTTGTCCTGATGCAGCAGCAGCGCCTTGCCGAACAGCAGCTGGCCGTTCTCCGGGTACTTCTGCAGCAGGCGATCGAAGCTCTGCAGCAGGCCGGCGCGGGTGTCCGGGTCGGTTTCCGCGGCGGACAGGGCGAGGAAGTCGAAATGCGTGTCGCCCTGGCCCTGCAGCACCTTCTCCATGTACTGCATGGCTTCGTCGTAGCGCCCGGCGCGAGCCAGTTGCACGGCGGCGGCACGTTGCGCGTCGAGGGTCTCGGGGGCGTTCTTGGCCCAGATCAGCGCGCTGTCGAGGGCGGCTTGGTCGGCACCGAGGTATTCGGCGATGCGAAAGGCGCGCTCGGCGACGCCTGCATCCTGGGTCGCATTGGCCTGCTGGACGTAGTTGCCCAGGGCGATGTCGAAGCGGTTGCGCTGGCCGGCCAGTTCGGCGGCGAGCAGGGAATAGAGGGTTTCTTCGCTGAACGAAGCGTACGTCTGCGGCGCTTTCGGTGCCGGCGTGGCAGCCGTTTCCTCTACCGGTGGCGTGCCATCGGGAGCAGAGGGGGCCAGGGTCTGACAGCCGCCGAGAAACGCCAGGGCGGTCAGCAACGCTAAGGATCTATTCATGGGGGAAAATGCGACTAACCTGCGGTCCGGGCATCATGACACAAGCAGTCTGGCAAGCCCAACGGGGCTGGCGTGATCGCTCGGCTACTTCTCGCCGTTGTGACCATGCCCGGCCGCCGCCGGTTCAATGCCTTGGCGCGGCTCGGCGGCCAGGCGCTCGCGGAGGAACTGCAGCAGGTTGCGTGTGGTGTGGGTGATGCCCCGGTAGGACGGCGTCAGCGCATACAGCGTGGTGGCGTCCGGGTGCTCATCGGGGCAGGCCCTGAGCAGGGCGCCGCTGCGCAGCTGGTCGACGCAGGCGGCGAGAGGCAGGCAGGCCAGGCCGACGCCGGCGAGCGCGGCATCCCGCAGTGACAGCAGGGTGTCGGCGCTCAGCGCGGGCGAAAGCAGGGTGCGTTGCCGGCCTGCCAGGCGCCAGGGTTGCAGGGCATGGGGCGAGCCCTGGGCGAGCAGGTTCGCATCCTCGACGGCGACGAGATCGCGCGGGTGGTGCAGGCGATCCAGCAGGGCGCGATTGCCGACGATCACGTTATCCAGCGTGGCCAGGGGGCGGGCGACGATTTCGCCGCTGTCTCTCGGGGTGTCGCCGAGGCTCAGGGACAGGTCCAGGCGTTGGGCGCGCAGCTCCAGCAGGGCGTCTGCCCGGGTGAGCGCAAAGCTCACCTTGGGATAATGTTCGCGAAACCCGCTCAATTGCTCGAGCAGCCAGTCCGCGAGGATGCCGGGCGCAGCCAGGCGTACCAGGCCGCTCGGGCTGCCGAGGGTTTCCTGGGCGCTGAGGGTCGCCGCTTCGGCGGCGGCAAGCATGTCCAGCGCATGGCGGTAGATCTGCTCGCCAACGGTGGTCATGGTGAACTGGCGCGTGCTGCGATTGAGCAGCTGCACATCCAGGCGCTGCTCCAGCTGCATGATGCGGCGGCTGAGGCTGGATTTGCCAATGCCGGTGTTCTCTGCCGCAGCGGAAAAGCTGCCCGCCTCGACCACGCGGGTGAACCAGTACAGATCGCTCAGCAAGTTGGCCTGGATCATCGCTCACTGTCCCATCTGGTGGAATGCTGTGTTGCTGTGGGCGCAACGGACGCAGGTGTCTGCCGCCCTGACCTTTGCGTTATCTTATGCCCCCGTTTTGTTTGGGGCCTTTGCTTGGGCGGACCGCGGCTTTGTTTGGCCGGATCCAGGCGCGATATCGCGTTGCAGTTGGCAATGGCTACATGAAATAGAGGCGGTGCAACAATGCTGGACGAGGGCAGGGCGGCAGAGCATGTGCCGCATATTCTGGTAATTGACGACTCCCCCGAGGACATTCGCTCGCTGCTGGTCAGTCTGCGCGGGCAACCCTGGCGACTCACGCTCGCCAGCGACCCGCGCCAGGGCTATCAGCGTGCCCTGGCCCTGCGTCCGGATCTGATCGTGCTCGATGTGCGCATGCCGGGCATGGACGGCTTCACGCTGTGTCGCCTGCTCCGTGAAGCGCCGGCGACCCGGCGCACGCCGGTGATCTTCCTGTCTTCGGCCGGTACCGTCGAAGAGCGCCTTGAAGGCCTTAGCCTGGGCGGTGTGGATTACGTGCTCAAGCCGTTCGCTGCCGAAGAGGTGCTCGCGCGCATTCGCATCCACCTGCAGCTGGCCTGGCGCGACGAGGTGGTCGCACCGGTCGAGGCTGCGCCGTCCACGCAGGATACCGATCAGGTCATGCTGCGTGCGGCGATGCGTTTCATCGCGCAGAACCTCGGCGAGCTGCCGCCCCTGACGGAGATCGCGCGCAAGGTCGGAACGCATGACAAGCGCCTGTCGGGCATCTTCCGCGAGCACCTGGGCACCACGGTGTTCGCCTATGCGCGCGAAGTGCGCTTGCGCAAGGGCCAGGAGTTGCTCGCGGACAGCCAGCTGAGCGTGCAGGACATCGCCGAACTCGTCGGTTTTCGCAGCGCCTGCAACTTCACCACAGCGTTCCGTGAGCGCCAGGGGCTGACACCCAGCCAGTACCGCCAGCAGGCGCAGGGCGAGTCAGTCGGCACGTGAAGAGGATCGTGCAGCTGGCCACCGGCATGCTGCTAGCGCTGCTGATGACCCAGGCGCTGGCTGCGCCGATGCTTTGTGCCTCGACGCAGGGTGACTTGGAAATAGCCGCCCAGGGGCTGGAGGATCCGAGCGGTGAGATGACTGCCATCGAGGTCGCCGCTCTTGCGGATGAGCGCTTCCAGCCGGCAGATGCCTGGCCGAACGGTGACTATGTGGCTTCCGCATTCTGGCTACGGTTCACCTTGCGCAATGACAGTGACCGTCCCTGCTCGCGCTGGTTGTCGGTGGGGGAGCCGCTACTCGATAGCGTGCAAGTGAACGTGCGGCGCAATGGCGAATGGAGTGAGATGCATGCTGGCAGCCGCTATCCGCTGCCAGGCTGGGCCATTCTGGCTCGGCAGCCATTGTTCGCCCTGTCCCTGGAGTCGGGGGAGGAGGCGCTGGTGGTCGTTCGCATCGTCAGCGACAGCGTGATGGTGGTAAAGCCCAGATTGTGGACGGAGGTACAGCAACTCCATGCCAGCCAGCGCAGTGCCCTGCTGGATGGGTTATGCCTGGGCATCGGCCTGTTGATCGTGCCCTTCAGCCTGGTCCTCGCGTTCATGCTGCGTTCGCGTCTTTTGCTGGTGCACGCACTGGCCATCTTCGCCTATCTGCTGCTGGTCTGTGCGGCTACCGGGTATTTGCTCTATCTGCCGGTATTGCTGCCCTGGGTTCAGGAGGTCGTGAGCGTACTTTCCTGTCTGGCCACGCTGCTGTTCACGTTTTACGTGTACGTGCTGTTCAGGCTGTACCTGCTCGGGCTGGGGTGGCGGCTGGTGTGGGCGCTGTTCACTGCGACGATGGGAGGGATGCTGCTATGGGGCTTGGTCGGTGACTATATCCAGACGCGGATGCTGTTCAACGAAACACGCTGGCTGACCTATTTCCTGGTCCCGATGGCCTGTCTGCTCGCCTGGTACAAGGGATTGAAACCCAATTGGCTGGCCTGGCTACTGGCTGCCATGTTCGTGGCTCAAGGGCTGAGTCGGCATGTGCTGGGTGACAAGAATGCGCCCTGGCATTTCGGTGAAGACCCACTGAGCATGGTCTCCAGCCTTCCGGGCGTGTTCCTGCTGGTCTGTACCCTGATCATGGAATTCAACCGCAGCCGCCAGGGTGAGCGGCGGGCCCTGGCCGAGCTGGATGCGCAGCAGCGCGCCGAGCACGAACGTCTGGAAAGCACCGTGGAGCGGCGCACCGAGCAGCTGCGCGAATCCCTGCGTGCGCGCAGCTCGCTGCTGGCGCGGATCACCCACGACCTGCGCTCGCCACTGGCCGGCATCATCGATTACGCCCGCCTGCTGCGCGAGGAAACCCAGCAGGACTATCCGCAGCGTATCGAGCGCAACGCCCGCCGGCAGATGGAGATGATCGACGAACTGCTGGAGTTCTCGCGCAGTGAGCTGCAACAGCAGGAGCAGGTGCTGGCGCCCGGCTACCTGTATGGCTTCCTGCACGAGATCGAGGACGAGGGACGCTTCCTCGCCCAGCGGCAGCACAACCGGTTCATCTGTGATTTCGCCGCCGACCTGCCACCACTGGTACAGGCCGACTTCAGCCGCCTGCGCCGCATCCTGATCAACCTGCTGAGCAACGCGGCGAAGTTCACCCGCGACGGGCAGATCGAGCTGGCGGTGCAGCGGGTCGCTGGCGATGCAAGCCGCGTGAGCCTGCTCTTTCGCGTCAGCGATAGCGGCATCGGCATCCACCCGGACGAGGGCGAGCGTCTGCTGCAGCCGTTCAGTCGCGGGCGCAATGCCGGCAATGTCGAGGGCACCGGCCTGGGCCTGTCGATCGTCAGCCAGTTGCTGCAGCAGATGGGCGGCGAGCTGCAGTTGACGTCGAGCCCGGCGGCGCGCGGTTGCCAGTTCAGCTTCCAGCTGCAGCTGGCGCTGGCCAGCGAAGAAGAGCTGGACGTGGTGGTGGAAGGCATGGGCGCCTCGATTCACGGCGACGGGCGCTGCATCCTGCTGGTCGACGACATCGCACAGAACCTCGAAGGGCTGAGCGATCTGCTGGGCGGCTACGGCTTCGACGTGCTGACCGCGGCGAACGGCGAGCAGGCCCTGGCGCTGCTGGCGCAGCACCCGGTGGACCTGCTGATCACCGACCAGATGATGCCCGTGCGTGATGGCTGGTGGCTGCTGCAGCAGGTGCGTGAGCGCGGGGCGCAGCTGCCGGTGCTGCTGTACTCCGCCGCGCCACCCTTGCGCCCGGCGAAGGTGTCGCCGGTACTGGCGTTCGACGACGCCCTGCTCAAACCGGCGGACAGCGGCGAACTGCTGGAGCGGGTCGCCCAACTGCTGGTTCCGCTGCCGTGAAGCGCTGGCTGCCGGGGCTGATCCTGTGGCTGGGAATGGCGCTGGCAGGCGGCGCGACGGCGGCCTCGATTTGCCAGGTGCAGCGGCTCGAACTGGCCGACCAGGCGCTGTTCCTCGAAGACCCCGCAGGCACGCTGAGCGCCGACCAGGTGCTGGCATTGTCCGCTGACGCGTTCGGGCCGGCTACCCGTGAGCAGCGGGTGCGGCGCTACAGCGATTCCGCGTTCTGGTTGCGCCTGAGCTTGCAGGGCGATGTCGACGACGAATGCGAGCGCTGGCTGACCGTGGGCGACCCGCGCCTGACCGATGTCCAGGTGTACCTGCACCAGGGCGAGGCCTGGCAGCGCATGCGAGCCGGCAGCGCCCATCCCCTGAGCGAGTGGCCTGTGCGGGCCCGGCAGCCGACCTTCCCCCTGGAGCTGCCGGCGGCGCAGGAGCTGACGGTACTGATACGCGTGGCCAGCACCTCGATGATCATCATCGAGCCGCGCCTGTGGTCAGAGTCGGGGCTGCTCGATCACCGCCAGGACAGTGCCCTGGTCGATGGCATGACGCTGGGTATCACCCTGCTGATGGTGCCGTTCGCCTTCGTCGTCGGCTGGCTGTTGCGCTCGCGCCTGCTGGTCGCCCATGCGCTGTCGGTACTGGGGTACGCCCTGCTGGTCAGCATCGTCAACGGTTATCTGGTCTACGCCTCTGCACTGCTGCCCTGGACGCGCGAACTGTTGTGGCTGCTGGGGCTGGTGCAGTACCTGTTGTTCATCGTCTACATCCGCGTGCTGCTGCAGGTTCGGCAGTTGCCGCCCGCCTGGGGGCAGGCCTTCAACCTGTTCATGCTCGCGGTGCTCGCCTGCTACCTGTGGATGCTGGTCGACAACGTGACGGGGCGCGTCTTGCAGGATGGGGTGCGGCGTTGCGCCTATGTGCTGATACCCGCGGCCCTGCTGGTCGGCTGGCGCCTGCGGCTCGCCTACAGCTGGCTGGTCTACCTGGTCTGTGGCCTGCTCATGCTGCAGGGCGTGTTTCGTCTGCTGGCCGTGGCCGGCGTGCCCTGGCAGGCCGCGGATGACAACCTGAGCCTGGCCTCGACCCTGCCGGGCCTGCTGTTGCTGGCCTGCACGCTGGTGATGGAGGTGGAGCGCGTGCGCTCGCGGGAGCGGCGCGCCCTCGCCGATCTCGATAACCAGCAGAAGGCCGAGCATGAGCGCCTGGAAAGCACGGTGGCGATGCGCACCCGGCAGCTGCGCGACTCCCTGCAGGCGCGCAGCCTGCTGATGGCGCGGATCAGCCATGACCTGCGTTCGCCCCTGGTGAGCATCGTCAACTACGCGCGCCTGCTGCCGCCCGAGCCGGTACAGGACTACCCGCGCAAGATCGAACGCAATGCCCGCCAGCAACTGGAGCTGATCGACGAGTTGCTGGAGTTCTCGCGCAGCGAGCTGCACCAGCTCGAGATCATCCTGGCACCCGGCTACCTCTATGGCTTTCTGCGGGAAATAGAAGAAGAGGGTGGCTTTCTCGCGGCCCAGCAGAACAACACCTTCGAGTGCCGTCTCGATAGCACGTTGCCGACCCTGGTGCAGGCCGACTTCCGCCGCTTGCGCCAGGTGCTGATCAACCTGCTGGCGAACGCCGCCAAGTTCACCCGCGACGGCCAGGTACTGTTCGAGGTGCAGTGCCTGGCCGCTGACGATGAGGCGGTGCGGCTGCGCTTCAGCGTCAGCGACAGCGGCATCGGCATTCCCGCCGACGAGCGCAGGCAGCTGCTGCAACCGTTCTGGCGGGGGCGCGAAGCCGAACGCTATGCCGGCAGTGGCCTGGGGTTGTCCATCGTCGGTGAACTGCTGCAGCAGATGGACAGCGCCCTGGTGCTGGATGAGGTGCTGCCCCGTGGTAGCTGTTTCAGTTTCGAGGCCGTGTTCGCCTGCGCCGGTGAAGAGGACCTCGACCTGTCGTTTGCCGAGAGCCGCGGCGCCTGGGTCAGCGGTGCCGGTCGGCATATCGTGCTGGTGGACGACATCGAGCAGAACCGCGAATGGCTGAGCGATCTGCTCGGCGGCTACGGCTTCGATGTCACGGCTGCCACACGGGGTGAAGACGTGCTGGCGCTGCTGCAGCACACCGCCTGCGACCTGCTGATCAGTGACCAGCGGATGCCGGGCATGGATGGCTGGGCCGTGCTGACGGCTGTGCGTGAGCGCTGGCCGAGGCTGCCCGTGCTGCTTTATTCTTCCGCGCCGCCGCGGCGGCCACCGGCCTATCCGGCCGATCTGAATTTCGATGCCGTCCTGCTCAAGCCGTGCGATGTCACCGCGTTGCTCGCGACTATCGAGCAGCTGGCTCCCGGTCCTGCCTACCCGGCGGGTAGCGGTCCGCACCAAGAGGTTTCCCGTGTTCTGGATGATTGAGTCCGCCGCGTTGCGCGGTGGATATTTGCTCTGCTTCCTATGCCTGTCCTGCCTGACCCCGGCCCATGCCGCCCCACCTGCCGCTCCCGGTCACACCGAGCACCCTGGCGAACCGCTCGCCGGCCACGCCGCACCCGCCCTGGTGCTCGACGAGGTGACCGTGAGTGCGCGTCACCGCGAGGAGCGCGCGCAGGCCGTCCCCATCGCGATGAACGTGCTCGATGGCGAGCAGCTGAACGACGCCGGCCTGTTGCGCAGCGAAGACCTGCAGCAGCGCGTGCCGAGCCTGCTGGTGTCGGTGCCCAATGCGCGCTACACCAGCTATGGCATCCGCGGGCTCGGTTCGAGTTCGTACAACGACGGCATCGATGGCAGCGTCGGGGTGTTTCTCGACGGCGTGTACCTGGGGCGCCAGGGCATGTCGCTGGGTGATCTGGTCGATGTGCAACGGGTCGAGGTGCTGCGCGGCCCGCAGGGCACCCTGTACGGCAAGAACACCACGGCCGGCGCCATCAATGTCAGCAGCCGTGCGCCGACCTTCGCGCCGGAAGGCAGCGCTGAGGTGTCGATGGGCGAGGCGGGGTTGCGCCAGTACCGCGGCACGTTTTCCGGGCCGCTGGTCGACGGTGTGCTGGCCGGACGCCTGACCGCCTACGACGTCGAGCGCGATGGCCTGATCGACAACGTGTACGACGGCAGCGAGCTGCGCGAGCAGAACCGCCAGGGCCTGCGCGGGCAGTTGCTGTGGACGCCGAGCGAGGTGTTCAGTGCGCGCCTGATCGGCGAGTACGCCTGGCAGGACGAGCAGACCAACAGCTTCGCCGCCAGCAACTACAGCGCCTCGACCATCAAGCGCGCCGCGTTCGTCGGTTACCGCCAACTGCCCATCGACCCCTATGCCCGTCGCGTGCAGCAGGACGAACCGAACACGGTGAAGACGCTGCAGACCGGTGCCACCCTGGAGCTGAACCGGTTGCTGGACAACGGCGCCACGCTGACCAGCATCAGCGGCTACCGCGACTGGCGCTACGACGCCGACCAGGATGGCGATGGCACGGCGCTGTCGATCGCCGAGAACGTCGCGGTGCAGCTCAACCAGCATCAGTTCAGCCAGGAGCTGCGCCTGGCCGACTCGCCCAACGAGCACATCGACTACGTGGTCGGGGCCTATTACCTGCGACAGACGCTCAATCGCGAACTCGGCGTGCGCTTTGGCAAGGATGCGGCGGCGTTCTTCCTCGGCGACCGCCCGGAAGTCGACCTGCTCGGCATCACCCCGGCGATGATTCCCGCCTCGTTATTGCAGGGCGCGCAGCAGGCCTTCGATGGCGAGCAGCGCACCGACAGCCGCGCGCTGTTCGGCCAGATCACCTGGCACGCCAGCGAGCGCCTGGCGATCACGCCGGGGCTGCGCTACACCCGTGAACGCAAGCAGGGCTGGCTGTCGCGCAGTGTGTCGGGGCTGGCGCCGCTCGGCCCGGACCTGGTCTCGCAGATCGCGGGCAACCTGCTGCGCAGCACGGCCCTGGGCGGCGAGTACTACCGGCGCGATGCGATCGAGGAGAGCAACCTGTCCGGGCAGCTGGCGCTCAGCTACCAGTTCCGCGACGACCTGCTCGGCTACGCCAGCTGGTCGCGCGGCTACAAGGCCGGGGGCATCAATCTCGACGTGGTCGGGCCGAATGTCGAACCGACCTTCGGCGCCGAGCGGGTGACGTCGCTCGAGGTCGGCCTGAAAAGCAGCTTGTGGGACGAGCGCGCCACACTCGACCTGGCCGTGTACCAGGCCGATGTCGATGACTACCAGGCGCTGACCAATCGCGCGCCAGTCGACGAATTCGCGCCGCCGATCCGCGACAACCTGATCAATGTCGGCAAGGTGCGCCTGCGCGGCATCGAACTCGATGGCCTGCTACGCGCCAGCGAGCGCATCGACCTGCGCCTGGGGGTCGCCTGGAGCGATGCCCGCTACCGCGACTTTGCCAATGCGCCCTGCTCGCCGGAAAGCGCGCAGTGGTCGTGCGACCTGAGCGGCAAGCGTCTGTTCAACGCGCCGGAGTGGAACGCCAGTGCCGGCATCGAACAGCGCTACCCGCTGGAGCAGGGGCTGGAGCTGTTCAGCGTGCTCGATTACAGCGTTCGCAGCGGCTACTACGGCACGCTCGAAGGCGGCGCCGGCAGTTACCAGCCGTCCTATGGCCTGACCAACCTGCGCTTGGGGCTGCGTCGCAGCGATCGGCAATGGGAAACCGAGCTGTGGGCGCGCAACCTGTTCGACACGGAGTACATCACGGCGGTGTACGCCCAGCTCGGTGCCGGCGACTACGGCGTGCTGACCGGCGACCCGCGCAGCGTCGGCATGACTGTGCGAACGCGCTGGTAGTTCCCGGTCGTTCGTCGGTTTGTGCCGATGCCGCAGCGGTCTTGCCCGGCAGCTCGCCCGCTGTGGCAAAGGCCGGGCGGGTTTGCTCAGCAGCGCCAGGGCCTTTTACGCCGGGTGCTCACTGGCGCATCCCGATGAGCAGTGACGCTGGCGGCCTTTGCCTGAGCGGCAAATGGCACCATTTTGCGCCATCGACTTTCCCTGCTGCGGACCTTGTTGGCAGCGCCCCCGTGACGAAACTGGCGGCCTTTATTTAAAGCCGCAGGTTTGCCCGCTCTCTTCGCTTCAGCCCTGAACACATATCGGACTTCGTCGTGCTTGCAGCAGGGCGAAGCTGCGCAAGCCTGCCCAGCAGACGGGACAGGCAAAAGCGGTGAATGGACTGATGCGACCGGCAGGCCTCTTGGCACTGATGCAAGGGGAAGTGCATGTCGTCATGGTCGATTCACCGAGCGCTACGGCCGGTGTGGCTGGTAGCAGGTCTTTGGCTAGTGTCGGGAGGCGCCCAGGCTGCCAGTGTCGACCTGAGCCTGACCCAGTGCCTTTCTGCGCCCAACCCGGCGGCGCGTGGCGGCGAGGTGGCCTTCACCCTCAACTACGAAAATGGCTCATCGGCGCCGGCGACCGGGTCGAGCATCCGCATTCCGCTACCGGCCACGACCGAGTATGTGGCCGGGTCCGCCTCGTCCGGTTGCGTGCATGACGGTGCCAGCCCTGGCGCCGTGGTCTGTACCTTCCCGACCCTGACGGGCAGTGCCAAGGGCTCGGTGTCGCTGCAGTTGCGTACCACCGCGGCAACCGGTGCCAGCATCAGCAGTCAGGCGCTGTTCACCGCCGGATCGGGTGACAACGATCCGATCCCGGCCAACAACACCCGCTCCTGCAGCGCGACCATCGACAATGGCGCCAACCTGTCGGCCGCCATCAGTTCCTCGCAGGCCAGCGTGCCCGGCGGCAGCGACATCACTTGGCTGGTCAACGGCAGCAACACCGGGCCGAACCCGGCCAACGGCCAGACCTTCGTCACCACGCTGCCCAACACCCTGAGCTATCAGTCCGCCTCCGGCTCCGGCTGGAGCTGCTCGGCGGCGGGGCAGGTCGTCACCTGCAATCGCAGTGGCTCGCTGGCGGTCAGTGCCGCCTACCCGCAGTTGTCCATCGTCTCGCGCCTGGCCAGCTCGGTGACCAGCGGCAGCGTCACGCTCAGCGGCAGCATCAGCTCGGCCACCGCCGACCCGGTGCCAGCCAACAACACCTCGACGGCGTCCGTGACGGTCACCCCCGGTGCCGACCTGCAGGTCGGTGTGGCGGTTGGCTCGGCCCAGGTCACGCCCGGTGGCACGGTCAGCTACACCCTGACCGCGACCAACAACGGTCCCAGCGCGGCCAACACCGGGCTCGACGTCGTCTTCCAGCTGCCGCCAGGCTTCACCCCGAACGGAGTGCCAACGCCGTCGGGCAGTGGCTGGGGTACCTGCAGCTGGGCGGGTCAGCTGCTGACCTGCCCCTACAGCGGCAGTTACACCAGTGGCCGCGTAGAAACCATCAGCGTCACCGCCACCGCGCCGAATGACACGGCGCCGACCCAGTACAACGGCACCAACGACAGCCGGGCAACCGTCACCGGTCGCGCGGGCGGCCCGGATGATCCGCGCCCGACGAACAACAGCGCGCGGCAGAACGTGCTGGTGACGCCGTCCAACGCGGTCGACCTGGCCTTCACCAAGGTCAAGGCGCCGAGCCCGGTGGCCGTTGGCAGCGAGATCACCAGCACCTTCACCATCACCAACGCCCAGGGCCCTTACGCGGCGGCAGCCGGCAGCATCACCCTGACCGACGTGCTCAACGATGCACAGGAAAGCTACCTGGGTGTGAGCGGCCCCTGGAGCTGTTCGGCACAGCCGGGCGTGCCAAGTGCGGGCCGCACGTCGGTGGCCTGCACCAACAACGCCGCGCTGCCGATGGGCGGCAACAGCCAGTTCACCATCCGTACCCGCGCCGAGCAGAGCGGACAGCTCGTCAACCAGGCGCAGATCTACCACGACGGCAACTGGAACCCGAACCGCAACAACATCATTTCGGCCGAGGTCACGGCGACCGCCGGCACCAACTCGCCGGACCTGGCGATCAGCAAATCGGTCGACGACCCGATCCTGAGCAATGCCCAGACCAACCGCACCTACACCCTGGTGGTGACCAACAAGGGCGACAGGGATGGCAATCCGGTAGACGCCTCGGACCTGGTGATCACCGACAACCTGCCGGACTTCCTGGTCACCGGCAGCGGTGTGACCATTCCGGCAAGCGTCAGCGCCAGCAGCACCAACGGCTCCGATGCGGTGTTCGCCTGTGCCCGCAGCGGTCGCACCCTGACCTGCACCCAGCAGAGCGGTACCGTGCTGAAGCAAGATGACACGGCGACCATCACCATCGGTATCGCCCGGCCGCTGCGTGCCGGCACGGCCTGGGTCAACGAGGCCAGCGTCTATTCGACAACCCAGGGCGATCCGACCCCGGCCGACAACGTGGCCTCGGTCAACCTGCGCATCGACCCCATCGCCGACCTGCAGATGGTCAGCAAGACGGTCACGCCCAACCCGGTCCAGGCCGGCGTGGCGGCGACCTACGTGGTGACCTTCCGCAACGAGGGCCCGGACGCGTCGAGCAACGTGGTGGTGAAGGATGACTTCGTCCTGGCGTCCGGTGATCCCGGCTTCACCTTCGTTTCGGCGAACCTGACCGGCACGGGTGGTGGCAGTTGCAGTGGCCTGGTGGCGGGCACCTCCTACACCAGCGCCGGCCGGCACAGCCTGACCTGCAGCGGCTTCAGCCTCGACAGCGGGCAGCAGCGCACGGTCAGTGTGGTGGTCCGGCCGAACTGGCAGACCGGCAATGAAGGCTCGGTTGCGCTGCAGAACCAGGCACGCATCTACAGCACCAGCACGCCTGAGGTGGTGGCTGGCGCGATCAACGATATCGGCACGGATGCCAGCGTGACCCGTGGTGCCCTGGGCAACTTCGCCAGCGCCACCCTGAACGTCAACAACGCCCAGCTCAACGTGCTGATCGTCACCAACGACGAGGATCCGGCCGGTCCGGACCCGCTGGGCTTCGACCCGGCCAATGGCGGCGACAACGCCGACAACGACATCCGCTACCTGGTCCGAGTCAACAACCAGGGACCGTCGCGGGCGACCGGCCTGGGCTTCACCTACCGGATGCGCACGCCGGCCGGCAAGACCCTGCGTTTCATCGGCGTCGATGGCGCCAACCTGACCTGCGACCAGGTGGGTAGCACCGTGACCGGTGGTGATCTGACGATCAGCTGCGACTTCACCGGAGCGGATGCCCAGCTCGCGGCAGGCGGCTCCATCAGCCGTCATCTGCGCTTCCGTGCGCTGACCATTCCGGACGAGGCCGGCTACGTGGTCGAGACCCAGGCGACCGTGCGCGTCAACGAGCAGGACACCAACCTCGACGACGACGTCAGCGAGGAAAGCACCACCATCCGCGTGCGTTCGGACATCGCCATCGCGGTGCCCGACCAGGGCCCGGTGGAGGTGCTGGAGCCGTTCAACTGGGTGTTCAACGTCACCAACAATGGCCCGGGCGCTTCCGGTCAGACCGACCTGAGCAGCACCCTGCATGCCGACATGGCCTTCATCAGCGGCTCACCGGTGACCTGGAGCAACGCGGTCGATGGCACCAGCGGTACCTGCAGCGTCAGCGGGCAGGCGCTGAGCTGCGATTTCGGCCGGGTCAGCGACGATGCGGTGGCCGTGGTCACGGCACCGGTACGCTTCGTCAGTTACCCGAGCGGCGGTAGCCGGCAGACCTGCGCGACCGCGACCACCAACCAGGTCGACCCGGTGTCGGGCAACAACGTCAGTGCCTGCGGCACGGCCAGCGTGATCCGCTCGAGCATCGCCGGGGTGGTCTACGTCGACCGCAACAACAACGGTATTCAGGACACCGGCGAGCTGGGCATTGCCAACACCCCGGTGCAGTTGAGCGGTTCGGATGCCTACGGCAACGACGTCGACCTCAGCGTGAATACCGCCGCCGACGGCAGCTTCCTCTTCGATAACCAGAACGGCGGCAGCCAGCGCGATGCGCTGGGCTATCTGAACGCGGCCGACGCCAATGGCTACGTCCTGACCCAGCCGTTGCCAACCGGTTACTTCGACGGTCTGGACAGCCCTGGCACGGCCGGCGGCACCCACGCGCAGGACGCCACTGTCAGCTCCACCGACCTGATCAACGTGATCGCGCTCGGTCGGGACACCGCGGCTACCGGCTATCTGTTTGGCGAACTGGTGATCGCCAGCCTGTCGGGTCGGGTCTGCGTCGACCGCAACGACAACGGCATCTGCGAACCTGGTGAGGAGGGCATTCAGGGCGTTTCCATCAGCCTGTCCGGGACCACCGCGAACGGCTTGGATGTCTGCAGCGTGCTGCCCAGTTGCTCGGTGCTGACCGACGCTTCGGGCGCCTACCGCGTCGAAGTGCCGGCCAGCGATGCCAGCGGCTACACCCTGACCCAGCAGGCCAACACCAGCTCGCCACTGAACGCCTTCCGCGATGGCCGCGAAAGTGCCGGCACGCTCGGTGGCACGGCCAACGACAGCCCGCTTGGCAGCGACAGCATCAGTGGCATCCAGGTTGACGCCGATGACGTGGGCACCGGTTATGACTTCGCCGAGACCGGATCGAGCCTTTCCGGCCTGGTGTACCTCGACGGCAACGATGACGGCCTGCGTGACCCGGACGAGCAGGGCATTCCAGGCGTGACCATCACCCTGACCGGCACCACGCCTGATGGCGTGCAGGTGTGCGGTACGGTGTTGCCGCTGTCTGCCTGTACCACCGTGACGGGCGCGGACGGCAGTTACCGCTTCGACGGCCTGCCCAACGGCACTTACCAGGTGACCGAGACGCAACCGGCGGCCCATCAGGATGGCAAGGACACGGCCGGCACCGGTGGTGGCACGCCAGGCGGTCCGGGTAGCGATGTGATCAGCGGCGTCAGCATCAACGGGGCCGACGTGTCGGGCTATCTGTTCGGCGAGCATGACGGTGTCGCGACCAGCGCCCAGGTATCGGGCAAGGTGTGGTTCGAGTCGGCCAGCCGCGACCAGCAACAGAACGCCAGCGAGCGTGGCCTCGAAGGCTGGCTGGTCGAAGCGCGCAACAGCGCGGGGCAGTTGATGGCCACCGCCACCACCGGCGCTAACGGCAGCTACAGCTTCAACCTGCTGCCCGGCAACTACAGCCTGTCGTTCTCGCACCCGGTGAGCCGCGCGCTCTACGGTACACCGGTGGCCCAGGACCCGAACGGCGCCGTCAACGGCACCGTGGACAGTGGTGCGCGGGTCATCAACCTGACCGTCACCGGCGGCGCGAACATCGTCGAGCAGAACCTGCCGGTCGACCCGTCCGGCGTGGTGTATGACGCGGTCACCCGCGAGCCGGTTGGCGGTGCGGTGGTGCGCCTGGTCGGGCCGCCCGGCTTCGATCCGGCGCTGCACCTGGTCGGTGGCACGGCGGGTGCCGTGCAGAGCACCGGGAATGACGGGTTCTACCAGTTCTTCCTGACTCTGGCTGCGCCCGCGGGCAACTACGGCCTGGAAGTAACGCCACCGGCGGGCTACCTGCCGGATGTCTCGTCGTTGATCCCCGCCTGCCAGGCGACCCTCAGTGTCGGCAGCAGCGGTGCGCCGGCACTGGTGCAGAACCAGGCAACCGCGCCGGGTACGGCCTCCGCGCTGCATGACCCGGCGGCATGTCCGGCAATCTCCGGCGGCCTGCCGGCCGGCAGCGGCAGCACCCAGTACTACCTGAGCTTCAACATGAATCCGGCCTCGGACGATGTGATCAACAACCACATCCCGCTCGACCCGATCCTTGGCGGCGCCATCGTCATGACCAAGAACACGGCGAAGGTCAACGTGACCCGCGGCGAGCTGGTGCCTTACGTGCTGACCGCGCGTAACACCCTGTCCAGCACGCTGGCCAACATCGCCATCGAGGACCAGATCCCGCCGGGCTTCAAGTACATCAAGAACTCCGCGCAGATCGACGGCGTGCCGATGGAGCCACAGGTCGAAGGGCGGCGCCTGCGCTGGCCGGACCGCACCCTCAGCGGTGGCCAGGTGGTGACCATCAAGCTGCTGCTGGTGGTGGGCTCCGGGGTTGGCTTCAACGAGTACGTCAACCAGGCCTGGGCGCTGAACCTGATCGCCAATTCCCGCGTGTCCAACGTCGCCACCGCCAGTGTGCGGGTGGTCGCCGACCCGACGTTCGATTGTTCCGACCTGATCGGCAAGGTCTTCGATGACCAGAACCGCAACGGCTACCAGGACGAAGGCGAGCCCGGCATTCCCGGCGTGCGCCTGGCCACGCCGAAGGGCTGGCTGGTGACCACCGACGAGTACGGCCGCTACCACATTGCCTGCGCCGACGTGCCCAGCGAGATGCGTGGCAGCAACTTCATCCTCAAGGTCGACGAGCGCACGCTGCCGAGCGGCTACCGCGTGATCACCGAGAACCCGCGCGTGGTGCGCATGACCCAGGGTCGCCTGGTCAAGGCCAACTTCGGCGCGAGTATCCACCGCGTGGTGCGTCTGGACCTGGGCAGCGATGCCTTTGGCCAGGACAACAAGCTGACCACCGAGTACGCCACGCGTCTCGATGAGGTGCTCACGCTGCTGTACGCCGAACCGTCGATCCTGCGCATCGCCTACCGCATGCCGGTGGAGGGTGAGGTAAGCGACGCGCGCAAACGCGTGACCTATGTGAAGGACTGGATCAAGGAGCATTGGGAGCCCCACGACTGCTGTTACGACCTGCAACTGGAGGAAGAAATCGTACCGGCGACTGATAGCGTGGAGGTGATCCGATGAGCATGCGTAACCTGTTGGTGTGCGGTATTGCCGCACTGACCCTGAACCCGCTGGCCGTCGCCGTGTCGATCGCCGCCGAGCAGTGTGAAGTTGGCAAGGGCTGTGGCCTGCAAGGGCCGCGTGGGGCGATGGAGGACGAGTCGCTGCTGCAGCGCCGGCCCTTCACTGCCGCTGGGCTGCCGGCATTGCCGGCCAACGCCGAGCGTGAACTGCCGCGCGAGAAGCTGATTCTCTGGCAGCTCGATGGCGCCCTTGGTGAGCGCGAGCAACTGGTCGCCGTGGGCGACGAGCAGGTCAGCTCGGTGGTGCTGCGCGATGGCCTGCCGGTGGTGCGCTTTGCCTCAGGCCGCTCGGCAGTGCCCGAGCGCGACAGCGATGCCCTGGACACGCTCATGGCGCGCCTGCAAGGCAAGCGCAACCTGCGCCTGCGCCTGATCGGCCATACCGATCCGCAGCACCTGTCGCAGCGCAGCCAGGCCATCTACAACGACAACCAGGGGTTGGGTCTGCAACGCGCCAAGGAAGTGGGCGAGATCTTCCGCCAGCGCCTGAACCTCAAGGCCGAGCAGATCCAGCTCGACAGCCGCGGGCCGCGCGAGCCGCTGCTGCAGGGTGACAGCCCCGAAGCCTGGGCGCTGAACCGCCGTGTGGAAGTGGAAATCTGGTACGACGAAGCCGTGGTCAGCACCCCGGCCAAACCACAGGCCTGCGCGCCGGGCAGCGTGGCCGAGGAGGGCGTGGCGCCGTTTCGCATCAGTGTCGATGGCCAGCCGCAGGGCACGGATGGTACGGCCGGCAGCGCCGATACCCAGCGCTGTGTCGACGTCGCCCTGGCCCACGACCTGCTGCAGGTGCGTTTCGACAACCTCTCGGCGCAGCCGCGCCTGAACCTGGTGTCCGGTGCCCGCGTGGCGCGCATCGGTGAACCGCTGGCCTTCAGCGGTTACAGCAACTACCTGCACTGGATCGAGCGTGCCGAGGTGCGCATCATCGGCAAGCGTCGTCTGTTCGGCGAGCCGCAGGTGCTGGAAACCATCGCCCTCGACCCACAGCTCAACGGCAGCTGGACGCCGCCTGCCGGCACGCCCGAGCGCGTGCACTACCAGTTGCGCGTGTACGACGCCGCAGGCCGTTACGACGAGACCAGCGTGCAGCTGCTCAACGTCGCCCGTGGTGAACTGGCGAAAGAGTCGGATGAGGACATCGCCGCCGACCTGCTCGCCGGCTACGGTGGCAACCGCCTGCAGCGCCACACCATTCCAGTGGCTGGCGGCACGGTGACCATCAACGGCAAGCAGGTGAAGGACGGCCAGCACGTGTTCGTCATGGGGCGCCCGGTGCCGGTGGACGGCAGTGGCACTTTCGCCAGTGCGCAGATCATCCCGCGTGGCCTGCACACCGTCGAAGTGGCGGTGCTCGACGACGAAGGCAAGGGGCGCATCTACCGCCGCGACCTGCGCCTGCCGCAGAACGACTGGTTCACCGTGGCCATTGCCGACTTCACCGTCGGCCAGCAGGACACCAGTGGCCCGGCGCGCCTGGTCACCCAGGAAGACCGCTACTACGACGACAAGCTGTATGCCGACGGCCGCCTGGCGTTCTATACCAAGGGCAAGGTGGACGACAAATACACCATCACCGGCAGCGTCGACACCGGCGAGGCACCGGCCGACAGCCTGTTCAGCAACTTCAACGACAAGGACCCGCGCGAGTTCCTGCGGCGCATGAGTTCCGACTCGGACAAGGGCTGGGCGACCTTCGGCGACGATTCGACCCTGGTCGAGGACGCGCCGACCCGCGGCAAGTTCTACGTCAAGGTCGAGGACGAGAAGTCCCACGCCATGTGGGGCAACTTCCGCGAGCAGATCCGCGAGACCGAGCTGACCCAGATCGACCGCAGCCTCTATGGTGCCCAGGTGCGCTACCGCGATGACGCCTTCACCGCGTTCGGCGAGCGCCGCCTGCAGGTCGAAGGCTTCGCCGCCGAGCCGGGCACCGCCTCGGCCCGCGAGGATTTCCGTGGTACCGGTGGTTCCCTCTACTACCTGCGCCACCAGGACGTCACCGAAGGCAGCGAGCGCGTGCGCATCGAGGTGCGCGACAAGGATTCCGGGCTGGTGCTGCACAGTCAGGACCTGGTCGCCGGCATCGACTACGAGGTCAACGCGTTGCAAGGCCGGGTGATCCTGACCCAGCCGCTGTCGGCCACCGCTGATGGCAGCACGCTGATCCGCTCCGGCGGCAGCCTGTCCGGCAACCCGGCGTTCCTCGTCGTCGGCTATGAATACTCGCCGGGTCTGGATCAGCTCGACGACCTGGCCTACGGCGGCCGCGCGGCCTACTGGGTCAACGACAAGGTGCGCGTCGGCGTGACTGGCAGCATGCAGGAACAGACCGGCCGCGAAGACCAGACCCTGGGCGGCGGCGACCTGCTGCTGCGCCACAGCGAAGGCACCTGGCTGAAACTGGAGTCGGCGCAGAGCGAAGGCGACAGCCTCGACCAGCGCTTCTCCTACGACGGCGGTTTCGGCTTCGGCCAGGAAGTCGCCGGCACCGATTCGCGCGCCCGTGCCAACCGCATCGAGACTGCCTTCGACCTCAAGGACGTGGTCGACGATGCCGATGGCCGCGGCACCTTCTATTACGAAAGCCGCGATGCCGGTTTCTCCGCGCCAGGGCGCCTGTCCGAGTTGGCCAGCGACCAGGTCGGCGGTAGCTACACCGCGCCGCTTAGCGAGAAGACCGAAATCACCCTGAAGGCCGACCAGACCGAGGAAGACGGCGGGCGCTCGCGCCGCGCCGCCGAAGGTATTGTCGCCTACGACCTGAGCGACGCCTGGCGCCTGTCCGCCGGCCTGCGCAATGACCGGCAGACCTACGGCAGCTCGTACCGCAACCTCTACACCGGCACCTACGCCGGTTACGACAGCGGCAGCTACGACGAGGGCGAGCGCAGCGATGCACTGGTCCAGGCGCTCTACCACGCCGAGGAAGACTGGTCGGTGTACGGCTTCGGCCAGGGCACCGTCAGCCGTGACGGCGGGCGCCAGGCCAACAACCGCCTGGGCGTCGGTGGCGACTACCGGCTCAACGAGCGCACCTCGCTGAACGGTGAACTGTCCGGCGGCAACCTCGGCGTGGGCGCCAAGGCCGGGGTCGGCTACGACGCCTCGGACCGCACCAACGTCTACCTCAACTACCAGCTGGACAGCGACCGCAGCGACGACGGCTTCGCCAGCCGCAGCGGTCTGGAGGGCAGCGGCCGCACCGGGCAGTTCGTCTCCGGCGCCCGTTCGCGCTGGACCGACAGCACCAGCGTGTACGCCGAGCAGCGCGTGCAGCACGGCGACCAGGCCGGGCTGATCCAGGGCTACGGCCTCGACTTCGCCCCGGATGACCACTGGAGCTACGGCGTCACCACCGAGTTCGGCACCTTCAACGAAGACACCGACTACGCACTGAAACGCCGCGCCATCGGCGGCAAGGTCGGCTACAGCAATGGCGACCTGCGCTACGCCAGCCGCCTGGAGTACCGCGAGGACAGCAGCGACGTGCAGGACCTGAGCGTGTGGCTGATGCGTAACAACATCAGCTACAAGGTCAACCCGGACTGGCGTTTCATCGGCAAGCTGGACTTCTCGGTGGGCGATTCCGACCGCGGCGACTACTTCGACGGCGACTTCGTCGAGGCGTCGCTCGGCTATGCCTACCGCCCGGTGTTCAACGACAAGCTCAACCTGCTGACCAAGTACACCTACCTGGCGGACCTGCCGCCACCGGATCAGGTGTCCACGGCCACCGGCAGCACGGTCGACTACGCCCAGCGCAGCCACGTCTTCGCCATCGACGGCATCTACGACCTCAACGAGCGCTGGAGCGTCGGCGGCAAGTACGCCTATCGCCTCAGCGAACTGCGCATGAGCCGCGACACCTCGGCCGACTGGTTCGACAGCCGTGGTCAGTTGATCGCCGCGCGTGTGGACTGGCACGTGGTGAAGAAGTGGGACCTGATGGCGGAAGTGCGCCGACGTGACGAGTTCGCCGCCAAGGACAGCCGCACCGGCGCCCTGGTGGGCGTGTATCGGCACTTCGGCAACCACTTCAAGGCGGGCGTCGGCTACAACTTCAGCGACTTCAGCGATGACCTGACCGACCTGTCGTACCGCAGCCAGGGCTGGTTCTTCAACGCCGTCGGCAAGTACTGACGGTGCGTCCACCCGCCAGGCGACAGGCTCTGGCGGGTGGCGGACGGGCGCCCTGGCGACTGACTATCGAGTCAATACACGGTGGGGTGGTTGTCCCGCACCGGATGAAGTAGGACAATTGCGCGCCTCCCGTTTCCTGTAGCGACCCTGCATGGCTTTTCTCGCTCTCGGCATCAACCACAAGACCGCCTCGGTGGACGTGCGCGAGCGCGTGGCGTTTACCCCCGAGCAACTGGTCGAGGCCCTGCAGCTGCTGTGTCGGCACACGCCGAGCCGGGAAGCGGCGATCCTCTCCACCTGCAACCGCAGCGAGCTGTACCTGGAGCAGGACCAGCTGGCCGCCGACGACGTGTTGCAGTGGCTGGCCGACTATCACCACCTGAGTGTCGACGACCTGCGCGCCTGCGCCTACATCCACCAGGACGATTCCGCCGTGCGTCACATGATGCGCGTGGCCTCGGGCCTGGACTCGATGGTGCTCGGCGAACCGCAGATCCTCGGCCAGATGAAGTCCGCCTACGCCGTGGCGCGCGAGGCCGGCACCGTCGGCCCGCTGCTCGGCCGCCTGTTCCAGGCCACCTTCAGCACCGCCAAGACCGTGCGCACCGACACCGCCATCGGCGAGAACCCGGTGTCCGTGGCCTTTGCCGCGGTGAGCCTGGCCAAGCAGATCTTCGCCGACCTGCACCGCAGCCAGGCGCTGCTGATCGGCGCCGGGGAGACCATCAGCCTGGTCGCCCGTCACCTGCACGACCAGGGCATCAAACGCATCGTCGTCGCCAACCGCACCCTGGAGCGCGCCAGTCAGCTGGCCGAGCAGTTCGGTGCGCACGCGGTGCTGCTGGCCGACATCCCGCAGGAGCTGGCCAACAGCGACATCGTCATCAGCTCCACCGCCAGCCAGTTGCCGATCCTCGGCAAGGGCGCGGTCGAGCGCGCGCTGAAGCAGCGCAAGCACAAGCCGATCTTCATGGTCGACATTGCCGTGCCGCGCGACATCGAGCCGGAAGTCGGCGAGCTGGATGACGTCTACCTGTACACCGTCGACGACCTGCACGAGGTCATCGAAGAAAACCTCAAGAGCCGCCAGGGTGCCGCCCAGGCCGCCGAGGAGCTGGTCAGCGCCGGTGCCGGCGATTTCATGGTGCGCCTGCGCGAGCTGGCCGCGGTGGATGTGCTCAAGGCCTACCGCCAGCAGGCCGAGCGCCTGCGTGACGAGGAACTGGCCCGTGCCCAGCGCATGCTCGCCAACGGCAGCGCTGCCGAAGACGTGCTGGCCCAGCTGGCCCGCGGCCTGACCAACAAGCTGCTGCATGCGCCGAGCGTGCAACTGAAGAAAATCTCCGCCGACGGCCGCTTCGATGCGCTCGCCGTGGCCCAGGAACTTTTTGCCCTCGATGAGGGCGAGTCGAAGCAATGAAAGCCTCACTGTTGAACAAGCTGGACATCCTCCAGGACCGCTACGAGGAGCTCACCGCGCTGCTCGGCGATGGCGAGGTAATCAGCAACCAGACCCAGTTCCGCGCCTATTCCAAGGAGTACGCCGAAGTCGAGCCGGTGATCGCCACCTATCGCGAATTCCGCAAGGCCCAGGCCGACCTCGAAGGCGCCCAGGCGCTGCTCAAGGACAGCGACCCTGACCTGCGCGAGATGGCTGAGGAAGAAGCCGCCAGCGCCCGCGAGCAACTGGTTGAACTGGAAAACCGCCTGCAGCGCATGCTGCTGCCCAAGGACCCGAAAGACGGCCACAACGTGTTCCTCGAAATCCGCGCCGGCACCGGTGGCGACGAGGCGGCGATCTTCTCCGGCGACCTGTTCCGCATGTACTCGCGCTACGCCGAGCGCCAGGGCTGGCGCGTCGAGGTGCTCTCCGAGAACGAGGGCGAGCACGGCGGCTATAAAGAAGTGATCGCCCGTGTCGAGGGCGACAATGTCTACGCCAAGCTCAAGTTCGAGTCCGGCGCCCACCGCGTGCAGCGCGTGCCGGAAACCGAATCCCAGGGCCGCATCCATACCTCGGCCTGCACCGTGGCGGTGTTGCCCGAGCCGGATGAGCAGCAGGCCATCGAGATCAACCCGGCCGACCTGCGCGTGGACACTTACCGCGCTTCCGGCGCCGGCGGCCAGCACATCAACAAGACCGACTCGGCCGTGCGCATCACCCACCTGCCGACCGGCATGGTCGTCGAGTGCCAGGAAGAGCGTTCGCAGCACAAGAACCGCGCCCGCGCCCTGGCCTGGCTGGCGGCCAAGCTGCAGGACCAGCAGGACGCCGCCGCGCACAAGGAAATCTCCGACACGCGCAAGCTGCTGGTCGGCTCCGGCGACCGTTCCGAGCGCATCCGCACCTACAACTTCCCCCAGGGGCGGGTCACCGATCACCGCATCAACCTGACCCTGTACTGCCTGGACGACGTGCTCTCCGGCGGTGTGGAGGCGGTGATCGAACCGCTGCTGCAGGAATTCCAGGCCGACCAGCTGGCCGCCCTGGGCGATTGATTTACACCCCACTCCCGGAGGGAGAGGAGGCGCAGAGCATCGCGCGTAGGGTGGATGACGCGCTGTTCATCCATCAACAAGCCCGTACGGTGGATCGCTGACGTGCTTCGATCCGCTTCACGAGAGACCCATGGCCACCATCCAATCCCTGCTCGATAGCGCCGATCTGCCTGACTCGCCCAGCGCGCGCCTGGATGCCGAGCTACTCCTGGCTGCCGTGCTGGGCAAGTCGCGCAGCTACCTGCGCACCTGGCCGGAGCGTGAGCCGAGCACCGAGCAGCAGGCCGCCTTCGCCACGGCCCTGCAGCGCCGCCGTAGCGGTGAGCCGGTGGCCTACATCCTCGGCCAGCAGGGCTTCTGGAGCCTGGATCTGGAAGTCGCCCCGCACACCCTGATTCCCCGCCCGGACACCGAGCTGCTGGTGGAAGCCGCGCTGCAGTTGCTACCCGCCACGCCACTGCGCGCCCTCGACCTGGGCACCGGCACCGGTGCCATCGCCCTGGCCCTGGCCAGTGAGCGCCCGGGCTGGCGCGTTACCGGCGTCGACCGCATCGACGACGCCGTGGCTCTGGCCGAACGCAATCGCCAGCGCCTGCAGCTGGCCAATGCCGCGTTCCGTGCCAGCCACTGGTTTGCCGCGCTGGCGGGCGAGCGCTTCGGCCTGATCGTCAGCAACCCGCCGTACATCGCCGCCGATGATCGCCACCTGGGCGAGGGCGACGTACGCTTTGAACCGCTGAGCGCGCTGGTGGCCGGTGCCGATGGTCTCGACGACATTCGCCTGATCGTCGAACAGGCGCCGGACTACCTCGACGCGGCTGGCTGGCTGCTCCTCGAACACGGCTATGATCAGGCCGAGGCGGTGCGCGCACTGTTGCTCGCGCGCGGTTTCAGCGCTGTCGAAAGCCGCCATGACCTCGGCGGCCACCAACGAATTTCCCTGGGGCAATGGCCAGCCTGATGAACCTGGAACTCAACGACGAGGAACTGCTGCGCTACAGCCGGCAGATCCTCCTGCCGCAGATCGACATCGCCGGCCAGCTGCGCCTCAAGCAGAGCCGCGCGCTGATCGTCGGCCTCGGCGGGCTCGGCTCGCCGGTGGCGCTGTACCTGGCGGCGGCGGGGGTCGGCGAACTGCACCTGGCCGATTTCGACACGGTCGACCTGAGCAACCTGCAACGGCAAGTCATCCACGACAACACGCAGCTCGGCGTGAGCAAGGTCGACTCGGCGCTGGCCCGGCTGAGTGTGCTGAACCCGCAGATCGCGTTGCGTGCCCACCGCACCGCGCTGGATGAAGACTCCCTGGCCGCCGCGGTGGCCGCCGTCGACGTGGTGCTCGACTGCTCGGACAACTTCACCACCCGCGCTGCGGTCAATGCCGCCTGCGTGGCTGCCGGGGTGCCGCTGGTCAGCGGTGCGGCGATCCGCCTGCAGGGGCAGCTGGCGGTGTTCGATCCGCGCCGGGCCGAGAGCCCCTGCTACCACTGCCTGTTCGGCCACGGCGACGACAGCGAACTGACCTGCAGCGAGGCCGGCGTGGTCGGCCCGCTGGTAGGCCTGGTCGGCAGCCTGCAGGCGCTGGAGGCGCTCAAGCTACTGGCCGGTTTCGGCGAGCCGCTGGTGGGCCGGCTGCTGCTGATCGACGCGCTGGACTCGCGCTTTCGCGAATTGCGCATGAAGCGCGACCCCGGATGCAGCGTGTGTGGAGCGCGGCCATGAGCAATGCGGCGCCGATCGGCGTGTTCGATTCCGGCGTTGGCGGGCTCTCGGTGCTGCACGAGATTCGTGCACGTCTGCCCGACGAATCCCTGTTGTACGTCGCCGACAGCGGGCATGTGCCCTACGGCGAAAAGAGCCCGGAGTTCATCCGCGAGCGCAGCCAGCGCATCACCGAGTTTCTCCTGGGGCAGGGCGCCAAGGCGCTGGTGCTGGCCTGCAACACCGCCACCGCCGCCGCGGTGGCCGACCTGCGCGAGCGCTACCCGGATCTGCCCATCGTCGGCATGGAGCCGGCGGTGAAGCCGGCGGCGGCCGCCACGCGCAGTGGCGTGGTTGGCGTGCTGGCCACCACCGGTACGCTGAAAAGCGCCAAGTTCGCGGCTCTGCTCGACCGGTTCGCCAGCGATGTGCGCGTGGTCACCCAGCCGTGCCCGGGCCTGGTCGAGCAGATCGAGGCGGGTGAGCTGGACACCCCGCGTACCCGTGAACTGCTGCAGGGCTGGGTCGCGCCGCTGCTCGCCGAAGGCTGCGACACACTGATTCTCGGCTGTACCCATTACCCGTTCATCAAGCCGCTGCTGCGCGAGCTGGTGCCAGAGCAGGTGCGCCTGGTGGACACCGGCCCTGCCGTGGCACGCCAGTTGCAAAATCTGCTCGACCAGCGTGAACTGCGCGCCGAGTCGGGGAGCGCCGTGGCCACCCGGCTGTGGTCCAGTGGCGACGTGCAGCAGCTGCAGCGCGTGCTGCCGGTGCTGTGGTCGGAAATGGTCGAGGTTTTGGCGCTATCGACTTAAAAAATACTCTGAATTATCTGTGATTCGGGCTTTCCGAGCCCTCGGAGGTTTCTATAATCCTCTGGCGTGTGACTTAGCCTTATCACTCCCTTCGGTACAGGACGTTTACATGAAGAAGATCCTTTCCTTGGTTGCTGCCACTGCTCTGAGCATGGGCAGCCTTTCTGCGCAGGCGGTTGATTTCACCGCCGCTGTCGGCCAATCCGGTGACTCCACCATGGTCTATCGCCTGGGTGCGCAGTGGAATTGGGACAAAAGCTGGTTCGCCAGCGACGTCGGCCGTCTGACCGGCTATTGGGATGCTGCCTACACCTTCTGGGATGGCGACGAGACATCCAGCAACCACAGCCTGTCGTTCACCCCGGTATTCGTTTACGAATTCGCCGGTGAAAACGTCAAGCCGTATCTGGAAGCCGGTATCGGTGTGGCCGCTTTCGAGAACACTCAGCTGGAAAGCAACAACCTCGGTTCGTCCTTCCAGTTCGAAGACCGCATTGGCGCAGGCCTGCGTTTCTCGGGGCAGGAAGTGGGCATCCGTGCGATCCACTACTCCAACGCCGGCATCAAGCAGCCGAACGATGGCGTCGAGGCGTACAGCCTGCATTACCGCATGAGCTTCTAAGCGCAGCCGTATGGCATGGAAAAAAGCCGGGCTTGATGCCCGGCTTTTTTATGGCCGCCATTTCGGCGGAGTGTCCTGCCGGGAGCCTGCGTGGCTCTGATCAGCCATGGGTGCCTACCCGCGTATACGACGCCTTGCGCATAAGGTTAACGGTAGATCGCACCCATGCCGCCGCGCTCGTCGACGCACTCCGGCGAGCCCATCTCGAATTCGCGACAGATCAGCGGGCGCAGCTCGTAGATCGTGCAGCGCATGCTGTCGCGGTCCAGCGCCGCGCACCAGCCGTCATCCAGGCGGCGCATCACTTCGCCGCCCCAGTCGTCGGTGTCGATGAAGCGTGGCGGCACGCCGGTATCGGTGATCAGCATGACTTCCAGCTGGCAGCAGCAGGCGGCGCAGGTGGAACAGGTGACACGTGGCGTGGTGGGGAGTTGGGTGAGGGGAATCTGACTCATGCCGCGCAGTGTACGGCAGGCGCCGGCGAATCGCGCGCCGGGGCGACCGACGCCGCTCCCGGCTCATTCGGCGGTGACAGGAAAAAACGGCGCAGCACCGAGGCGCTGCGCCGCTATCGGCGGGTGACGAACCGGTCCGGTCAGCCGGCCAGGAACTCCTCGGTGGACAGCAGGGTGGCGTAGCCGAACTGCAGGGCGGCCATGAACGCGGCATGCACCTGGGCGGCCGGCACCTTGACGCCGTTGAACGCCAGGTCGAGGGTGGCGCAGGCGTCGTGGATCACGGTCACCGGGTAGCCGAAGTCGACCGCGGCGCGGGTGATGCCGTCGATGCACATGTGGCTCATGCTGCCGACCACCACCAGGGTGTCGATGCCGTGCTGGTCGAGCACGGCCTTGAGTTCGGTTTCGCGGAAGGAGTTGATGTGCTGCTTCACCACCACCGGCTCGTCGGCGCGGTTGAGCACTTTCGGGTGCAGTTGTGCGCCTTCGGAGCCCGGCACGAAGAACGGCGCGTCGTCGCTGGGGAATTCATGGCGGATGTGCACCACCAGGTCGCCGGCGGCGCGGTGCGCCTGGATGATCTTCGCTGCGTTGTCGGCCGCGGCGTGGGCACCGACCAGAGGCCATTTGCCGGCGGGGAAGTAGTCGTTCTGGATATCCACTACGATGAGCGCTTGTTTGGACATGATGGTTTCCTCGGATGGGTGTGTGTTCGTGTTGGGGCCAGTATTGCGCCCGGCACGGCCTCCGGGGATTGGCGGGAACGACAACTAGCGTGGGTAAACTGACAATGAACACCCCCCAAGTGATCGCCGAGATCGGCCTGCTGGTGTATCCCGGCGCGCAGACCTCGGCAGTGGGCGGCCTGACCGACCTGTTCGAGGTGGCCAACCGCATGGCCAGCGAGCAGGGCGCGGCGCAAGTGCCACGCCTGCGCATCAGCCACTGGCGTCTGAATGCCCAGGGCCGGGCGCTGGAGCGTGGCTTCGACAGCTTGCCCGGCAGCGACAGCACGCTGGTTGCCGTGCTGCTGCCGCCTTCGCTGGCCGAGCCGCCTGAGGGGGCGACGCTGCGGCTGCTGGCCGAGTGGATTCGTGCGCGGCATGCTGCTGGCGCAGCCGTGGGCTCGGTGTGCCTGGGGGCGTTCCTGCTGGCGGAAACCGGCCTGCTCGACGGGCGCAAGGTGACCACCCACTGGACCAGTGCCAAGACCCTTGCCGAGCGCTACCCCAGCATCAGCGTGCAGCTCGACACGCCCATCGTCGATGATGGCGACATCATCACCAGCGCCGGGCTGATGGCCTGGGCCGAGCTGGGCCTGCGCCTGGTCGACCGCCTGATGGGCCCGAGCATTGCCGCGCACACCGCGCGTTTCCTGATGGTCGAGCACAGTGACAGCGCGCGTGAGTGCGGCAGCAATTTCTCGCCGATCCTCAGCCACGGCGACGCCGCCGTGCTCAAGGTGCAGCACTGGCTGCAGGCCAGCGGCGCAGTGGACGTGTCGCTGGCGAGCATGGCCGAGCGTGCGGGCCTGGAAGAGCGCACCTTCCTGCGCCGCTTCCGTGCCGCCACCGGGCTCAAGCCCACCGAGTACTGCCAGCACGTGCGGGTGGGCAAGGCGCGCGAGATGCTCGAATTCACCAACGACACGGTCGACCACATCGCCTGGGTCGTCGGCTACCAGGACCCCGGCGCCTTCCGCAGTACCTTCCGCAAGATCACCGGCCTGGCCCCCAGCGACTACCGCAAGCGCTTCGGTGTGAGCGCGCCGAACGGGGAAAGGACCGAACTAGCGTAACCGCCTGAACCGATCCGCCAGGGCATGGCAGGTCGGCAGCACGCCGGCCCAGAGCAGCGCCAGGAGCGCCAGGGTTGGCAGCGTGCCAAGTGGCAGCGCGACATCGGCCAGGCGTGATCCGGCGAGATACGACAGCGGCCCGCCGAGCGCGCCGAGCAGGGCTCCCAGCCACCAGGGGCGTGCAGTCCAGGCCAGGCAGTGGGCCAGGGTGCTGGCGAACAGCGCCCAGAGCAGGGCCAGCCACAGCGGCAGCAGCACACTGTCACCGGCGAAGTCGAACACGCCGAGGTTGAGCAGCAGCGAGTCCAGCGTGCTGCCAAGCAACGTCACCGCCGCGATCAATCGCCACTCCCGCGGCCCGGCCAGCCACAACAGGTGCAGCAACAGGCAGGCGAGCGCGACCAGCAACAGCCAGGGCCGCTGCGCGCCGAACACGCAGGTGAACCAGCCGAGCTGGAACAGCGCGGCGTTGGCCAGGTTGCGCTGGATTGCGTTCACTCAGGCGCCGAAGTGGCCGAGCAGCGGCGCCGGGCGCGCCTGGGGTTTGGCCAGCAGCAGTTGTGCGGTGCCGATGGTGCGCTCGAGGAAGCCGCCCTCGCAGTAGCACAGGTAGAACTCCCACAGCCGGTAGAAGTGCTCGTCGTAGCCGAGCTGTTCCAGGGTGTGCCGGGCGCGGCGCAGGTTGTCGTGCCACAGGCGCAAGGTGCGGGCGTAGTGCAGGCCGAAGTCTTCCATGTGGTGCAGGTTGAGGTCGCTGTCCTTGGTGATCACCTGCAACATCTTCTGCACCGACGGCAGGGCACCGCCGGGGAATATGTAGCGCTGGATGAAGTCCACGGCGTTCTTCGCCTGCTCATAGCGCTGGTCGCGGATGGTGATGGCCTGCAGCAGCATCAGGCCATCGTCCTTGAGCAGGCGTGCGCACTGCTTGAAGTAGGTGGGCAGGAAGCGATGGCCGACCGCCTCGATCATCTCGATCGAAACCAGCTTGTCGTAGCGGCCGTCGAGGTCGCGGTAGTCCTTGAGCAGCAGGGTGACGCGCTCCTGCAGGCCCTGCTCGGCGATGCGCTGTTCGGTGTAGGCGTACTGCTCGCGCGACAGGGTCGTGGTGGTCACCCGGCAGCCGTAGTGGCTGGCCGCGTACAGGGCCATGCCGCCCCAGCCGGTGCCGATTTCCAGCAGGTGGTCGTCGGCTTGCAGGTCGAGCTTCTGGCAGATGCGTTCGAGCTTGTTCAGCTGGGCCTGCTCCAGGCTGTCCTCGTCGCGGGTGAACATCGCCGCCGAGTACATCATGGTCGGGTCGAGCAACTGCTCGAACAGCGCGTTGCCGAGGTCGTAGTGGGCGGCGATGTTCTTGCGCGAGCCCTGGCGCGTGTTGCGGTTGAGCCAGTGCAGGCCCTGCATCAGCGGGCGGCCGAAGAGCTGCGCCAGGCCGCGCTCCATGCCGTCGAGCACATCGAGGTTGCTGACGAACAGGCGGATCACCGCGGTCAGGTCTGGTGTGGTCCAGTAACCGTGGATGTAGGCCTCGCCGGAACCGATCGAACCGTTGCCGGCGATCAGCCCCCACAGCGCCGGGTCGAGCACGTCGATCTCCGCATGCGGGCCGCTGCCGGGCGTGCCGAACAGCAGGTGTTCGCCGTTCTCGATGACCGTCAGCTGGCCCTTTTGCAGCAGGCCGAGCTGGCGCAGGACGAGGCTGCGCAGCAAACCGGCGCCCACGCCGTTGCCCGCGAACAGGGCGGTTTTTGCGGTGGTCAGGCTAGGGCTTTTCATCGGTGGTCTCCTGCGCAGCGAATCGGGGTTCGGCCACGCGCAGATCACCCTGCGCGGGCTGGTGGGAAAACATCGGGGTGCGTTTGAGCAACAGGCGCAGGGCCTGCCAGTAGATGGCCAGCACGGTCTTGGCGGTCATCCAGGGAAAGCTCAGCAGGTGCCGGTGCAGGCCGGCGCGAGTCAGGGGCTGGCGCTGCAGGCCGAGGCCGGCTGCGAACAGGCGATCCGCGCCCTGCCAGTCCTCCATCTGGATGTGCAACTGCTGGTCCGGCGCACTGAAGCGCATGCGGTATTCCACATCACGCGGCAAGAACGGCGACACGTGGAAGGCCTTGGCCACGGCGAACTGCGCAGCGCCTTCTGCCGGCAGCGGCAGCACGTAGTGGTAGCGCTCGCGCCAGGGCGTGTTGCTGACTTCGCAGAGAATCGCCGCCAGCCTGCCGTCGGCTTCGTGGCAGTAGAAGAAACTCGCCGGGTTGAACGCCAGGCCCCAGCTGCGCGGCTGGGTCAGCAAGCACACCGGGCCCTGCGGCGTGTGGCCGAGGGCGGCACCGACGCGGCTGCGCACGGCGTCGATCAGGCGCGTGCCGTGGCGGGTGAACTGCGGCAGGTAGTCACGCTCGCGAAAGGCGAAGGCGGCGAAGCGGCTGCGCCCGGCCAGAGGCGACAGGCCGAGCACCTGTTCCTGCTCGTCGAGGTCGAGGTAGAGCATGCCCATGCGGTAGCGGAAGGCGTGGCCGCGCGGCAGGTAGCGCCGATGGCTGACCCAGCCGCTGTAGAGGGCGCTGTTCACAGGCGCTCGCCAAAGGCGTCGGCCACGCGCAGGGCGCTGACCACGCCATCCTCGTGAAAGCCGTTGGCCCAGTAGGCGCCGCAGAAATAGCTGTGCTGCTGGCCGTTGATGTCGCCCCAGCGCGCCTGGGCGTCGATCCCGGCCAGGCTGTACTGCGGGTGGCGGTAGGTGTAGCGGCCGAGGATGCGCGCGGGGTCGATGGCCGCGCTTTGGTTGAGGCTGACGCAGAAGGTGGTGTCGCTGGCGATGCCCTGCAGGATGTTCATGTCGTAGGTCACCGCGGCGGGCTGATGGCGCGCACCGCCCAGGCGGTAGTTCCAGCTGGCCCAGGCCAGGCGGCGGTCGGGCAGCAGGCGCGTGTCGGTGTGCAGGACCACATCGTTGTCGGCGTAGCGCAGGGCGCCGAGGATCTCGCGCTCACTGACGGTGGGCGCGGCGAGCATGGCCAGGGCGTCGTCGCTGTGACAGGCGAACACCACCTTGTCGAAGCGCTCGCTGCCGGCGCTGCTGTAGACGGTGACGCCCTCGGCATCGCGCTCGACGCGCTGCACCGGGCAGTTCAGGCGGATGCGCTGACTGAACGATGCGCTCAGCGGTGCCACGTAGCTGCGCGAGCCGCCGCTGACCACTCGCCATTGCGGGCGATTGCTGACCGAGAGAAGACCGTGGTTCTTGAAGAAGCGCACGAAGAACTGCAGCGGGAAGGCGAGCATGTCCTGCAGCGACATCGACCAGATCGCCGCGCCCATCGGCACGATGTAGTGGTCGATGAAGCGCGTGCCGTAGTGGCCCATGCGCAAATAGTCGCCGAGGGTCGTGGTGCTGGCGATGCGTTGCTGTTCGAGGTCGTCGAGGGCCTCGCGGTTGAAGCGCAGGATGTCGCGCAGCATGCCCCAGAACGCCGGCGACAGCAGGTTGCCGCGTTGGGCGAAGAGGCTGTTGAGGTTGTTGCCGTTGTACTCGCAGCCGCTGGCCGGATCGTGCACCGAGAAGCTCATCTCGGTGGGCTGCGAGGCCACGCCGAGCTGGTCGAGCAGCTTGATGAAGTGAGGGTAGGTCCAGTCGTTGAAGACGATGAAGCCGGTGTCGATGGCGTAGTCGCGCCCGTCCACTTGCACGTCGACGGTGTGGGTGTGCCCGCCCACCCAGTCGCCGGCCTCGAACAGGGTGATGTCGTGCTGGCGGTTGAGCAGGTAGGCGCTGGTCAGGCCGGAGATGCCGCTGCCGATGATGGCGATTTTCATGCGTTGGAATCCTGTTTGCCGCTGCGGGCCAGGCGTTTGCCGATCGCCAGTTGCAGGCCGGTAGGCAGACTGGCGAGCAGCTTCAGGGTGGCGATGAAGGGCGTGGGAAAGGCGATTTCGTGGGGCCGCTTGGGCAGCCGCCGGGCGATGTACTGCGCGGCCTTGTCCGCCGGCCAGCGCATCGGCATGGGGAAGTCGTTGCCGCGGGTCAGCGGGGTGTCGACGAAGCCGGGGCTGACCAGGGTCACGGCGATGCCGTCGGCAGCCAGGTCGATGCGCAGCGCCTCGAACAGGTAGCGCATGGCGGCCTTGGATGCGCCGTAGGCTTCGGCACGCGGCAGCGGCAGGTAGGTCACCGAGCTGGCGACGCCGACCAGGTGCGGCGCCGGGCTCAGGCGCAGCAAGGGCAGGGCAGCCTCGATGCAGTGGCTGGTGGCGAACACATTGGTGCGCATGACCCGCTCGATCATCGCTGCCTCGAACTGTCGCGACTCGATGTATTCGCAGGTGCCGGCATTGAGGATCACCTGGTCCAGCGCGCCCCAGCGCTGGCCGATGCGCTCACCGATGGCCTTGACCTGCGCCGCGTCGGTGAGGTCGCCGGGCGCCAGCAGCACCTGCTGCGGGAAACGGTCGGCCAGGGCCTGCAGTGCCGTGGTGTTGCGTGCGCTCACCGCCAGGCGGTGGCCCTGCTGCAGGAGAACCTCGGCCAGGGCGGCGCCGATGCCGCTGCTGGCGCCGGTCAGCCATATGCGCTGGCCACTGTCGTGCTGCGTCATGTCGACCTCCGTCATGCCAGTCGGCCCTTGAGCCAGCGGATCAGTGCGCCGAACAGCGGCAGGTGCTCGTAGAGCAGCGCGCCGGCATCGAAGTAGTCGCGGTGGTAGTAGACCCGCTCCGCGCGCCAGCGCAGGTGCGAGCAGCCATCGAGCTGCAGCGGGCGGCCGCCGGCCAGGCGCGGGTGGCGGTAGTGCATGGTCCAGCGCAGGTAGCCTTCGCCGTCGGCCAGCGTGTCGTAGCCGTGAAAGTCGAAGCGCAGCTCGCGCACGTTGGCGTAGAGCTGCTCGTAGTAGGCGCGCAGCGGATCGAGGCCCTGCACATCATGCAGCGGGTCGCGGAAGTGGATATCGGCGCTGTACAGCTCGGCGACGCGCTGCAGGTTGTCCTTGTTCAGGCTGGCGAAGCCGGCGGCGAAACGCTGGAGGAAGTCAGTCATCTTCGGGCTCCTGGCGCGGCAGGCCCTTGAAGGCCTGCAGGGCGCGGTCGCGGCTGGCGGCGAGGTCGACGATCGGCGTGGGGTAGCCGGCCGGGCCGAACAGCCCGCCGGCCCCCGCCGGATTGTGGATGTCGCGGTTGCTCAGGCTAGCCAGCTCGGGCAGCCAGTGGCGGATGAAGCGGCCGTCGGGGTCGAAACGCTGCGACTGGCTGATCGGGTTGAACAGGCGGAAGTAGGGCACCGCATCGGTACCGGTGGAGGCGCTCCACTGCCAGCCGCCGTTATTGGCGGCGAGGTCGCCGTCAATCAGGTGCTGCATGAAGAAGCGCTCGCCCTCGCGCCAGTCGATCAGCAAGTTCTTGCTCAGGAACATCGCCACCACCATGCGCAGGCGGTTGTGCATCCAGCCGGTGGCGAGCAGCTGGCGCATGGCAGCGTCGATCAGCGGCAGGCCGGTGCGACCTTCCTGCCAGGCGGCAAGGTCCTGCGGTGCGTGGCGCCAGGGCAGCGCCTCGGTGTGCGGGCGGAAGGCGCGGTGCCGCGAGACGCGCGGGTAGCCGACCAGTACGTGCTTGTAGAACTCGCGCCAAAGCAGCTCGTTGATCCAGGTGACGGCACCGGCGCTGCCGGTCTCGAACTCGCCCTGGTTGCTGCGCAGCGCCGCGTGCAGGCACTGGCGCGGCGACAGCACGCCGGCGGCGAGGTAGGCGGAAAGCTGGCTGGTGCCGGGTTTGGCCGGCAGGTCGCGCTGCACCTGGTAGTCGTCGATCTGCTCGTCGGCGAAGGTCGCCAGGCGCTCGAGGGCGGCGTCTTCACCGGCTGGCCACAGCGCGCGCAGGGCGTCGTCCGGGGTGGTGAAGCCCTTTACCTGGTCCGGCACGCTGTCGCTGGCGATATCCAGCGGCGCCTGTGCGCCAGGTGTGGCGACACGTTGCGGCAGCGCGGTGTGCAGGCGCTGGTAGCAGGTCTTGCGGAACTGGCTGAAGACCTTGAAGTAACCGCCGCTCTTGGTCAGCAGGCTGCCGGGCTGGAAGAACAACTGGTCGAGGTGGCCGTGGAAGCCCACGTCGATCTTCGTCAGTTCGGCGGCCACCTGCTGATCGCGCTTGGCCTCGTTGATGCCGTATTCGTCGTTGACCTGCACCTGGGCGATGGCGTGTTCGCGGCACACTTCGGCCACGACCTTGGGTGCGTCATGCCAGTGCGGAGCGCTGCGCACCAGCAGGGGCACGTTGAGACGGGCCAGTTCGCCGGCCAGGGCGCTCAGGTTGCGCAGCCAGAAGTCGACCTTGCACGGCGCGTCGTCGTGCTCCTGCCACTGCTGCGGGCTGATCAGGTACAGCGCCACGGTCGGGCCGTTGCCCATGGCCGCGGCCAGTGCGGTGTTGTCCTGTATCCGCAGGTCGCTGCGGAACCACATCAGTTGGCGCATGGTTTCTCGTTCACTCATGGTGGTGGCCGCCGAGCAGGTCGAGCGTCTGCAACTGGGCGAGGGCGGCGAGGGGGTCGGCGGACAGGTGCAGGCCGTTCAGGGCGAGCAGGTCGTCGTGGTGGATCGCCACGGCCGGGCCAGCCAGCAGCAGCGGAATGGGCGAGGCCGCGAGCAGGCGCGGCAGGTCGCGGCGCAGTTGCTGGCTGTCGAGGGCCTGGCTGGAATACAGCAGCAGTGCGCGCGGGCCAATGTTGTCGATGGCCAGTGCCAGCTCGCTAGCCGGCAGGGGCCAATCGAACACCTCCACCGGGCAGCCGGCGCTGCTGGCCAGCCAGGCGCACAACCACAGACCGGGCTCCAGCGGTTGCGCCGAGGCATTCACCAGCAGCAGCGGGGCGGCCTGCTGCTGGCGGTTGCTGTGGTAAAGGCGAGTGCCCAGCTTGCTGCGCAGCCAGCTGTAGAAGAACACCCGCTCCAGCTGATTGCCGATCTGGCTGCCCTGCCAGCGCCGGTCCAGCTCGCCGAGCATCGGCAGCAGCAGTTGCGCACACAGGGTGTGCGGTGGGTAGACCGCCAGTGCGCGGTTGAAACCGTCGTCGAGCTGGCGTTCGGCCTGGCGCGCGATGGCGCGCAGCAGGTCCTGCTGCAGTTCATCCCAGTCGTTGCCACTCGGCGGGCTGGGCGGGGTGCGGCTGTCGAGCAGTTCCTTGACCTGGCTGACGGCGACGCCGCGGTTAAGCCAGGTGAGGATCGCCTGGATGCGCGCCACATGTTCGCGCGAGTACAGGCGGTGGCCCTTGGGCGTGCGGTGCGGCACCACCAGACCGTAGCGGCGCTCCCAGGCGCGCAGGGTCACCGGGTTGACCCCGGTACTGCGCGCCACCTCGCGGATCGGCAGATAGCCCTGGGCGAGGGCGGTCTGGTAGTCGTCGAGCGGGTCGTTCATCAGATGGCGTTCCGCAGGCTGAGGTTTTCCGGATGCGGCTGCAGGTAGGCCTGACGGGCGATGTAGTGATCCGGGTGATGGCGGAAGTGGTGCTTGAGCAGGGTCAGCGGCACCACCAGCGGCACGATGCCGTTGCGGTACTGCTCGATCAGGTGATTGAGCTCCTGCTTCTCGGCGGGGCTGAGGGCGTTCTTCAGATAGCCGCACAGGTGCTGCAGCACGTTGCTGTGGGTGCCGCGGGTGGCGCAGCGGGCCAGGGCGGCCATCAGCTGGCTGAAGTAGCGCGGGCCTAGCTCGGCCGGGTCATGCTGGCCGAGGTTGCCAAGCAGTTGGCCGAGCGCCTTGTACTGCAGCGGGTTGTTGGCCATCAGCTGGTACTTGTAGCGCGCATGGAAATCGGTGATCGCCCGGCGGCTCAGGCCGTTGGCGAGTAGGCGCTGCCATTCGGCGTAGGCGAATACGCGGGTGAGGAAGTTTTCGCGCAGCACCGGGTCGTTGAGGCGACCGTCTTCCTCCACCGGCAGGTCCGGACGCGCGCGGCAGAACGCGCTGGCGTAGAGACCGCGCCCGCCGCCTTCCACCGGGTAGCCGTTGGCCTGGTAGACCTTGACCCGCTCCAGCCCGCAGGACGGCGACTTTTGCATGAAGATGTAGCCGCACAGGTCATCCAGTTCGGCGGCCATGCGCTGGCCGAAGTTGTACAGCTTTTCGCTGTGGTCCAACTCGGGATGACGCGATCCGACCGCGCGCGGTGCATCCGGCTCGCCCACCAGGCGAATGGCCTCGCGCGGGGTACCGAGGCCGATGGCCATTTCCGGGCAGACGGCAACGAACTCGAAATGCTCGGCGAGCACCTGGCTACACAGGCGCGATTCCTTGTGGCCGCCGTTGTAGCGCACTTCGGCACCCAGCAGGCAGGCGCTGATTCCGAGTTTCAAGGGGTGGCCGTTGGCGTCGAGCATGGCGGGACCTGTGAGGATTTCTTGTACGGAATCTGATTTCTGTACAACTTCGTCTCATCATAGGTCCTGATATGTACAGGTCAAATTATTTGTACAGCTTTTGTATCGATATTGCCGGGCGGGCGGCACGACGCGCTGACGCAGCGGTGGCAGCGTCAGGCGCTCAAGGGGTATGGAGGGCTGTCAGGGATAGCCGAGCAGCCGCTTGATCCGGTCGAGGTGGTTGGCGACCCAGTGCTTGTCGATGGCGCCCCAGTCGCGGATCACGTAGTGCCCGGCATTGTTGCGCTCGCCGGCGCCCTGTTCGAACACGCAGTCGATATCCAGCTCGCCGAGCGCGAGCAGGGTGTCCTGGGCGGTGCGCCGGGGCATGCCGGTGGCGTCGATCAGCGCCGGTACGCTGGTGGCCGTGCCGCTGTCGATCAGCCAGGCCACGTAGAGGCGGCGGTAGAAACTGGTCTTGGTCTTGCTCACGTCCATGGTGTGCTCCTTGAGTCAGCAGGCCTGGCGTGCGGCGCGCCGGCGCAGCGCACGGTGGCGGCTGGTGAAGAACAGCTGCAGGAAGGCGCGCACGACGAATGCCGGCAACAGCGGGTCGACCGTCAGCTGGTCGACCACCCGCGTGCCGTCGTTCTGCAGATGCAGGCTGCGTGCGTGGCGCCACAGGCGCATGCCGGTCATTGGTGATGGCTCGACGAAACCGCTGCCGGGCTCGAGTGCCAGCAGGGTCAGCCGCGAGGTGCCGAGCGGCAGCACGCCGAACAACCACAGCCAGCTGGTGAACAGCGGTGTGCCGGGCTGCACCTGGAGGTCCTGCAGGTTGCGGATGCCACGGGCAATGCACATCCACAGCCAGGGGCGCATATCCCGGCGCAGGCAGCGCACATCGGTGATCCAGCGCCAGACCACGTCGGGGCGCGCGGGCAGGGTGGATTCGAAACGCAGGTGGATCATCGTGGCCTCGCTTTCCTTGGCGCAAAAAAAGGCCCGCATGAGCGGGCCTTTCGCGGTTACAGGTTGGCGATCTTCTCGCGCTGCTCGACCAGCTTGGTCAGCGCCTGTTCGGCTTCGGCCAGCTTGGCGCGCTCCTTGTCGAGCACTTCGGCCGGCGCCTTGGCGACGAAGCCCTCATTGCTCAGCTTGCCGCCGACGCGTTTGACCTCGCCGTCCAGGCGCTGGATTTCCTTGTCCAGGCGCGCCAGTTCGGCGTCCTTGTCGATCAGCCCGGCCATCGGCACCAGCACCTGCATCTCGCCGACCAGAGCGGTGGCGGACATCGGTGCTTCTTCGCCGGCGGCCAGCACGCGCACCGATTCCAGCTTGGCCAGCTTGCTCAGCAGCGGCTCGAAGTCGGCCAGGCGGCGCAGGTCTTCGGCATTGGCGTTCTGCACGATGATGTCGATGCGCTTGGCCATGGAGATCTTCATCTCGCCACGGATCTGCCGTACGCCGAGCATCAGCTGCTTGACCCACTCGATGTCGCCTTCGGCGGCAGCGTCGATGCGGCTCTCGTTCGCCACCGGCCAGGCTTGCAGCATGATGGTCTCGCCGCTGATGCCGGCCTGGCCCTTGATGCGCTGCCAGATCTCTTCGGTGATGAAGGGCATGAACGGGTGGGCCAGGCGCAGGATCACTTCCAGCACGCGCACCAGGGTGCGGCGGGTGCCGCGCTGGCGCTCGGCCGGCGCATTCTCGTCCCACAGCACGGGCTTGACCAGTTCCAGGTACCAGGCGCAGTACTCGTCCCAGATGAACTCGTACAGGGCTTGCGCGGCCATGTCGAAGCGGAAGGCGTCGAGGTGGCGGGTCACGTCCTGCTCGCAGCGCTGCAGGGCGGAGATGATCCAGCGATCCACCGGTGACAGGTCGACCGCTTCGCCGTTGACGCCAGTGTCCTTGTCATCGGTGTTCTCGATGACGAAGTTGGCGGCGTTCCACAGCTTGTTGCAGAAGTTGCGGTAACCCTCGACGCGGCCCATGTCGAACTTGATGTCACGACCGGTGGAGGCCAGCGCCAGGTTGGTGAAGCGCAGGGCGTCGGTGCCGTAGGCGGCGATGCCGTCCGGGAACTCGGTTTTGGTCTGCTTGGCGATCTTATCGGCCAGCTTGGGCTGCATCATGCCGCTGGTGCGCTTCTCCAGCAGGGCGTCCAGTTCGATGCCGTCGACGATATCCAGCGGATCGAGCACGTTGCCCTTGGACTTGGACATCTTCTGGCCCTGGGCATCGCGCACCAGGCCGTGGACGTAGACGGTCTTGAACGGGATCTGCCCGGTCAGGTGGGTGGACAGCATGATCATCCGGGCGACCCAGAAGAAGATGATGTCGAAACCGGTGACCAGCACGTCGGTGGGGTGGAAGGTCTTGAGGAAGTCGGTCTGCTGCGGCCAGCCGAGGGTGGAGAAGGTCCACAGGCCGGAGCTGAACCAGGTGTCGAGCACGTCTTCGTCCTGGCGCAGGTTGGCGTCGCCGAGGTTGTGCGTGGCGCGAACTTCCGCCTCGTCACGACCGACGTAGACGTTGCCGGCGTCGTCGTACCAGGCCGGGATGCGGTGGCCCCACCACAGCTGACGGCTGATGCACCAGTCCTGGATGTCACGCATCCAGCTGAAGTACATGTTCTCGTACTGCTTGGGTACGAACTGGATCTCGCCGCTCTCGACCACGGCGATGGCTTTTTCGGCCAGTGGCTTGGTGGAGACATACCACTGGTCGGTCAGCCACGGCTCGATGACGGTGCCGGAGCGGTCGCCCTTCGGCACTTTCAGCGCGTGGTCGTCGATGCTTTCGAGCAGGCCGGCGGCTTCGAACGCAGCGACGATCTGCTTGCGCGCGACGAAACGGTCGAGGCCGGCGTATTCGGCCGGCAGGCTACCGTCGAGCTCGCTATTGACACTGCCGTCGATGTTGAACACCTGGGCCTTGGCCAGCACGGCGGCGTTCTTGTCGAAGATGTTGAGCAGCGGCAGGTTGTGGCGCTTGCCGACTTCATAGTCGTTGAAGTCGTGGGCCGGGGTGATCTTCACGCAGCCGGTGCCGAACTCGGGGTCGCAGTAGTCGTCGGCGATGATCGGGATACGGCGGCCCACCAGCGGCAGTTCGACGAAGGTGCCGATCAGGGCTTTGTAGCGCTCGTCTTCCGGGTGCACGGCCACGGCGCTGTCGCCGAGCATGGTTTCCGGGCGGGTGGTAGCGACGATCAGGTAGTCCTTGCCGTCGGCGGTCTTGTTGCCGTCGGCCAGCGGGTAGCGCAGGTTCCACAGGTGGCCCTTCTCGTCGTGGTTTTCCACTTCGAGGTCGGAGATGGCGGTGTGGAACTTGGTGTCCCAGTTGACCAGGCGCTTGCCGCGGTAGATCAGGCCGTCCTGGTGCAGGCGCACGAAGGCTTCTTTAACCGCTTCGGACAGGCCTTCGTCCATGGTGAAGCGCTCGCGCGACCAGTCCACCGACGAGCCCAGGCGACGGATCTGCCGGGTGATGGTGCCGCCGGACTGTTCCTTCCACTCCCAGACCTTCTCCAGGAATTTCTCGCGACCGAGGTCGTGGCGACCGATTCCGTCGGCGGCCAGCTGGCGCTCGACCACCATCTGCGTGGCGATGCCCGCGTGGTCGGTGCCCGGCTGCCACAGGGTGTTGCGGCCCTGCATGCGGCGGAAGCGGATCAGGCAGTCCATGATCGAGTTGTTGAAGCCGTGACCCATGTGCAGGCTGCCGGTGACGTTCGGCGGCGGGATCATGATGGTGTAGGGCTCGCCGGAACCTTGCGGGGCGAAGTAGTTGTTCGCTTCCCAGTTCTCGTACAGGGCGGTTTCGATGGCGTGGGGCTGGTAGGTCTTGTCCATGGGTGCGGCGGGACCGTATTGGCAACTGATCGGAAAGCCGCGAAGTATAACGGGGATGGCGCGCGAGGCGTAAGGCCGCTGGCAGGGAAGCGGATTGGCGGAGCAGTGGGCGTGGCGGGCACGCCCGGCGGTCAGGTTTTCGGCGCCTTGATCAGGCGGTCGAGACGAGCGTCGAGGCGACGTTTCAGTTCGGCTTCGATCTGCGGCACGAAATCGTCGATCACGTCCTGCAGGATCAGTTGCGCGGCGGCGCGCAGTTCGGCGTCCAGGCGGCTGCGGTTGAGCACGCTTTCCTGCACGCTGCTGGCGATGCTCGGAGCGGGGTGGGGCGGCGCTGGTGCAACTGCCGGCGCCACTGTTGCTGGCACCATGGTGGCGGGCACTGCTGCAGCCGGGCGCACCGGGTAGGGCAGCGGCGCGATGCTCGGGGCTGGCGGTGGCACGCTGGCGGTCTGCGGCGCTGGCTCGACGATGTCGGAAAGCAGCGGAATCTGCAGGTCGTCGTCCAGTGATTCGGTCAGCAGCGGCGGCTCGAGCTGATCCTTTTCCAGCAGCTGGCGGATGGCTTCGAGGTCGTCCAGCAGGTGGGCGGGCTTGGAAGGTTTGGAGCTGTCCATGGTTCGATCGGGCCTGTGCGGAGTCGTCGCAAGCGCGTGCCGGGCAAGGCGGGTAGAGGCTGGGCCGCCGATTCTACGCCGTCACGTCGTGTATTTCGATGCCGTTTGGCTGTTCAAAGTTCGACGCGCTGGGGGGCGAAGCCCTGCTGGCGGTACAGTTTGAAGTTCTCGCGAGACAGTGCCAGCAGCTGTGGCTCCTGGTTGACGATCTCGATCACCCTGCTGAACTGCGCCAGTTGCGCGGACAGTTGCGGGTGCAGATTGATCAGCAAGCCCTGGCTTTTGGCCGGGGTTTCGTCGATGCCGATCACCACTGGAGCCTGCGCATCGTCGCTGTGCAGGTTGTGCGGCACGAAGCTTTCCGTGCGAAAGCTCCACAGCAGCGCATCCAGCGCCTCGCCCTGCGCCTGATCGGCTGCGCGAACGAACACCGGCATGCCGGCACGCCAGGCCTTGAGCGCGAGCTGGCAGGCGGCGCGCAGGCGGTCGGCCGGGTTGCTGGAGGAGAGAACGTAGAACTCGACGCGCATGAGTGGGCTCGTGGGGCGATGGAGGCGAGCGGCCCTCCCGGTTGGAGGGCCGCTCGTTGGGCGCGTCAGACCTTGCTGCGGTCCAGCAGGTACTGGGTCAGCATCGGTACCGGGCGGCCGGTGGCGCCCTTGTCCTTGCCGCCGCTGATCCAGGCGGTACCGGCGATGTCCAGGTGCGCCCACTTGTAGCTCTTGGCGAAGCGCGAGAGGAAGCAGCCGGCGGTGATGGTGCCGGCCTTCGGCCCGCCGATGTTGGCGATGTCGGCGAACGGGCTGTCGAGCTGCTCCTGGTACTCGTCGTACAGCGGCAGTTGCCAGGCGCGGTCGTCGGCATTCAGACCGGCCTGCAGGATCTGCTGAACCAGCGCATCGTCGTTGCCCATCAGGCCGGAGACATTGCTGCCCAGGGCGACGATGCAGGCGCCGGTGAGGGTGGCGATGTCGATCACCGCCTGCGGCTTGAAGCGCTCGGCATAGGTCAGGGTGTCGCACAGCACCAGGCGGCCTTCGGCGTCGGTGTTGAGGATTTCCACAGTCTGCCCGCTCATGGTGGTGACGATGTCACCGGGGCGGGTGGCGCCGCCGCTCGGCATGTTCTCGGCGCAGGCCAACAGGCACACCAGGTTGATCGGCAGTTGCAGTTCGAGCACGGCGCGCAGGGTGCCGAACACGCTGGCGGCGCCGCACATGTCGTACTTCATTTCGTCCATGCTGGCGGCCGGTTTGATGCTGATACCGCCGGTGTCGAAGGTGATGCCCTTGCCGACCAGGGCGAAGGGTTTTTCGTCCTTCTTGCCGCCGGTGTACTGCAGCACGATCATCCGTGGCGGCTGGTCGCTGCCCTGGGCCACGGCGAGGAAGGCGCCGGCACCGAGTTCCTTGAGCTTCTTCTCGTCGAGGATCTCGACCTTGAGGTTCTTGTGCGCCTTGGCCAGGGCCTTGGCTTCTTCCGCCAGGTAGCTCGGGTGGCAGAGGTTCGGCGGCAGGTTGCCGAGGTCCTTGGTGAAGGCCATGCCGGTGGCGATGGCGCGGGCATGCAGGCTGCCACGCTCGACATCGGCCAGCTCGGCCTTGTCGGCGATCAGGGTGAGTTTCTTCAGCGCCTTGGGTTCGGCCTTCTTGCTCTTGAACTGGTCGAACACGTAGCCGCCATCGGCCAGGGTTTCCACCAGCAGGCGCGCCTTGCCGTAGGCGTCACGCGACTTGACCTGCAGTTCGCCCAGGGCCAGCACCGCATCGCTACCGCCGAGGCCTTTGAGCACGCCATGCACCGATGCAACCAACTTGCGGAACTGACGGTCAGACAGCTCGCCCTTGCCGCTGCCGACCAGCAGCACGCGCTCGGCCTTGAGGTTCGGCAGGCTGTGCAGGAGCAGGGTCTGGCCCGGCTTGCCGGCGATGTCGCCGCGCTTGAGCAGGGCACTGATGGCGCCGCCGCTGGCTTCGTCCACGGCCTTGGCCGCAACACCGAGTTTACGTCCTTCGCCGATGGCGACGACCAGGGTGGCGGTCTTCAGGGTTTCCGGGCGAACGCTTTTGACAAGGAATTCCATGGTGAGCTGTCCCCAAGACAAAGAGTCGGGTTTGGCGGATAATGCCCGCTATTTTTTCGAGGGCCTGCCCGAGCGGCAGGCCGGCAAAGGTGCGGCTAGTTTGCGTGTAGCCGCCTGAGCCTGACAACCCTGGAGTGTCTGGTTTGATCGTCTTCCGTTATCTCTCGCGCGAATTGCTGCTGACCCTCAGTGCAGTCAGCGCCGTGCTGCTCGTCATCATCATGAGCGGCCGCTTCATCAAGTACCTGGCGCAGGCTGCGCAGGGGCTGCTGGACCCGGGCGTGCTGTTCATGATCATGGGCTTTCGGCTGCCTGGCTTCCTGCAGCTGATCCTGCCGCTGGGGCTGTTCCTCGGCATCCTGCTGGCCTATGGCCGTCTTTATCTCGACAGCGAGATGACCGTGCTGTCGGCCACCGGCATGAGCCACAAACGTCTGCTGGCCTACACCATGGCGCCTGCCGCGCTGGTAGCCGCGCTGGTTGCCTGGCTCAGCCTCGGCCTGGCACCACAGGGTGTCGCCGAAGTGACGCGGATCTTCAACCAGCAGGATGCCCTCACCGAATTCGACACCCTGGTGCCGGGTCGCTTCCAGGCGATGAAGGACGGCTCGCGGGTGACCTACACCGAGGCGCTGTCCGAGGACCGCGGCCAGTTGTCCGGTGTGTTCATTTCCGAGAAGCGCCTGCGTGTCGACAACAACGACAAGGGCAAGAAGAAGGAGCCGGGCATTGCCGTGCTGGTCGCCGAGAGCGGTCGCCAGGAGATCCAGACCGACGGCAGTCGCTACCTGATTCTGGAGAACGGTTACCGCTACGACGGCAACCCTGGCCAGGCCGACTACCGTGCGATCAAGTACGACACCTACGGCGTGCTGCTGCCCAAGCCGGCAGTGAGCAGCGAGATCGGCGAGCGCGAGGCGATCCCGACCCGTGAACTGATCGGCAGCGACAACCCGCGCCATCAGGCCGAGCTGCAGTGGCGCCTGTCGATTCCGTTGCTGGTGTTCGTCGTCACCCTGCTGGCCGTGCCGCTGGCGCGGGTCAATCCACGCCAGGGGCGCTTCCTCAAACTGCTCCCGGCGATTCTTCTGTACATGGCTTACCTGGCGCTGCTGATCGGCGCCCGCGGGCAGCTGGACAAGGGCAAGATTCCCCAAGACCTGGGCCTCTGGTGGGTGCATGGCCTGTTCCTGCTGATCGGTCTGGGGCTGTTCTTCTGGACCCCGTTGCAACTCAAGCTGGCGAGTCGCCGCGCAGGCAAGGAGATGGCTCATGCTCAGGCTTGATCGCTACATCGGTAGCAGTGTGTTCTACGCGATCCTCGCGGTGCTGGGGATCATCGTCGGCCTGGCGCTGCTGTTCGCCTTCATCGACGAGCTGGGCGATGTCAGCGATACCTATGGCACCTTCGAGGCGCTGATCTATGTGTTGCTGACCCTGCCGCGCCGGCTCTACGAGATGCTGCCGATGGCGGCGCTGATCGGCTGCCTGATCGGCCTCGGCACCCTGGCCAGCAACAGTGAGCTGACCATCATGCGCGCCGCCGGGGTTTCGGTCGGGCGCATCGTCTGGGCGGTGATGAAACCGATGCTGGTGCTGATGCTGGCCGGCGTGCTGATCGGTGAGTACGTGGCGCCCTGGACCGAGAACCTGGCCCAGGCCAGCCGCTCCATGGCCCAAGGCAGCGGGGAGGCACAAAGCTCCAAGCGCGGCCTGTGGCACCGTCAGGGCCACGAGTACGTGCACATCAACGCCGTGCAGCCCAACGGTCGCCTGTACGGCGTGACCCGCTACCAGTTCGACGACCAGCGCCACATGCTCTCGGCCAGCTTCGCCAAGCGCGCCGTCTACCAGGGCGATCACTGGCAGCTGGAAGACGTCGCCACCACCCACTTCCGTGATCGCACCACCGAGGTGGAAGAGCTCGACAACGAGCGTTGGGACATCGAACTCAACCCGCAACTGCTCGGCACCGTGGTCATGGAGCCGGAAGCGCTGTCGATGACCGGGCTGTGGCGCTACATCCACTACCTCGCTGCGCAGGGGCTGAACAACGGCAGCTACTGGCTGGCGTTCTGGACCAAGGTCCTGCAGCCGCTGGTGACCGCCGCGCTGGTGCTGATGGCGATTTCCTTCATCTTCGGCCCACTGCGCTCGGTGACCCTGGGCCAGCGTATCTTCACCGGCGTGCTGGTGGGCTTCGTGTTCCGCATCGCCCAGGACCTGCTCGGTCCGTCGAGCCTGGTGTTCGGCTTCTCGCCGCTGCTGGCGGTGCTGGTACCGGCGCTGATCTGTGGCCTGGCCGGGGTGGTGTTGCTGCGTCGCGCTGCCTGATTCTAGGCGTCACCCAAGAAGGCCCGTCTTCGCGAGGAGACGGGCCTTCTGCGTTTTCGGTGCGGATATCTAGCGTGGTCGGCGGGCGATGGCGGCGTTGAAGCGCTGCACCACGCTCTCCGGCACGGCGCGCGAGAACATCAGGTGCATGGGTTCTTCGGTGTGCTCGCTGACCCCGAAACTTTGCAGCGGTTGCGTGCTCTCGCGCTGCATGGCGCGAGCGACACTGTCCTCGAGCAGGTAGCCGTCGATGCGCCCGCGTGCCAGCACGTCCAGCAACTGCTGATCCCAGCGCACTTCCAGGCGCTGCGCCGTTGCCTGCGGGTCGCGCACGATGGGTTCCAGCTCCTCGCCGTAGTAGAAGCCGCGAATCACCCCGAGGGTGCGCGGGCGACCGTCGGCGCGTGGCTCGTTCAGCCACTGGCGCAGCGACAGGTTGGCGACGGGCGGCGCGGACGGCACGCCGGCGATGACCAGCACCATCTCTTCCACCCGGTACGGCTGGCTGAAGCGGGCGAAGGCCTCTCGCTCGAGCGAATGGCTGGCGCCGTAGAGCAGGTCCAGACGGCCCTGTTTCAGCTTTTGCAGGGCGCGGGCCCAGGGCTCTTCGATGAACGCCAGGGTGTAGCCGGCATCGTGCGCCAGCGCCTGCAGCTCGCTGTACTCGCTGCCGACCAGTTGTTCGTTCTGTTGGTAAATCAGGGGGTACCACTCTTCCCAGCCGACGCGCAGGTGGCAGTCCGTGCTGTTGGCCGCGCAGACGAGTGGGGCGCAAAGGAGCGCCAGCAGAGGCAGGGCTTTCTTCATCGTGGTGGCGTGATCAGAACAGGGTGATGCGTCCGAGCTGGAACAACACACACCGCTGCTGGGCAGTAGGGCGATGAGAAAGGGTGGCTCCTGCCACCCGGACTATCAAAGCGTGGCGGGGTTACCAGCGTTGCTCAGGCGGCGCGCCTGCTTCAGGTAGAGCGTCACTTCACGCGCCGGCAATGGCTTGCTGTAGAGGTAGCCCTGCCCCTCGTTGCAGCCCTGGGCGATGATGTAGGCCTCCTGTTCGGAGGTCTCCACACCCTCGGCGATAACTTGCATGCCCAGGCTCTTACCGAGCTGGATGATGGCGCGCACGATGGTGGCGTCATCCTCGTCTTCGAGCAGGTCCTGCACGAAGCTCTTGTCGATCTTGATCTTGTCCAGCGGCAGGCTCTTCAGGTAGCTCAGCGAGGAGTAGCCGGTACCGAAGTCGTCGATGGCGATCAGCGCGCCGGCGCGGCGCAGGCTGAGCAGGTGCTGGGCGGCGGTGGTGATGTCTTCCATCAGGCCGGTTTCGGTGACTTCCAGCTCCAGGCTGCGCATCGGCAGGCGGTACACCTGCAGCAGGTTGTTGACCATGCGCGGCAGCTCGGTGTGGTGCAGTTGCACGGTGGACAGGTTGACCGCCATGCGCAGTTCGGTGAAGCCCTGGTCGTGCCATTCGCGCAGCTGGCGACAGGACTGGTCGAGCACCCATTCGCCGATGGCGATGATGCTGCCGTTCTGTTCGGCCAGCGGGATGAACAGGTCCGGCGGCACCAGGCCATGCTGCGGGTGCTGCCAGCGCAGCAGGGCTTCGACGCCGACCACGCGGTGGTCGCGGTAATCGACCTGCGGTTGGTAGACCAGGTGCAGCTCGTTGCGCTTGAGCGCGTCGCGCAGGTCCTTTTCCAGCTCGCGGCGGCGGCGCATCTCGCTGTCGACGCTGGCGATGTAGAACTGGTAGCGGTTGCGCGAGCGGCTCTTGGCCAGGGTCATGGTCTGCTCGGCTTTCTGCAGCAGCTTCTCGGTGGTGTCGCCGTCTTCCGGGAACAGGGTGATGCCGATGGTGGCGCGCAGGCGTACTTCCTGGCGTTCGAGCGAGAAGGGGGTTTCCAGGCTGTCGAGAATGCTCTGCGCCAGTTCGGCGGCTTCGTAGGGTTGCTCGATGTCGGCCTGGACCAGGGCGAACTGGTCGCCGCCCAGACGGGCCAGCGCACCGAGTTTGCTGCTGTGGCTGCGCAGGCGGTCGGAGAGGGCCAGGAGCAATTGGTCGCCGGTCTGGTAGCTGAACTGTTCGTTGACGCCCTTGAAGTCGTCGAGGCCGACGCAGAGCACGGCCACGCGACGTTGCAGGCGACCGGCGTCGTCGAGGATCTGGTCGAGTTGCTGCTGCAGTTGCTGGCGGTTGGGCAGGCCGGTGAGGAAGTCGTACTGCGACATGCGCATCAGACTGTTCTCGGCCTCGCGGCGCAGGTGGGTGTTGCGTTCGATCGATTCGAGCAGCTGGTTTGCCGTGTTGATCCACAGGCCCAGTTCGTTGCGCTCGTTGCCCGGCAACATGGGCAGCTTGTGTTCGCTGGGCCGGTCCGGGTTGATGTTGGTCAGGTGCTCGATGATTTTCGACAGCGGCTTGGTCAGCAGCCAGTGGTAGACCAGGTACAGCACCAGGCCCATGGCCAGTGCGCGGAGCACGCCGGAGATGAAGATGATCACCGAGGTGGTGATGAAGTTCTCGCCATAGCTGGCGGTGTCGAGGGTGATGTTGAGGTCACCGTAGTATTCGCTGTAAGGGCCGCGGCCGACCAGTTGGGTACTGAAGGCCTGCTCTTTACCGAGGATCGGGTCGGTCATCCAGCGGGTGGGCGATTCGACCAGCTCGCGCTCGCGCTCGGCGAGCATCGGTTCGTTGGGGTGACCGATGGCGGCGAAACGCACGGCTTCATGCTGGAACAGACCCTCGATGACCTGCATGCCCATCTCGCGGTCGAGGCTGTAGACGGCCTGGGTCGAGGGGTCGCGGAACATGCCGAGGATGCGGTGCGCATCGTTGGCCACTGCCTGGCGCGTCTTGTAGATGTCGAAGACTATCTGCGCGCAGCTCAGGACCACACCGACGACCAGCGCCGACAACAGGACGACACGGAGCAGCTTGAGCGAGAGGCTATTTTTAAGTTCCAGCTTCAAATGCGGATTCCTTGTTCTCTGCCGGAGGCGTCTGATCGCTTGTGAGTATTGGCAAATGCGGGGAAGCCGTCAAAGGGCCAGTACGCTTAATAGCAGAATTTTCCACGGCTGTTCAGGCATGGCGCGTGTAAAGCGGCTGATACGCTTTGCTTGCTCACTAATGGTGCGCAGAACGCATCGGCAGGCCTGTGCAGGCCCTCGTACTGTGGCACAAGAGTTGCGATGACCACTACCTCACCAGTTAACGGGGGTTGGCCATGAAGATCTATCTCTTGTCATTGAGTGCCCTGTTTTTCGCGCCGACCGCTCACGCGGCCAGCGATAGCGCCACCAGCACCGCTTGGGTGGTATTGGCCAGCGCCCTGGTGTTCTTCATGCAGGCCGGTTTCGCCTTGTTGGAAAGCGGCATGTCGCGGACCAAGAATGCGGTCAACGTGATGATGAAGAACTACATGGATGGCTGTGTCGGTGGCGTGGTGTTCTGGCTGGTCGGCTTCGGCCTGATGTTCGGCAGCAACCTCACCGGCTGGTTCGGCATGAGCCACTTCGCCCCGCACGAAGGCCAACCCTGGGACTTCACCTTCCTGCTGTTCCAGATGATGTTCGCTGCCACGGCCGCGACCATCGCCAGCGGCGCCATGGCCGAGCGTACGCGTTACGGCGCCTACATGATCGGCGCTGTGGTGATCAGCGGCTTCATCTACCCGGTATTCGGCAGCTGGGTGTGGAGCGGCATCTACGGCGGCCAGGGTTGGCTGGCCAAGCTCGGCTTCATCGACTTTGCCGGTTCGACCGTGGTGCATAGCGTCGGCGCCTGGTGCGCCCTGGCCGGCATCCTGGTGCTCGGCCCGCGCCTTGGTCGCTTCGCCGCTGACGGCACGCCGCGGGTGATTCCCGGGCACAACCTCGGCCTGGTCACCCTGGGTGGCTTCGTGCTGTGGCTCGGCTGGTTCGGCTTCAACGCCGGCAGCACCCTGGGCATGACCGAAAGCCTCGGCCTGATCGCCCTCAATACACACCTGGCGGCGGCCTGCGGTGCGATCGGCGCGATGCTTGCCCTGCGTACCACGTCCAAGCCGATACTCCTGACCTCCACGGTCAATGGTTCGCTGGGTGGCCTGGTTGGCATTACCGCCGGGTGCGCCACCATGCTGCCGGGCTACGCCATGCTCACCGGGCTGGTTGCCGGCTTTGTCGTGGTATTCGGTATGCGCCTGCTCGACCGCTGGCAGCTTGACGATGTGGTCGGCGCGGTGTCGGTACACGGCTTCGCCGGTGTCTGGGGCACGGTGGCCGCCGGGCTGTTCTTCACCGGTGATCTGTTCAGCTGGACGCGTGTCAGCGTGCAGCTGCTCGGCGCCGGTATGGCGTTCGCCTGGGCCTTTCCGATGGCGCTGATCCTCTACTTCCTGATCGCCAAGACCATCGGCCTGCGCACTTCGACCCAGGACGAGCAGCGCGGTCTGGATTTCGCCGAGCACGCGGAAGTGGGCTATCCCGAGTTCAACCAGACGGTGACGTTCGACGGCGCCGATCTGTTGCGGAGGAGCTGAGATGAGCCTGACAACCCGCCGCCGTGCGATCTACACCGGCCTGGCCGGGCACTTCCCCGAGGAAGAGCTGCTGCCGCTGCTGTCCCTGTGGGAGGCCAAGTATTCGGACAAGCCGCCGTTCGCCCTCAACGAGTTCCTCGCCGAGGTGGTCAAGCGCAGCGAGCGCAAGCTGGAGCGTGCGCGGCTGTACCGCGAGCTGGTCGGCGCGCTGACCGGGCCGGCCTCGGCCCTGTTGCCGGACCCGACGCCGCGTCTGCGCCTGGCGCCGGGGCGATGGCCAGGGCGCGGAGGAGGTGTCCGGCCCGGATGCGCAGGCACGGGAAACCTTCGAGGCGCTGACCGAGACGCTGTTTGGCCTGCTCGACGCAGAGATGGTGCCGCGCCTGCGCCGCTTCGCCGCCGGCAACCTCAATGGCATGCAGGTCGATACCGAGTTGCGCCTGCGGCTGCGTGGCTGGCTGGAGCAGGGCGGTACGCTGGGGCTGACCGCGTTGGGCCTGGAGCAGCTGCGCATGCTGCTCAACCTGCTTTATATAGGGCTGTGCGAGTACCTCGGCCCGGTCACGGCCGACCAGGTGCTGACCCGCGCGGTGCAGAAGACCGAGCGTCTGGCTCTGGCGATGGCGCCGCAGAAATTGCTCTGAGGCAGAATGCAAAAAACCCGGCAAAGGCCGGGTTTTTTGTTAGCGCTGGGTGACTCAGGCTGCGAAGTTTTTCGCCACGAAGTCCCAGTTGACCAGGTTCCAGAACGCCTCGACGTACTTCGGGCGCAGGTTGCGGTAGTCGATGTAGTAGGCGTGTTCCCAGACGTCGCAGGTCAGCAGCGGGGTGTCGCCGCTGGTGATCGGGTTGCCGGCGCCGATGGTGCTGGCCAGAGCGAGGGAACCGTCAGCTTTCTTCACCAGCCAGCCCCAGCCGGAACCGAAGGTGCCGATGGAGACTTTGCTGAACTCTTCCTTGAACTTGTCGAACGAGCCGAAGGCTGCGTTGATCGCGTCGGCCAGGGCGCCAGTCGGCTGACCACCGCCGTTCGGGCTCAGGCAGTTCCAGTAGAAGGTGTGGTTCCAGACCTGAGCGGCGTTGTTGAAGATGCCACCGGACGACGTCTTGACGATTTCTTCCAGGCTCTTGCCTTCGAACTCGGTGCCGGGCACCAGGTTGTTCAGGTTCACGACGTAGGTGTTGTGGTGCTTGTCGTGGTGGAATTCCAGGGTCTCGGCGGACAGGTGCGGCTCGAGGGCGTTTTTCTCGTACGGCAGCGGCGGCAATTCGAAAGCCATGGTCTATCTCCTTCATCAGGGCGGGGATGTGCGACTAGCGCGAGGCCGTTCACGGGCGGCCGAATGGCGGCTTCGAGTTTGTACTCTTTTCACCGCAAGGCCGCGATCATAGCACCGGGCCTGGGCCTTATCCACGCAGCAACTGTGTGGGAAAGCCGATGCCAGGCGCTTCGCAGGCTCTTGATTGGGACCGGCGACGGCGCTGGAAGTGCGAACTGCTTCAGGCCAGTTTCATCAGCGCCACACCGACGACGATGACTGCGCAGGCAAGCAGCCGCGGCAATGGCATGGGCTCGCGCAGGAACAGGTAGCCGATCAGCAGGGCGAACAGCACGCTGGTCTCGCGCAAGGCGGAAACCAGGGCGATGGGCGCATGGGTCATCGCCCAGATCACCAGGCTGTAGGCCAGCATCGACATCGCGCCGCCCGCGAGCCCGCCGCGCCAGTGCGGGCCGAGCTGAAGAAAGATGCGCGGGCCGCGGCGCAGGGCGATGACCGCCGCCATGACCAGGCCGTTGACCGCGAACAGCCACACCGCATAGCCGATTGCGTCGGCATTGGCGCGAGCACCGAGGGCATCGGCCAGGGTATAGCCGGCAATGAAGGAAGCGGTGGCCAGGGCGTTGCCCAGCAGGCGACGGTCGAGACGGGTGCCACGTTGTCCGCCGCGCCAGGCCATCAGCCAGATGCCGGTGACCAGCACCAGCAGCCCCGGCCATTGTTGTAGGCGCAGGGCATCGCCGGCGAGCAGCGCCAGCAGGGCCACCAGCAGCGGTGAGCTGCCGCGTGACAGCGGGTAGACCTGGCCGAGGTCGCCGTGCTGATAGGCCCGCGAGAGGAACAGGTTGTAGCCGATGTGCAGCAGCGCGGAGAGGAGGATGTAAGGCCAGGCGGCGGCGACCGGCAGGGTGACGAAGGGCAGCGCCAGCAGAGCGACCAGCCCGGCGCCGATCTGAATCAGCGAGGCGGTGAGAAAACGGTCGAGGCCGATCTTCAGCAGGGCGTTCCAGCCCGCGTGCAACACCGCGGCGGCCATCACCACGGCAAACACGGTCGTATCCACGGATGATCGCTCCCAGGCTGGTGTCGAGCGCCGCAGCATAACGCCGCGGCGGCTCGTGGTCATGCGCCGGGGGCGTGGACGATCAGTTGCCAGGCCACCGCGAACATCATCGCCGCCACGCTCAGGTCGAGCACGCGCCAGGTCGCCGGGCGTGCCAGCCAGGGGGCGAGCCAGGCGGCGCCGAGGGCCAGGCTGAAGAACCACAGCAGCGATGCGCTCGCCGCGCCGAGGGCATAGGCGCCCGGCTGTGGCTGCTGGGCACCGAGCGAGCCGATCAGCAGTACGGTGTCGAGGTACACATGCGGGTTGAGCAGGGTCACCGCCAGCGCGGCCAGCAATACTGCGTGCAGCGAGCGCGGCGCCTGCTCGTCATCCTGGTGCAACGCTTGCGGCCGCAGCGCACGCAGCAGCGCCTTGCCCCCGTACCAGAGCAGGAAGGCCGCGCCGCCCCAGCGTGCCACCGCCAGCAGTTGCGGGCTCTGCGTCAGCAGCGCGGCCAGGCCGAATACCCCGGCGGCAACCAGCAGCGCATCGCACAGCACGCACAGGGCGGCGACCGGCAGGTGGTGTTCACGGCGCAGGCTCTGCGCCAGGACGAAGACGTTCTGTGCTCCGATGGCGACGATCAGGCCGGCGGCCACCAGCACGCCGTTGAAGTAGCTCTGCCACATCTCGATCACGCTCTGCCGGCGGCCAGCTGGCGCAGGGCGGCCATGGCGCGCTCGGCGTCTGCGCGGGCAACGAACAGGTGATCGTGGTGGTAGCCGGCGATCACGTTGCAGCTGATGCCTTCGGCCGCCAGGGCGTTGGCGAAGGCCGCGGTCAAACCCACCGCCGACAGCGCCGAATGCACGGTGAGGCTGATCCAGGCGGCGATGTAGTCGTAGGCCAAGCCGAGACGATCAGCTTCGCCGCGGGCGAGGATCACGCTGAGGCCTTCCGCCTCGCGGATGCTGCCGATCAGCTCGGCGCCGGCCACCTGGGCCGCATCGTGCACGCTGCAGAACACGTAGTCGCCCTCGTTGAGGTGGGGTGCGAGGCTGCGCAGCAGCACTGCGAGTGAGGTTTCGCCGGTCATGTCGATACGTCCTGTGGATGAGCAATGGTGGCCAGTCTGGGGCGCAACGCTGTATAAGAAAAATTAATCATGCTGATCGCTCATTAGGAAAACTGATTTGTTCGACTACAAATTGCTTGCCGCCCTGGCCGCCGTGGTGGAGCAGGGCGGCTTCGAGCGCGCGGCGCAGTTGCTCGGCCTGTCGCAGTCGGCGGTTTCGCAGCGGGTCAAGCTGCTCGAAGCCCGCGTCGGCCAGCCGGTGCTGGTGCGCGCCACGCCGCCCGCGCCAACGGAGATCGGCCGGCGCCTGCTCAACCATGTGCAGCAGGTGCGCCTGCTCGAACGCGACCTGCAGGGCCAGGTGCCAGCACTGGACGAAGGCGGCTTGCCCGAGCGCCTGCGCATCGCCCTCAACGCCGACAGCCTGGCGACTTGGTGGGCGGGCACGGTTGGTGACTTCTGCGCCGAGCAACGGCTGCTGCTCGATCTGGTGGTGGAGGACCAGGAGGTCGGCCTCAAGCGCATGCGCGCCGGTGAGGTGGCCGCCTGTGTGTGCGCGGCCGAACGCCCGGTGGCCGGCGCACGGTCGTTGCCGTTGGGCGCCATGCGCTACCGTGCTCTGGCCAGCCCGGCGTTCGTCGCCCGGCACTTCGCCCAGGGCGTGGCGCCCGAGCGGCTGGTGCGGGTGCCGGCCATCGTCTTCGGCCCGGACGACCTGCTGCAGCACCGTTACCTCGCCGATCTCGGCGTCAGTGGCGGCTTCGCCCATCACCTGTGCCCATCGTCGGAAGGCTTCGTGCGCCTGGCCGAGGCCGGTTTCGGCTGGGGCCTGGTGCCGGAACTGCAGGTGCAGGACGAACTGGCGCGGGGTGCGCTGGTCGAGATCATTCCGGGGCGGCCGCTGGATGTGCCGCTGTACTGGCACCACTGGCGCAGCGGCGGCGAGCTGCTGGCGGAGCTGACCACCCACCTGCAGCGCCAGGCGCAGCACTGGCTGGTGCCGTTGCCGGGTTAGGGCCATGCGCTTGGCTCGGATGGTCAGCGCGGTGCGCCAAGGCGACTGCTAGAGTCGCAGGCACAAGAAGAATCAATGGGGAGCGTGCAATGAAGATTCTGGTGACAGGGGCGAGTGGGTTCATCGGCGGACGTTTCGCCCGCTTCGCCCTGGAGCAGGGGCTGACGGTGCGGGTCACCGGCCGCCGCCCGGACGCGGTGAAGCACCTGACCAACCGCGGCGCCGAGTTCGTCCAGGGCGACCTCGACGATCCCGACCTGGCGCACCGCCTGTGCCGCGATGTCGAGGCCGTGGTGCATTGCGCCGGCGCGGTCGGCGTGTGGGGCAGCTATCAGCATTTCCACCAGGCCAACGTGGTGGTCACCCAGAACATCATTGAGGGCTGCCTGGGGCAAGGCGTGCGCCGCCTGGTGCATCTGTCCTCGCCGTCGGTGTACTTTGATGGCAAGTCGCATGTCGGCCTCAAGGAAGAGCAGGTGCCCAAGCGCTTCGTCGACCATTACGGCGCGACCAAATACATCGCCGAGCAGAAGGTCTTCGAGGCACAGGAATTCGGCCTGGAAGTGGTCGCCCTGCGCCCGCGCTTCGTCACCGGTGCCGGCGACACCAGCATCTTCCCGCGGCTGATCAACATGCACCGCAAGGGGCGCCTGGCGATCATCGGCAACGGCCTGAATAAGGTCGACTTCACCAGCATGCAGAACCTCAACGATGCCTTGCTCAGCAGCCTGCTGGCCGCCGGCCCGGCGCTCGGCAAGGTGTACAACATCAGCAACGGCACGCCGCTGCCGCTGTGGGACGTGGTCAACTTCGTGCTGCGCCAGTTCGACCTGCCGCCCGTGACCCGGCACATGCCGTTCGGCGTGGCCTACGGAGCGGCCGTGCTCAACGAGACGGTGTGCAAGCTGCTGCCCGGTCGGCCCGAGCCAAGCCTGTTCCGCCTCGGCGTGGCGGTGATGGCGCGCGACTTCTCCCTCGATATCAGTCGCGCCCGCCAGTACCTCGACTATGACCCGCAGGTGCCGGTGTGGACGGCACTGGAAGAGTTCTGCCAGTGGTGGAAGGTACAGGGCCGCTGAGCTGCTGGATGTAGGGGGCGCCGTGCACTTCGCTGACAATGCGGTGGCTTCTGATGCGCGCGGCGCACCCTAAGGTTCGGTTATCAACCGGGCCGAACTTATGCCCAGTCGACCCAGGCCGCCGCGGCGTGCTGCCTATACTGGCTGTTAAACCCGCCAGGAAAGACCCGCATGTTCGCCCTGATGGAAAGCGCCCGGCTCGAAGCCTTGCACCTGGCGCAGGACCCGCTCACCGGCCTGCAGGCCATCATTGCCATCCACAACACCCGTCGCGGCCCCGCACTCGGCGGCTGCCGCTACCTCGCCTATGCCGATACCGACAGCGCCGTGCGCGATGCCATCCGCCTGGCTACGGGGACGAGCTACAAGGCCGCGCTGGCCGGGCTCGCCCAGGGCGGCGGCAAGGCGGTGATCATCCGCCCGGCGCATGTGGACAACCGCGGCGCGCTGTTCGAAGCCTTCGGCCGCATGATCGACACCCTGGGCGGGCGCTACATCACCGCCATGGACAGCGGCACCTCCAGCGCCGACATGGACTGCATCGCCCAGCACACCCGCCACGTCACCAGCACCACGGCTGCCGGTGACCCGTCGCCGCACACCGCCCTGGGCGTTTACGCCGGCATTCGCGCCACGGCAGAAGCGCGCTTTGGCAGTACCGACCTGCAGGGCCTGCGCGTGGCGATCCAGGGTCTGGGTAACGTCGGCTTCGCCCTCGCCGAACAGCTGGCGGCGTCTGGCGTCGAGCTGGTGGTCGCCGACCTCGATGGCGGACGCGTGCAACTGGCGGTGGAGGAGCTTGGCGCGGTGGCGGTGAACAGCGCGGAGCTGCTCGACGTGCCTTGCGACATCCTCGCCCCGTGCGGCCTGGGTGGCGTGCTGAATGGCGAGAGCGTCGGGCGTCTGCAGTGCGCCGCCATCGCCGGTGCCGCCAACAATCAATTGGCCAGTGTGGAGATCGCCGACGAGCTGGACGCGCGCGGCATCCTCTATGCGCCGGACTACGTGATCAACGCCGGCGGCCTGATCCATGTGGCCCTGACCCACCGTGGCGAAAGCTTGCAGGCCGTCACTGCCCATCTGGCGCAGATCGGGTTACGCTTGAGCGACATCTACGCCCACGCTCAGGCCGACAAGCGCTCACCCGCGCGAATCGCCGATGCGCTGGCCGAGCACCTGCTTTACGGCGGCTAGGCTTCTACCCGAAGCCTGGCCGCCAAACCCTCCCGCCGCCACAAGCAGCGGGGTAACGCCATCACACCCACCGGTGTGTTGAGGACGCGAGTCCTGAGGATGCACGCAATGACCCATAACAAGATCGACCTCCCGTACACCCGCTATCTAGCGCCCGATGGCCGCCTCACCGGCGAGCTTCCCGCCTGGGCCGACGACTTCAACCTGCTCACCCGCCTGTACCGGCAAATGGTCCTCACCCGCCTGTTCGACCAGAAGGCGGTGGCCCTGCAGCGCACCGGGCGCATCGGCACCTACGCACCGACGCTCGGCCAGGAGGCCATCGGTGTCGCCATTGGCAGCCTGATGCGCGGCGACGACGTGCTCGTGCCGTACTACCGCGACACCGCCGTGCAGCTGATGCGCGGGGTGAGGATGGAAGAGATCCTCCTCTACTGGGGCGGCGACGAGCGCGGCAGCGTCTACGTTGACCCGGCGGTGGCCGAGGACTTCCCGCTGTGCGTGCCCATCGCCACTCAGTCGCTGCATGCCTGCGGCGTGGCCACAGCGTTCAAGATCCGCGGCGAACACCGCGCCACCGTGACCACTTGCGGTGACGGCGCCACCAGCAAGGGCGACTTCCTCGAGGCGCTCAATGTCGCTGGTGCCTGGCAGTTGCCGGTGGTGTTCGTGGTCAACAACAACCAGTGGGCGATCTCCACCCCGCGGCGCATCCAGAGTGGCGCGCCGAGCCTGGCGCAGAAGGCGATTGGCGCCGGCTTCCACGGTGAACAGGTCGACGGCAACGACATCCTCGCCGTCTACGACCGCATGCAGGTGGCGCTGGACCGCGCCCGCCAGGGCAAGGGCCCGGTGCTGCTCGAATGCCTGAGCTATCGCCTCGGTGACCACACCACTGCCGACGATGCCACCCGCTACCGCAGTGCCGACGAGGTGAAGAAAGCCTGGGAGGAAGAACCGATCAAGCGCATGCAGACCTTCCTCGCCAGCCAGGGCGTGTGGGACGAAGGCCGCGAGCAGGCGCTGATCGGCGAATGCCAGGCCCTGGTGCAGCAGGCCGTGGACAACTTCGAAAGCGCCGGCAACCAGCCGGTGGAGTCGATCATCGACCACGTCTACGCGCAGTGGCCGGCGGTGCTTGCCGACCAGCGCGAGGCGTTGCTCGAGCGGGCGGCGCGCCGCGAGGGAGGTGCTGGCCATGAGTGACGTGAAGAAGTACGCCCTGCTCGATGCGGTCAACCTGGCGCTGCACCGCGCCATGCAAGAAGACGAAAACGTGGTGGTGCTCGGTGAGGACGTCGGCGTCAACGGCGGGGTGTTCCGCGCCACCGCCGGCCTGCGCGACAGCTTCGGCTTCAAGCGGGTGATCGATACACCGCTGGCAGAAACCATGATCGCCGGCCTGTCCGTGGGCATGGCCGCACAAGGCTTGAAACCGGTGATGGAAATCCAGTTCCTCGGCTTCGTCTTCGCTGCCATGGAACACCTGGTGACCCACGCCGCGCGCCTGCGCAACCGCACGCGCGGGCGCCTCAGTTGCCCGATGGTGCTGCGCAGCCCGATGGGCGCCGGTATCCGTGCGCCGGAGCACCACAGCGAAAGCACCGAGGCGCTGTTTGCCCACGTGCCGGGCCTGCGTGTGGTCATCCCGTCCTCGCCGGCACGTGCCTACGGTCTGCTGCTGGCGGCCATCGACGATCCCGATCCGGTGATCTTCCTCGAGCCGACGCGGCTGTACCGGATGAACCCGCAGGTGCTGGTCGACGATGGCAAGCGCCTGCCGCTCGACACCTGCTTCACCCTGCGCGAGGGCAGCGACATCACCCTGATCAGCTGGGGTGCCAGCGTGCACGAAACCCTGCAGGCCGCTGATCGACTGGCCGAGCAGGGCGTGTCCGCCGAGGTGATCGACGTCGCCTGCGTCAAGCCGCTCGACCTCGACACCCTAGAGGCCTCGGTGCGCAAGACCGGGCGCTGCGTGATCGTGCACGAGGCGCCGCGTTCGTGCGGGGTCGGCGCCGAGATCGCCGCCAGCCTCTACGAGCGCGCCTTGCTCGATCTGCAGGCGCCGATCCAGCGGGTTACCGCGCCGGACATTCCGCCGCCGTTGTACCGCCTGGAACAGCTCTACATCCCCGGCGTCGACGACATCCTGGCCGCCTGCGACAGCACCCTCAACTACGCATGATCACACCCTCTCCCCGGAGAGGGTTGGGGTGAGGGTGGCGAGCCTGGGCGGGCTTGCCCTCACCCCAGCGCCTCTCCCTGAGGGAGATGGGAGACAAGGAGAACAATAATGAAATATTTCAAACTGCCCGACCTGGGCGAAGGCCTGCAGGAAGCCGAGATCGTCGAGTGGCACGTCAAGGCCGGCGACACGGTGAAGACCGACCAGTTGCTGGTCTCGGTGGAAACCGCCAAGGCTATCGTCGACATCCCCGCGCCCTATGACGGCGTGGTGGGCAAGTGCTTCGGCGGCGAGGGCGACATCCTCCACGTTGGCGAGCCGCTGCTGGCCTACGAAGGGGAAGACGACGCCGGCACCGTGGTTGGTCGCCTGGATGGCGGCGGACATGGCGCCAGCCAGGAGGACAATTTCTTCGTGGGCGCCGCGCCGTCCACCCGCGAGCACCTGGCACCACGCGCGACTCCGGCGGTACGCCAGCTGGCGCGCAAGCTCGGCGTGGAACTGGCCTCGCTGGCCGGCAGCGGCGCCGATGGCCTGGTCACCAGTGCCGATGTCGAGGCGGCGGCGCAGACCGCGCGCGACAAGTTCGGCGGCGAGCGGGTGCGCGGCGTGCGCCGCAGCATGGCGATCAACATGGCCAAGTCGCATGCCGAGGTGGTGCCGGTGACTATCTACGGCGATGCCGACCTGCACCGCTGGGGCCAGGCGCGAGACCCACTGATCCGCCTGGCTAAGGCGATTGCCCACGCGTGCACGGTGGAACCGGTGCTCAACAGCTGGTTCGACGGCAAGAACCTGTCGATCCGCCAGCACGACAAGCTCGACCTGGGTATCGCCGTCGACACCCCGGACGGCCTGTTCGTCCCGGTGCTGCGTGATGTTGGCACCCGTGATGCGGCGGACCTCAAGGACGGCATGGCGCGCCTGCGTGCGGACGTGAAGGCGCGTTCGATTCCGCCGCAGGAAATGATGGGGGCGACCATCACCCTGTCCAACTTCGGCACGCTATTCGGCCGCTACGCCAACCCGATCGTGGTGCCGCCGCAGGTGGCGATCATCGGTGCCGGTGGCATTCGCGACGAAGTGGTGGCCTGGGAGGGCAAGCCGGCGGTGCACCCGATCCTGCCGCTGTCGCTGACCGTCGACCATCGCGCGGCCACCGGCGGCGAGGCGGCGCGCTTCCTCAAGGCGCTGGTCGCGGCGCTGGAGGCGCCGGAAGGCTGATTCGTCGCACTGAAACGCGAACGCCCGCGGCAGTGATGCCGCGGGCGTTTTTGTTTGCTGGGTAAGCGCGGCAAGAGCTGGTGGATAGGCAGCGCGTTATCCACCCTGCATTGCAGGCATGCTCGCCGCGGCGACCTGACGTCGGGTGGAAAGCTGTGCAGCATTTTCCACCACCCACGCCTAGCGTTTCTGCCGGAACACCAGCGCCAGGCCGATCAGGATCGCCACCATCCCGGCCAGGCTGAGCAGCGACATGCGATTGCCGAGGAACAGGTAGTCCATCGCCGCCGTCACCCCCGGCACCAGGTAGAACAGGCTGGTGACGTTGACCAGGTTGCCGGCGCGGATCAGCCGGTACAGCAGCAATTGCGCCACCACCGAGATCACCAGGCCGAGCCACAGTAGCGGGATCAGGAAGTCGACCGACCACTGCACCTCGAACGGTTTGAACGGCAGCAGCAACGCGCAGGCACCCAGGCTCACCGCGTACTGCAGCGGCAGCGTCTGCAATGGTGCCTGCTGTGAGCCTTTCTGCAGGATCGCACCCACTGTCATGCAGCCCAGCGCGAGCAGGGCGAAGCTCATCCCCAGGGTGGAAAAATGCGCCAGGCCGATGCTCTGCCACACCACCAGCACCAGGCCGAGCAGGGCCATGCCCAGGCCGAGCAGGCGGTTGAGTGGGAAGCGCCGTTCCAGCAACAGCTGGGTCAGGATCGGTTGCACGCCGAGCAGGGTGGCCAGCACGCCAGGGGTGATGCCGTTGTCGAGCGCCAGCAGGTAACCGATGGAATAGCCGGCGATCAGCAGCAGGCCGGTGCCGGCGGTGCGCAGGCGTGTGCCGGGTTGCGGCAGCCAGGTTCGGCTCCACAGCGCGAACAGGGCCAGGGCGCCAAGCGCCACGGCGAAGCGCAGGATGAGAAAGGCCAGGGCCGAGGCGTGGTCGAGGCCGAGTCGGGCGAAGATCGCCCCGCTGCTCCAGAGCAGCACGAACAGCGAAGTCGAGGCGCAGGCGCCCCAGAAGCTCTTGTTGAAATCCATGATCGATACCTGTCGAAAAACGCAGCAGGCTTCGTTGCCAGCACGATGTGGTCAGGCGCGGGGCCCGTAACGAAGCGTGAGGAGTAGCCGGTCAGTGAGCCGGCGGTGGCGGCGTGCGGCCGCTGGGCGGATCGACAGGAGGGGAGACGGAGCACAGGGCCGGGCAGGCGTAATCGCCGAACAGATCGGTGATCATCAGGTGGTCTGCACGGTCGAAAAGCGGCATGGCGGTGGTCCGTTGAGCCGAAGGTGGGCTGGGTGGAAAACTAACGTTTCCTGGCCATTCGGTCAATCTGGAGCGAAGCGGATGTCATGCAGCCAGCACAGATGGCGCGGCGCCTGCTGCAACTCCCAATATACGAACGCGCGGCGCACCTGGGCAGGCGCGCCTGCAGTTACGGAAGCTATTCCTCGACGGCAGCGTCCAGCTCGGCCAGTGCATCTGGCTGGTTCTTGAAGGCCTTGGCGAAGGTGTCGCGGTTCTTCGCCATGAAGATGCCGAGCTCCTCGACCTGCTGCTCGCTGAGTGACGGCACGGCCTTTTGCAGGGCGTCGGACAGCGCCTCGGCCAGTTCCAGCATCTTGTCGTAACGATCCGCTTCGGCCTTATCCATGAACAAGCGCTCCAGATCGCGACTGCTGCGATACACCACTTCGACGGCCATTCATCACCTCATTCCTGTTCTTGTGTGGAAATAACTGTATTTACATACAGTATAGGTCGGCGCTGTCCGCCGCAAGTCCTGTGCCAGATGCCCGGTGTCAGTACTTTAGAAGACTTTGCGCCTGGCCTTCATCCTGCATACTCCTGACTGTCATCTGCGCGACGCAGCATGGCATCGCAATCATGAACAAGGAGTGGCGGGTGAGCCTGAAACGAGTCGACGAGCTGCGCGAGCGCATGCATGAAATGGCGCAGTCCCTAGGCAACCTGGCGGTGGAGTCCTTTCATTACCTGGCGCTGTTCGCCATCGGCGCGATCACTGCCTGGGCCTCGGTGATGGCGTTTCTCGGCATGCTGGAGAAGGGCCACATCACGGTGGACGACATCCTCCTGCTGTTCATCTACCTGGAGCTGGGTGCCATGGTCGGCATCTACTTCAAGACCAACCACATGCCGGTGCGCTTCCTCATCTATGTGGCGATCACCGCGCTGACACGTCTGCTGATTTCCGATGTGTCGCACCACAACCGCCCGGACATGGGTGTGGTGTACATCTCCGGGGCGATCCTGCTGCTGGCGCTGGCGATTCTGGTGGTGCGTTTCGCTTCTTCACGCTTCCCTTCGGTGCAGGTACCACCGCGCCGGGGGCGCGAGCCGGATCGCGAAGCGGGAGAGAGCTGAGCAAGACCCGGCGAGTCGCTCGACTCGCCGGTCAGACGGGACGCCTGGCAATCGCTTTCCAGTGCAAATATTTCTCAATATTATGTGCGGGTCCTTTCTGCGGACCACGCGTGGCGTGCGCCCGCGTCCCAATCAAAGAAACGAGCCGACCGTGAGCAAGAACCTTCCCCTGACACGTTGGAGTATCGCGTCGCGCGTGCTGGCCGCCATTCTCGGTGGCTATGCCGTGGCGTACGGCTTCACCGCGTTCTTTTCCGTGTACCTGCCGCTGGATCGCGCCGACCGCGTGGTCTACGCCAGCCTGAGCTGTTTCGCGGTGTGGACGGCGGCGGCGATCTACGTGTTCGCGGCGAAGAGTGCGACCCGCGCCTGGTTGTGGCTGGTGGGGCTGACCACGCTGATGTGCCTGGCGGCGTTCCTGCCCAGCGAATTGGGAGTCCGCCCATGAGCCTGCGTCAATCCATGGCCGGTCTGCACACCTGGGGCGGGCTGCTGCCGAGCTGGCTGCTGTTCGTGATCATCTTCGCCGGCACCATCGCCTGCTTCGACAAAGAACTCAATCACTGGATGCGCCCGGCGCTGCATGACGCGCAAGGCGCCAACATGAGCGCCGACGACGTGCGTGCCTGGCTGAAAAGTAACGTCAAGGACGAGCTGCACGCCCTCTGGATGCACGCGCCCACGGCTCGTGAGCCCTACTGGAAACTCGGCTGGGAAATCGACGCGACCGAGGAGATCCATTCCGTGGCGTTCGACCCGCAGACCCGCCAGCCCGTGCCGGAAACCGTCGGCGGCGATTTCTTCTTCACCCTGCACTACAACCTGCATGGCGGTCTGATCGGTATGTACGTCGTCGGCCTGGCCGGCATGTTCATGCTGGTGGCGCTGGTGTCCGGAGTGATCATCCACCGGCGCATCTTCAAGGACTTCTTCACCCTGCGGCCTGCTGCCAATGGCCAGCGCGCCTGGCTCGATGCGCACAACCTGTTCGGCGTGGTCGGCTTTCCCTTCCACCTGGTACTGGCCTACACCGGCGTGGCGATCTTCGTCGCGTCGTACATGCCGGCGGGCGCGCAGGTCGCCTACAAAAGCGATGTCGAGCGCTTCTTCAGCGAGGTCATGGGCGGCTACAACCGCGAGGGCATACACCAGCCGCTGGCGCAGCCGCATTCATTAAATGCACTGGTCGAGCGCACCCGTGAGCACTGGGGCGGGGGCGACGCGGGTTGGATCAGCGTGCATCACCCGGACGACATCGCCGGCACGGTGCAGATCAACCAATACAACCCGTCGCGCATCGGCATCTCCCGCTCGGCAATGACCTATGACGTCGGCACCGGCGAGCTGCTAAACGAGCAGAAGCCGCCGACCGGCTACCGCGTGTATGGCTGGCTTTCCGGCCTGCACATGGCGCAGTTCGGCGGCACTCTGGTGCGCCTGCTGTATTTCGTCATGGGCCTGGCGGGCTGCGCGATGCTGATCGGCGGGCTCAAGGTCTGGCTGAGCAAGCGTGAGGCTCGCGGCGGTGCCGGTATCGCCGTGGTGCGTTCGCTGAACGGTGCGGTGTTCGCCGGTCTGCCACTGGCCAGCCTGGCACTGCTCTGGGGCAATCGCCTGCTGCCGGCTGGCATGGCCGAGCGTGCGGTCGCCGAGGGTTGGGTGTTCGTCGGCAGCTGGCTACTGGTCGCGCTGTGGTCAGTGCTGCAGCGCAACCAGCCGCGCACCCTGCTGCGTAACCAGCTGGCACTGGGCGCGTTGCTGGCGCTGGGGCTGCCGGTGCTCAATCTGTTCGTGACCCTGCAGGGCGACCTGTTCTCGACCCTCGCGCAAGGCGCCTGGAGCCTGGCGGGTATCGATCTGTTCCTGCTGTTCAGCGGCCTGCTCTGTGCGCTGTTCGCCTGGCGCTTCAGCCGGCCCCAGGTGCAGAGCGCGCCGCGCCGTCGGGTGCTGATCGTCGAGGAGGCTGCCTGATGCTGCTGCTCGGATTTGCCCTGAGTTACCTGGCGATGACGGCGCTGTGCCTGGCCATGTCGCGTCACCACAAGCTGCTCCTGCAGGGCGCGCCGGGCTCCGGTCGCCAACGCCTGTTGCGGGGGCTGGCGGTGATCGGCGTGGGCCTGGCGTTGATGCTGTGCATGGACAGCCTGGGCGGCGAGATCGGCGGTGTGGTCTGGCTCTGCCAGCTGATGCTGGCCGGCTTGCTGCTGGTGGCCCTGCTGGCCTGGAGGGCGCGCTGGGTATTGCCGCTGGCGGCCCTGCTGCCGGTGGCTGGCGGGTTGAGCCTGCTGGTTTGAGGGTTTCTGCGATCTAGCGCATGCGACTGGCGCGCAGCAGGCCCGGCGCGCCCCCGAAGGCGTCGCGAAAGCGGTTGCTGAAATGGCTGGCGCTGGCGAAGCCGCAGGCCATGGCGATATCGCCCAGGGCCAGGTCGCTTTCCAGCAACAGCTGGCGTGCGCGGGCCAGGCGGCGTTGCAGCACATAACGGTGCGGCGGCATGCCGAAGCTGCTGCGGAACATCCGCGCGAAGTGGTATTCCGAAAGCGCCGCCAGGTTCGCCAACTCGCCCAGGCTAACGGCCTCGCTCAGGTTCTGCTCGATGTAGTCGACCAGGCGGCGGCGCAGGTACGGCGCCAGCCCACCCCTGACCTTCACCCCTTCGCGCAGGCCCGCCTGGGTCAGCAGGGCGTGGTCGATCATCTCGTGGGCCAGGCTGCTGGCCAGCAGGCGTTCGCCCGGCTCGTGCCAGTTGAGGTGGACCAGTTGGCGGAAGCGCGCGGCCTGGCGGGCGTCATCGAGAAAGGTGCTCTCGCGCAACTGCAGCTCGCGTGGTTCGCGGTCGAGCAGGGCGACCGCGCCGGCGGCGAAACGCTCGGGGCTGACGTAGAGGTGCGCCAGGCGGATCTCGCCGTTGATCACCCAGGACGACTCATGCCCGGCCGGCAGGATGCACAGCTTGTCCGGGGCACCCTTGCTCGACGGCTGCTCGCGGCGGAAGGTGCCGGTGCCGCCGGCCAGGTAGCAGGACAGCGTGTGATGGCTCGGGCCCTGGTAGTCACGGGCGTCGTGGTGGTTGCTCCACAGGGCCGCGGCCAGGTCATCGCCCAGCTCGGCGACATGCTCGAGACGCGCGTGCGGCGAGTTGCTGAGGGACTGGAATACCTGGAGCTGGTCGAGTGCGGCCACGGGCGCGGGTGTCGGTAGGGGCGTGCTGCAATCCTACTCCGCGCGGATCGGCCTGCCAGCGGGTGCGGCGCGAATAAGCGCAACTTTGTGCAAGTGCGCAGACCGGCGGCAGCGGACACTGCAGGCCTGTTCCGCGGAGCCTGGCCATGAACCTGTCGCTGTACCTGCTCACCGTCCTGATCTGGGGCACCACCTGGATCGCCCTCAAGCTGCAACTGGGTACGGTGGCGATTCCCCTGTCGATTGCCTATCGCTTCGCCCTGGCGGCGCTGGTGCTGTTCGTTGTACTCCTGCTCAGCCGGCGCCTGCAGCGTGTCGACCGCCGCGGCCAATTGCTCTGCCTGGCCCAGGGCCTGTGCCTGTTCTGCCTCAATTTCATGTGCTTCTACACCGCCAGCCAGTGGATCCCCAGCGGCCTGATCGCGGTGATTTTCTCCACCTCGACCCTGTGGAACGCGCTCAACGCTCGGCTGTTCATGGGCCGGCGCATCGCCACCAACGTGCTGCTCGGCGGTGGCCTCGGCCTGGCCGGCCTGGCGCTGCTGTTCTGGCCGGAACTGCGCGGGCACGCTGCCAGCCACGAAACCCTGCTCGGTCTGGGCCTGGCCCTGTTCGGCACGTTGTGCTTTTCCGCCGGCAACCTGCTCTCCAGCGTGCAGCAGCAGGCCGGGCTCAAGCCGCTGACCACCAATGCCTGGGGCATGCTCTATGGGGCGCTGCTGCTGACGGCGTTCTGCCTGCTGACGAACGTGCCCCTCACCTTCGAGACCAGCACGCGCTACATCGGCTCGTTGTTGTACCTGGCGATCCCTGGCTCGGTGATTGGCTTCACCGCCTACCTGACCCTGGTCGGGCGCATGGGGCCGGAGCGGGCCGCGTACTGCACGGTGCTGTTCCCGGTGGTGGCGCTGAACATCTCGGTATTCGTCGAAGGTTACCAGTGGACGGCCCCGGCCCTGTTCGGCCTGTTGCTGGTGATGGCCGGCAACGTGCTGGTATTCCGCAAGCCCAGGCCGGTTGCCGTACCCGCTGCGGCAGGCTGAGTCAGCCTGGTGGTTCGGTCTTGAACGCGCCGCGGATGTTCATCGCCGCCAGGCACAGCTGCAGCGCGATCAGCGCGTAGGCGCCGCTGTGCAGGCCCCAGATCACCCACAGCACGTTGCTGGCGATGAACACCCAGAAACCCAGGTTGCGCCGCCCGCGGCGGTGCGACGCGACCAGCCAGGCGGCGGCCACGGTCACCAGCATGGCGGGCCATTGCACGAGGTCGAGATAATCCATGGCGCCTGTCCTGCCCTGTCGGTTGCGGGTATTGGTTACCTAGTGCGACCGACAGGCGTTGCCGACGGTTCGATATGGATGCCGTCGGCAGCGCTGCAGGCCACGACCCGCGCGGCGATTGGTGGAACCGACGGGCGGCGGTCAGGGTCAAGCATTGAGGGTATCCCCTGATAACAATCACCTGGAGTCATCCTCATGTTCAAACGTCCTCTGGCGGCCCTGTTGGTCGCACTGCAACTGGTTCTGTTCGCTCATGTTCCCCTGGCCAACGCGGCCATGATCGGCACCCCGCAGGTGCTGCAGGAGCATCAGCAGCAGGTCGATCGGCAACAGTTGCTGAGCATGCTGGATGACCAGCAGGCGCAGCAGAAACTCGAGGAGCTGGGTGTCGACCGCGCCCAGGTCGAAGCGCGCATCAACAGCCTGACGCCGGCCGAGCTGGCGCAGTTCAACCAGCAACTGGCCAACGAGCCGGCGGGTGCCAGCGTGGCGGGTGTCATCGTGCTGTTTCTGGTGATCTTCATCATCACCGACATGCTCTGCGCCACGGACATCTTCAGCTTCGTTAAATGCCTGCGCTGACAGGCTGGCCGGCGCGGTCGTTTCTGGTCGCGCTGGCGTTGGTGCTGGGAGGCTGCGCCGGCAAGGTGCAGTTGCCCGCGCAGAGCGAACGCCTGCCGCAGCGGGTCGAACTCAGCGAGGTGCCGTTCTACCCGCAGGAAGAATTCCAGTGCGGGCCGGCGGCGCTGGCCACCATGCTCGTCCAGCGTGGCGTGCAGACCTCGCCCGAGCAGCTCAAGCCCCAGGTCTACCTGCCAGGCCGGCAGGGCAGCCTGAAGCTGGAACTGGTCGCCGCGGCGCGGCAGCACGGGCAACTGGTCTACCCGCTTGAGCCGCAGCTGGATGCACTGCTGGCCCAGGTGGCTGCCGGCAACCCGGTGCTGGTGATGCAGAACCTCGGCCTGGACTGGTACCCGCAATGGCACTTCGCCGTGCTGGTCGGCTTCGACCGAGCGAAGAGCGAATTGATCCTGCGCTCGGCCACCGTCGAACGCTGGACCACCGATTTCAGCAGTTTCGACCGTACCTGGGCGCGTGCCCAGCGTTGGGCGGTCGTCACCGTACCCCCTGACAAACTTCCTGCCGAGGCCAGGCTGCAACCCTGGTTGCAGGCCGCCAGTGACCTTGAGGAAACCGGTCGCCGTGCCGACGCCGAACGCGCCTATCGCACGGCTGCCGAGCGCTGGCCGGGTGAACCCATGCCGGCGCTGGCGCTGGGTAATGCGCGCTACGCCGAGGGCGACAAGGCAGGCGCCGAGGCGGCGCTGCGCGACAGCCTGCAGCGCAAGGCGGATTTCAGCGTGGGCTGGTTCAACCTGGGGCAGCTGCTCAATGAGCGCGGCTGCCCGCAGCAGGCCTCGGCGGCGCGTGCATGCGCCCGTCAGCTGGCGCCGGATGACACCCGTTTCAGCGCCCCGCTGGAGGCCGCCGGCAAAGCCAGCAGTGGCTGCAGCGCACTACCGAAGTGCCCGCTGAACTGAGTTCGGCTGTGTAGGGCGCGTGAGCCATTCACGAGCCTTCTGTGCGCACGGCGTACTGTGTGCCGGTGCTCAGCCGGTACGGCGGCCGATGTGCAGGATCAGCGCGAGTGCCGTCGGGTAGCAGAGGTAGTGCAGGAAGAACAGCAATTGGCCCATGTCGCCCGGTTCATCCTTGAGCCACATCAGGCCGAAGATGATCAGGTAGATCAGCCCGAGCACGCCGCCGTACAGCGCCACCAAACTCCAACGTTCGCCGATGCTGGAGATTCGGCGCTCCAGGTGCACGAAGCCCCAGCGCAGGGCGAAGGCGATCAGCACGGCAGCCAGCACGGTCGCCGGCATGCCGCCGATCTTCAGCCCGGCGCGCAGCAGCACGTTGAACAGGAAGGCCGCGGCTACCGCGACGAGCACGTACTGGTAAAGCGCGAAGCGGCGCGGCAGGGCGTTCACAGCTGGCGGTCGAGGCCGAAGCGTTTGCGCAGCATGCCGTCGAGCAGACGTTGCGGCAGCCAGCGCGCCATCAGCGGGTACTTGCGGCTGCCGTTGCCGATGCGCATCAGCTGCGGGCGTTTGGCGCTGCGCACGCCGGCCAGCAGTTCGGCGGCGAACACGCTGGCCGGGGTGGCATCTTCCTGCGAGGCATTGGCGCGGGCGCGGATGCCGTCACGGATCGGCCACCAGGGCGACTGTTCGCTGATTACCTGTTCCGCCGCCGCAGTGGCGTTGTTGCCGAAGCTCGAGGCGATGGCACCCGGCTGCACTTCCATGACCTCCACGCCGAACGGCGCCAGCTCCATGCGCAGCGCGCGGGAGAGCACGTGCACCGAGGCCTTCGACGCACAGTAGGCGCCGGCGAACGGGGTGATCAGTACGCTGGAAATGCTGCTGATGTTGACCACCAGACCGCGGCTTTCACGCAGCAGCGGGAAGCAGGTGCGGGTCAGCTCGATCAGGCTGAACACGTTGGTCTCGAACTGCTGGCGCAGCACCGGTGCGCCACCGTCGAGCAACGGGCCCATGGCGCCGTAACCGGCGTTGTTGATCAGCACGTCGAGGCGCCCGGCTTCGCTGCGCAGGCGTTCGGCCACGCGCTGCAGGGCGTCGGCGTCGTTGACGTCCAGCTCCACCGCGGTGAAGCCTGCGGCGCCGAGGGCAGCGAGATCCTGGGGTTTGCGCGCACAGGCCCAGACCTGGTAACCGGCTGCCTTGAAGGCGTCCGCCAGGGCACGGCCGATGCCGCTGGAACAACCGGTGATAAGGACGACGGGGTGGCTCATGCAGCGCTCCTTGTGATTGTCGATGGCACGGGCAATGCCAGCCATCCTACACAAGGCGCGAATGACGTGTATGGCCCGGCGGGCCATACACGGGAAGTGGGTGGCGCGCCGCCAGGGGCGGCGCGACCGGGGTCAACGCACGGGGACGTTGCGGATTTCCGGGCTGCGCCCGTAGACGTCTTCCAGGCGTTCGATGTCATCCTCGCCCAGGTAACTGCCGGACTGCACCTCGATGATCTCCAGGGGGATCTTGCCGGGGTTGGTCAGGCGGTGTACCGAAGTCATCGGGATGTAGGTCGACTGGTTCTCGGTGAGCAGGAAGGTGTTGTCGTCGCAGGTCACCTCGGCGGTACCGGAGACCACGATCCAGTGCTCGGCGCGGTGGTGGTGCATCTGCAGCGACAGCTGCGCCCCCGGCTTGACCGTGATGTGCTTGACCTGGAAGCGTCCGCCCATGTCCACCGAGTCGTACGAGCCCCACGGGCGATATACCTCGCAGTGATTCTGGGTCTCGGAGCGGCCCTGCTCGTTGAGCGTGTTGACCAGCTGCTTGACCTCCTGCACGCGGTCCTTGTGGGCAATCATCATGGCGTCCTTGGTTTCCACCACGACGATGTCTTCCAGGCCGATCACCGAGACCAGCTTGCCGTTGCCGTGCACCAGGCAGTTGTGGCTGTCGCGCACGACCACGTCCCCCTTGGTCACGTTGCCGTCTTCGTCCTTTGCGTGCACGTCCCACAGCGAGGCCCAGCAGCCGACGTCGCTCCAGCCGGCGGACAGCGGCACCACGCAGGCGCGGGTGGTCTTTTCCATCACCGCGTAGTCGATGGAATTGTCCGGGCAGCACTCGAAGGTGGCCGGGTCGATGGTGATCTGCTGGCCTTCGCGCTCGCTGCGTTCCAGGGCCAGCAGGCAGGTGTCGTAGATGTCCGGGTCGTGGTGCTTGAGCTCGTCGAGGAAGCGGCTGGCGCGGAACAGGAACATGCCGCTGTTCCAGTAGTAGTCGCCGGATTTGACGTACTCCGCGGCGCGCTCGGCGTCGGGTTTCTCGACGAACTGCGCGACGCGGCTGACGCCCTCGGGCAGGGCGATGTCGCCGGCCTCGGAGCGGATATAGCCGTAGCCGGTTTCCGGTTTGGTCGCCGGTACGCCGAACAGCACCATCTCGCCTTTTTCCGCGGCCACGGTGGCCAGGGCCAGGGCTTGCTGGAAGGCGCGCTGGTCTTCCAGCACGTGATCGGCGGGTAGCACCAGCATCAGCTCGTCACGGCCTTCGTTGACCAGTTGCATGGCCGCGATGGCGACAGCGGGGGCGGTGTTGCGGCCGAAAGGCTCGAGCAGTAGCAGCTGCGTTTTCAGCTGCAGCTGTTCCAGCTGTTCGAGGACGATGAAGCGGTGTTCCTTGTTGGCCACCAGCACGGCCGGCTGCATGCCGTCGAACTCGAGGCGCTGGATGGTCTGTTGAAACAGCGTGTGCTCACCGGTGAGGGCGAGGAACTGCTTGGGGTATTGCTTGCGCGAGAGGGGCCAAAGTCGCGAGCCGCTGCCGCCGGAAAGGATCACTGGAATCATGGTTGTATCTCCTGAAAACTGTTAATGGCCATTTCCCCACTGCTCCAATCACTTATCCAATCGTGTTGCTGCGTCCCGCCCTCTGCTGCGGCGGGCACGCTGTACTTGTTGTTCTGTTCGCTGCGCAGATCCTGCCGGGCTGTCGCCAACGCGGCTGGACGCGCAGCTGTCACTCAAGATTCCGCCGGACGCTTGACCCACACCGGCGACAGCTTGCCGCTGGTGCCGGTGACGTACAGGCAGACCACTTCGCCGCGCTCGAGGGTGACGGGCTTGAGGTCGCTGACCTTCTTGTCGCCATCGAACAGGGCCAGGCCGACCTTGACCGGGTTGATTTCACGCTCGCCGCTGCTGTCCGGGCCCACTGCATCGACCACCGGGGTCTTGCCGTCGGCGGTCTTCAGGGTGAGCTTGGCGTCGCTGAGGTTCTGCACGCGGATCAGCGCCTTCTGCTTGTTCTTGAAGGGCTCTTCCTCGACCAGCTTGGGCGCCTCGCCCGGCTGGCTGACCAGGGTGTAGTACTGGTCGGACTCCAGCTTCACCGGCAGGTTGCTGCTACCGACCTGGGCGCTGTAGCTGCCGGCCGGGAGGAACTTGAAGTCGCTGGAACCTTGCGGCGCGATGTCGTTGAGTGCGGTGTTGCCGACGTTGACGCTGAGTTCCGTGTTGCCGGCGTTGTAGGCACGCACGAAGGCCGAGCCTTTGGGCGCTTGCGGGCCGTAGAGGCCGCCTTCGTCGGCGTGGGCGTGCAGGGCGCCGATGCTCAGGGCGAGCGCGCAGGCATACGACGTCCAGCTGCGGTTGGTCTGTCTGGTCATGAGGTGTTCCTCCATCTTGCCTATCGAATGGCCTGTTCAGGCCGTTGTTCCGGGTGAGGGAAATTCCTTACCCATGGCCTTTCTCCCGCGGAGAAAGGTGATCAGTGGCTGGCCGTGGTAGCCAGGCGTTCGCTGCCGCTGCTGCCTTTGAGTTCGGCGATCCAGTCCGGATCGAAATCGCTGAAATCATTGGCCATCGGCAGGTAGCGCTCGGGGAATTCCCAGATCACCACCTGCGGCGGGGCATTCTTCAGGTCGTCGCTCTGCAGGTACTTGAGCATCGGCAGAATCGGCCCGTGGCCATCCTCGGCGTGGTTGCTCAGGTCGCGTTGCAGGTCCTGGCGCAAGGCGCCGGCGAAGTTCCATTTGGGGTTGGCGCTGTAGCTGGTGCCAACCAGTGCCACCGGCATGCTGCTGTCGGCGAACAGAGCGTCGTCACCGTCGCCTTCGCCGGTCGCGCGGGTAGCGCGCTGCTGCAGGTCGTCCGGCTTGGGCATGAGGTTTTCGAACAGCGGATCGAGCGGCAGGAAGCGGGTCAGGTCGCCCTTGTAGTCCTTGCGCTCGGTGGTTTCGGTGACGTACGCCTGGGCCTCGCCATCGAGCTGCACCGCACCGCGCACGGCATTGCCGACCTGCTGCGCGACCACCTCGGCGCCCAGCGGCGTCCAATGGGTGTCGGTTCGCAGGAAAACCTGGCCGCGTTCCTTGGCCTGCTGCAGCGAGCTGAGCAAGTCCGGTGCCGGGATGCCGTTGCCGCGCACGGTGTTGCGGAAGCTCTGGTACAGGTCCTGACGCAGCGCGGTGGCGCGGTTGTCGCCGGTGTACTCCGGGTACAGCCGCGACTTGGATGGCACGATGGCCAGGACCAGCTGCACGTTGTGCTTGCTCAGCTCGTTGCGCACGCCCTGGACGATGGCCAGGTTGTCCTGCAGGTTCTGCGTCTGTTCGGCGACCGGCTTGAACTCCTCGTCGGAGTACAGCCAGCCGTTTTCGCCGATGACCACGCCGGGGCGGCCTTCATTGAACAGCTTGTATTCCAGCAGCGCCCAGACGTTGGTGCTGAACTGCTTGATCGGAAATTCTTCGTCGTAGTGCTTCTCGAAGGCGTGGGTCAGCTTGCCGTTGAGCACGGGGGTGTCGTCCGCCGCCGAGAAGTCGGTGAAGCTCTTGGTCGACCAGATGGCCAGGGCCACCAGACTGACGCCAAAGGCGGCGGAGTAGATGATGTTGCCGGTACGAGTCGTCATCTCGGCGCTCCTCAGAACTGGAAGTACAGGAAGGGCGAGAAACTCTGCGCCGAGAGTTTCAGCACCGAAGCGGCGAACAGCAGCAGCACCGCCACGCGGGTGGCCACCACTGGCAGCTGGCTGAGCCAGGACGGCTGGTAGACCAGTGCGCCGCTCGGCGAGTAGGCGATGGCCGCCGGGTCAGCCTGCGCAGCACCGGCGCTGCGCGGCTGTGCAGTAGCCGGGCCGTCGGCCTCGACATGCTCCTCGGCCCTGGCCTTGGGCGCGCCCTTCAGCGGGTTGGCGTAGAACTGGCGGATACCGAAATAGGCCATGGCCAGGTACGCCAGCACCAGGCTCGCTACCTGCAGGCTGGTCAGCTGTGCGGCGTTGAGTTCCGACAGACGCCAGTCGCCGAAGCTGAACATGGCCGAGTACATGCGCCAGGCTACGTCGAGGTTCTCGGCGCGGAAGATCACCCAGCCGATCACCACCAGGAGGAAGGTGAATGCCCACCTCAGCGGCTGGATGCGCCGCGGAGCGGCGTCCACGCCAAGGGCGCGCTCGATTGCCAGCCACATGCCGTGCCAGGCACCCCAGATGATGTAGGTGAAGTTGGCGCCGTGCCACAGACCGCCCAGCAGCATGGTCAGGAACAGGTTGCGGTAGGTGGCGAAGGTGCTGCCGCGGTTGCCGCCGAGGCTGATGTACAGGTAGTCACGCAGCCAGGTCGACAGGCTGATGTGCCAGCGCCGCCAGAACTCGGTGATCGACTGGCTGATGTAGGGCTGGTTGAAGTTCTCCATGAAGCGGAAACCCATCATCAGGCCCAGGCCGATGGCCATGCTGCTGTAGCCGGCGAAGTCGAAATACAGCTGCGCCGTGTAGGCCAGCGCGCCGAGCCAGGCGTCGCCGGTGCTGGGGTCGGCCAGGGCGAAGGAATGGTCGGCGATCGGCGCGATGCTGTCGGCGATGAACACCTTCATGATGAAGCCCTGCATGAAGCGCGTGCAGCCTTCGGCGAACTTGTCGACGGTGTGGGTGCGGTAGTTGAACTGGTCGACCAGGTCACGGAAGCGCAGCACCGGGCCGGCGATCAGGTGCGGGAAGATCGCCACGAACGCCGCGAAGTCGATCAGGTTGTGCGTGGCTGGCGTGTCGCCACGGTACACGTCGATGATGTAGCTGATCGACTCGAACACGTAGAACGAGATACCGATCGGCAGCAGGATGTGGGTGATGATGAACGGCTCGAAACCGAACGAGGTGATGATCGCGTTGAGGCTCTCCACGCCGAAGCCGGCGTACTTGAAGTAGCCGAGCACGCAGAGGTCGACGACCACGCCGAAGATCAGCCATTTCTGCGCCGCTTTCGTGCGCACCCCGGCCGCGCCGATGCGCAGGCCGATCCAGTAGTTGAATACCGTGACTCCGATGAACAGTGCCAGGAAGTCGATACGCCACCAGGCGTAGAAGATGTAACTGGCGATCAGCAACAACAGGTTGCGATAGCGGTTTCCGCTCAAGTAGTACAGGCCGAGAAAGACCGGCAGGAACAAGAACAGGAACACGTTGGATGAGAAAACCATCCGCGTCTCTCCATCGAAGAATTGTCAGGGCCATCCGGCCCACCCATTCCTCCCCGGTGCTGCAAGGTGTTGCGTCCGCCCGCGTCTGGTGTGCGGGTCGGTGGTTTGGTGCGAGGAGAATTTTCCTCACCCCAGCCCTCTCCCGGAGGGAGAGGGGGTATTCGTGTTGCCTGTTTCACTGAGGCCGGCAGGGTGGCGGTTAGGCGCCTGGCGGCAATCTCTCACCCACTGCGGATCAGCTCCCTCTCCCTCCGGGAGAGGGTTGGGGTGAGGGGAGGGCGGCGCAGATCAACTCCCGCCTTCCTCATTCGGATCGAACACCTGGGTCACGTCGCCGCCGAGGCGGAAGGTTTTGAACGGGCCCTTTTCCTTGCGGTTTTCCTGTAGCTCGGCGGAGCAGGCGTAGAGGCTGCAATAGGGTTCCAGCCAGGCGAATTTGGCGCGTTTCTCCAGGTCTTCCATGTCCTGCTTCTCGTCGGTGCGGGCCTGGAACACGTCCTCGTCGTCGACGCCCTGCATGACCCGTTCGGCTAGGCGTTTCAGCGCGCCGTTGTTCTCTTCACGCAGGTCGACGCCATTGGCCTTGGCAAATGCGGCGACCATCGCCAGCGGCGGCAGGGCATAGTTGTGGTACGCCAGGGCGCGCTGGCGGCGCTTGAGTTCGTTGGGCAGGTAGCCCTGGTCATCGACCTGGTTGGCGGCGATGCGGAACTGGTCCACCGACCAGTCGAACAGGTCGCGGCGGTCGGTGGCCACGGCGGTGGCCATCACCGACCAGGCTGCCCAGTAGCTGTGGTTGTTGATCTTCTTCAGCGGCAGATCGCTCCAGTCGGTAACGGTCTGCTCGGCCATCTTGACGAACCACGACTCGATCATCTGCGACTGCTGCGCGTAGGGCGCCAGCGGCCGCGACTCGGAAAACTTCAGGCGCAGGTAGGCGGAAGACAGGCTGCCCAGTGCCCATTTGCGGATCGACTTGCCGGTGTGGTTGCCTTCGGTGCTGAGCAGGGCATCGGCCTGGGCCCAGCTGCCGAGCCATTGCAGCGCACACTGCAGCTGCTGCTGATGGCCCTCGCGCATGTATTCCATGATCTGCTGATTGACCCCGCGCTCCATCTCGGTGATGGCCGCGGTGCTGTCGCGAAAGGCCTTCTCGGCGTCCTTGTTCAGCGTGGCGCGGGCCTTGTCCGAGCCTTCGTACTTGCTGCGAAATTCCAGCTTGGCGGTGTACGGCTTGGGCGGTGCGCTGCAGTGACGCGGCTTGCTGTCGTCCTTGTCCACCGGGGCGTAGTAACCCTGCGGCGGCACCAGGCTGGCGGCGAAGGCCGGCTGGGCGAGCAGCCCGGCACCGAGAATGCAGGGCGCCAGCAGCACGGGTTTGAACCAGGTTGGATACTTCATTGCGTTACCTCCTGCCTCATTCGGCCTTGGCCGTTAGAGGTTTGCCCCCGGCGTCCTGACGTTTGCACAACGTCGCTTCCACGCTGAGGTTGGCCGGCATCTGTTCCGGACTGTGAATTTCCAGGGCGAGCATGTTCAGGTCGGGCCAGTCATCGTCGCTGCGCAGCTCGAAGACATAACGCCCACCGGTATCGACACGATCGCTCTGCTCGATCTTGAAGTTTTCGCGGCGGCCGTTGAGGTACCAGATGGTCGCCTTGGAGTCGTGCACGGACGGGTCGCTGAAGGTCAGGTCGACCTGGTAGTCGCCGCCACGCAGGGTGCGCAGCTTGTCTTCGCCGTTGACCAGCACCTCGTTGGCGCCCGGTTTGAGGGTGACCTTGTTCTTCATCACCGCGGTGCCGTTGGCGCAGCCGTTGCTGACCAGCGGCACGGCCTGGCGGTAGAAGCTCTTCTGCGCCAGGTCGTAGTGGGTGGCGAATTCCCAGATGAGGATCTTCGGCGGGTTGTCGTGGAATTCCTGGCCACTCATGTACTGCAGCAGGGCGCTGTCGAAGCCGCCGCCGCTGACCGCCAGGTTGAGCACGTCGGCTTTGGCGTGCTGTTCGAGGAAGCCGCCGAAGTTGTAGGCCGGGCCGCTGTTACTGGTGCCGACCAGGGCGATCTGCGGGTTGGATTCGTCGCCGAACAGGCTGTCGCCACCGGCTTCGCCGACCGGCTCGGTCTCGAAACGCTCGACGTACTGGGTGGCGTAGGTGGTGCCGCAGAAGTTCGCCGCGGTCTTGTGCAGGGTGCCGGCCTTGGGCAGCAGGCCGACCACCTTGCTCTCGAATTCCTTCTTCGGGATATCGTTGAAACCGGGGATTTCCTTCAGCGTCTCGGCCACCAGCTTGGCGGTGCGGTCGGCACCGGCCGGGGTCCAGTGGTGGTCCGCCTTGAAGTAGTAATCGGTGCCCACGTCCTTCTCGTCGAACAGCGGCGACAGGTCGGTGACCCAGATGCCGGCCTTGCGGAAGTTGGCCACGGCCTCGAGGTAGTTCTTCTTCGCCAGGTCGTAGTCGAAATTGGCTTTCTCGTCCTCGGTGAGCTGCTCGCGGTTCACCAGGCCACGGGTCGGCTGGTAGACGATCATCAGCTCGACGCCCTTGGCCTTGAGGGCATCGGCGAGGCGCTTGAATTCCCTATAGCCCTGCGGCGTGGTGCCGAAGTCGGTGCGCAGGTCGTAGCGGGTGCGGAACAGCCAGTCGCCCTTGCCCTGTACCAGGGCGGTGAAGAAGCTCAGGTACTTGGTGTTGTACTGGCTCGGGTCCTGGGCGGTGGGGCAGAGCGGGCCGACACGCTGCACCTGGTACTGCGGTTCGGCCACGGCCGCACCGGCGGCGCCGGCCAGGGTGATGGCCAGCGCCAGGTGGCGCAGCGGCAAGCGGGGTGTGGTTGCTGGTTTCATGAATGGTGCTCCCTCAATCCTGAAGTTCGGCCTGGCTTTCGACGGGGTCGATGAGTACGGCGAGCTTGCGCCGCACCATCAGGTCGAGGATTTCTTCCTGCTTCTCGCCGAGGATGCCGGCGAAGCTGATCCCGGTGCTTTTGGTCGGCGCGATGAGATCGACGTTGTACAGCTCCACCGACAGCGGCGAGTCGATCGACAGCGGGCTGGAGCCGTTGGCGGCGAGCTTGCCGCCGACCACGATCATCGACACCTTGGCGTCGAAGGGGTCCAGCTCGATGTTGCGGTCGGTGTCGGAGAGGTCCTTGATGTGGCCGTAGATGCCGGTCAGGCCGTTGCCTGCCGAGAGGTTCTCGTACAGGCGGATGTTCACGCTGTTGCGGATGCGAATGCCGTGGCGGGCGTTGTTCAGTACCTGGTTGCCCCACAGCAGGTTGTCCGAGCTTTCGTACAGGGTGATGCCGTCGGCGTGGTTCTGATAAACCTCGTTGTAGGCGATCAGGTTGTTCACGCTGTTACGGTCGATGACGATGCCCGAGAGCTTGTTGTCGTAGGTCTTGTTGTTGATGATCCAGCTGTCGTCGACCTCGCGGGAAATGATGATGCCGTGCTTCTTCTTGGTTCCGAACACGGTGTTCTCGGCGATGATCAGGCCGTGGGAGCGGTCATGCGGGTCGATGCCGTAGACGATGTTGTCGCGGTAGGTGTTGCCCTTGATCACCACGTTTTCGGCTTCGTAGCAGTAGAAGCCGTACCAGTGGTCGACGAACTCCGAGTCGATCAGCCAGCCGGTCGGCTCCGGGCGCTTGAGGCGCGCGTGCATGCCGGGGGTGTACTGGGTGATGGAGACGCCGTAGGACTTACTGGTGTTGTAGCCGAGGCTGGTGACCACGCTGTCGGCGATGTACAGCTCGCTGCCGCCCCAGGAGACCAGGAACGGGCGGAATTCGTTGGCCTTGCGGAAGGTCGCCGGGCCCTTGTCCGCTTCGCGCCAGGCCGTCAGCTTGCTGCCGGTGATGAACAGCAGGCCGTCGTTGACCACGAACGCGCCGCGCTCCTGGGACAGGCGCAGGTCCTTGACCTCGGGGCCGACATGGAAGGTCGCGCCCTGGGCAACCACCAGTGGCAGGCGGGCGATGTACACGCCCGGCGCAGTTTCCTCGAACTGGCTGGCCGGCAGTTTCTTCGCCAGGTCCTTGGGCGTCATGTAGCCACCCTCGATGAAGATCGCCTGGGGCATGCCGCGCTGGCGGGTGACCCATTCACGCAGGCGTTCGTTGCCGCCGATGAAGTCCTTCAGGGCGTCCTGCTGCATCATCCGCTTCACGCTGACGCTGCCGCCGGGCTTGCGCACGATCTTGGCGTCCACCGCCTGGCGGGTGTAGCCGCTCAGGTCCGGCAGTTTCGGCTTGGCCAAATGCAGCTGGTCGATGGGCGCACTGGTCACCGTGTAGTTGTCGGTTTCCTTGAGTTCCTTGGTCGGCTCTGGCGCGGCGGCCACGCTCGGTGCGCTGGTATTTGCCTCGGCCACCTGCAAGGCGCACAGCAGGGCGCTGCCGCACAGCAGGCCCAAGGCGCGGCGCTTGGTGGTGGCCGTGGGCGGGAAGAGCCCGCGAGGGGAGGGCGCGGTATGCACCGGCCCTGCGCTGAATATGCGTGCCTGCATGAGCATGTCCTCAGAAGCGCCAGATGAAGTCGACGAAGGCGCGGTGCATCAGCGAGTCGGTGCCGCCGGCGTAGGCATTGCCGGGCTTGAACACGCCGCCGCGGAAACGCACCAGGGCCGAACGGTCGTCCAGGTGCTCGGTCATTGAGGTAGGCATTACGCCCTGCTTGAAGTACTTGGTGACGACCAGGTCGAGTTCCTGGCCGACATCCTTCTCGCCATCTTCCAGCGGTGCGGTGATGCCGCTCTGGCCGATGTCCTGGTTGTCGTCGACGCGCCAGAAGCGGTGGTAGACCAGGCTCGCGTCGTAGTCTTCGCGCAGCTTCCAGGAGGTGAACGCGGTGGCCACCTGCAGGTTGGAGAGTTCGCCGCGGAAGGCTTCGCCGAAGCGGTGCACACGCGAGTCGACGCCGGTGAAGGCCGAGCGGTTGCTCTCCAGGCCGGTTTGCATGAACTGCTCGGACTTGTCCTCGTCGCCGCCACCGCTGCCGCGAGCGTAGGCACCACCGACCTTCCAGTTCTCGTCGAGGGTGTAGCGCAGGCCGAGGTCGACGGCCCAGGCGTTGACGTCCTGGTTGCGCGAGCCGGTGGCGATGCGCTCGTCACCGACCACGGTCTGTTCCAGCTGGTCGGTGTCGCCAGTCAGCCAGGTGACCTGCGCCCAGTAGTTGAGCGGGTTCTTCGAGTTGGGGTTGAAGAAGTCGCCGTCGGCGTTGAGGCCGAGCCAGGTCAGGTCGCCGGTGTAGCGCTTGTCGAGCTCCTCGATCTCCTCGCCGGGGTTGGCCAGGTCGCCATCGTCGCGGCTGTGTTGCAGTTTGGCGCCGACCCAGTGGCCGGGCGTCCACTGGTAGTTGAGGTCGCCGAACAGGTGCTGGCGGTCCTCGTCTTCCGGGGCCAGGTCGTCGAGGTCGGTACGGTAGTCGGAGTAGCGTTCGGCGAGGCCGACGTTGGCCTGCAGCAGGGTGGTGTCGAAGGTCCAGCGCAGGGCCTCGATGTTGGTGTCCCACCAGGTGCCTTCGTCGCTGCGCACACGCTGGCGACCAAAGCGCAGGTGTTCGCCGGGGTAGGGCGTGAGCCCGGCGTAGTCGACCCAGAATTCGCGCAGGGCCAGGTAGCTCTTGTCGGGCTGGCGGCCGTTGTCGCTGCTGTTCGAGCCGGAGTCGGAGTCCAGGTCGCTGGATTCGATGGTGTCGGTTTCGACGATGTCGGTGGCGGTAACCGCCTGGCCCATGACGAACGCGCTCCAGTCTCCGCGCTGGCCGTAGGCCCAGGGGCGCACGTCCAGACCGATACCCTCGACGTCGCCACCGCGCTGGGTGCCGAGGTCACGGTCGTCTTCCGACTGTGCGGTGATCTTGATGTCGAGGCCGAAATTCTGATCGGTGAGCTGTACTGCCCAGGCCGAACTGGCCGACAACAACGACACGCTTAAACCCAGTCCTGTGGTAATCCGATTCAATTTCATCGTGGTGTCCTTACTCGAGGGTCGCATTCAGGGGCGCTTCGGTCTGCCAGGCACTGCCGCGCAGCTGGCGTTCATCGCGCAGGCGCTGCTGGGCTTGTGCCTGCTGCGCGGGCGTCAGCTGCTGGGCCACGGTGCGGGCCAGCTCGCTGGCCTGCGGGGTGTTTTTCGGCAGCGCAAGCTGGCTGAACACGAAGGCGTTGACCAGGTCGGGCTCGATGCCCTTGCCCTGGGAGAACATCTGGCCGAGGGCGAAGTCGGCGTTGATGTTGCCGGCGCGGGCGGCGCTGAGCAGGTGATCCAGCGCCTGCTGCGGGTAGATGTCACCGAGGTAGCCGCGCAGGTAGATCTGGCCGAGGAAGTAGTTGGCGGTCGGCTCGCTCGGGGCGGCTTTGCGCAGGTGCTCTTCGGCTTTCTGCGGGTCGGCCGGCACCAGCTTGCCTTCGTAGTACAGGCGCCCGAGCAGCAGCTCGGCGCGCGGTAGGGCAGCGGCGCGGCCGTTGTCCAGGTAGGTCATCATGGTTTCCGCATCGCCCAGGCCGGGGTAGTCGTAGAGCAGGCGTGCCAGGCTGACCCAGGACGCCGGGTAAGCCGGGGCGACCTCTTCGAGCAGCTCCTTGGCCTTGTTCTCGTCCGGCTTGCCCAGCTCGGCATCGGCCAGCACCAGGGCGACGGCGTCGACCCGTTGCGCCGGCACGCTGCCGCTGCGATAGCCGGCCATCATCTGCTCGATCAACTGGTCGCGGGCGTCGGTCTTGCCCTGCATCTGGTAGACGGTGGCCAGTTCGACGTAGCACACCGCTTCCTGGGCGACCAGGTTCTGGCAGATACGCTCGATCTCGCCCAGGTGCTGCGCATAATTGCCCTGGGTGCGGTAGAAGAGGATCTGCGCCAGCTCGGCCTGCGGATGGCCCTGTTGGCGCCAGGTGGAAATTTTTTCCTGTACGTTCATGCCGGGAAAATCCTGTGGGAATTGCAGGTAGAGCATCACCAGGGGCATCAGGCTGCTGACTTCGCCAGCGGCAAATGCCTGGTTGAGTAGCTCGGCGGCTTCACGGCGTTCATCCGGGGTGGCGGTGGGCTTGCGCGCCAGCAGCTTGCCGAGGCGCGCCTTGGCGCGGGGCGATTCGTCCATGGCCTGGCGATAGGTCTGTTCAGCCTTCTCCAGGTCTTCCGGGGAACCACTGGCGGCCTGCAGGTCGGCGAGGCCAACCTGGGAGTCGACGTAGCCCATGTCCGCCAGCAGGCGGAAGTTGCGCTCGGCGGTGGCGGCGTCGCCATTCTTGAGCGCCTCGCGGGCGAGGCGCTCGTCCGGCAGGCCGGCACAACCGGCCAGGCCGATGGCCAGGGCGAGTGTCAGCAGGGGCGTGGTCAGGCCGCGGGGCGGCGTTACTCGGAAGTCGCGATTGCGCACGGTCATGCCCTCCTTAGAGCCCGGCCGCCATGGCTTTGTCGATCATCCAGTCCAGCGACGGGCCGCGATCGATGGTGACTTCCACCGGTTGGCCGGCGAGGGTGCTGGTCAGCGGGGTGTCCGGCTGGATCACGGTGCGGATATCCGAGGACAGGCCGCCTTCGTGCAGGCTGGTGCTGACGATTTTGCCGCGGCGCGGCTCGTCTTCACCGGCGACCCAGAAGTGCACGCGGGTGCCCGGGCGAGCCTGGGCCAGGTGGCGGTAAGGGAAGCTGGCGGCGACGGTGGCGTTGCTGTCCTGCGGCACCAGTTCGAAGATCACGTCGCCCTTGCTGGCGAACTGGCCGTCGGCCACCAGCTGACGTGCGACCTTGCAGTTGCACGGGCTGGTCAGGGTGCCCTTCATCTGCTTGCCGAACAGCTCCTCGACATTGGCCGGGCTGAGCTGGTCGTCGGTCAGGTGGCCCTTGAGCATCTCCAGCATGGTCGCGGAGAAGGAGGCCATCGGTGCGCCTTTCTCGATGCTGTCTGTACCGGGCGGCAGCAGGCTCTGCACGGTGCCCTCGCGCGGCATGGTCACCTGCATGCTCGGCACGCTGACCTGGGCCGACTGGGCGTGGGTGACGAAGTACAGGTTGTACAGCGACTGCAGGATGAAGGCGAAGGCGGCGACGCCGATGATGAACAGCGCCACGCTGAAGCCCACGGCCTTGACCCGGCCGAAGAAGTCCATGCCGTTGCCGCCGGCGCCCTGTTTGCGCGGCTTGGTGAAGTTCTCGCGCTGCAGGGTGTTGAGCAGGCCGCCGATGTTGATCATCTCGCCGCCCAGGTGCGCGGAAATCAGGTGACGCAGGGTGGCGATATCCTGTGGCTTGAGGTTGTGGAACTGGCAACCGACGCGACCGCCCTCGATGGAGCGCACCTGGAACTCGACGTCCAGACCCAGGTTGAGGCCATCGACCTGGAACTGCAGGCGGGCCTGGTAGTAGTCGCCGACCTGGATCGGCAGCTTGTCCGCGGCGAAGCTCAGGCCACCTGCGGACAGGTCGAGTACGCGCAGTTCCACGCGTTCGCGGTTCTTCGCCAGAAAGCGCAGCAGGGAAGGGATCTTGACCCGGGCATGCTGACGCTGGGCTTCCGACTCGTGGACCACATTGACGTTGACGGCTGTGTTCATGGTTTCAAATTCCTGTTCGAGAGCTGGTCACACCAACGCCATGAGCGTGGCGATGAATACGCTGGTGGCAGAAAAGGTCATGGCGCGGGAAGACCAGGTGTTGAACCAGCGCGAGAAGCTGGCCAGGTCGCGGTTGAGTTTTGTGTTTTGTCGGGTCCAGGACTGTTGGTCGAGGCGGAAGAACACGTAGATCTTCACCATCGCGCCGACGATCTGGTTGTAGTAGAGGATCAGCGGATAGGCGGGGCCGATCCGGTGGCCGCTGACGCTGAGCAGCAGGGTCAGAATCAGGCGGGTGATGCCGATCCACAGCAGGTAGATGAGGATGAACGCGATGCTGTACTTGATGCTGGCGATGATCGCCACCGCCAGGCCCAGCAGGCAGGTCCACATCGAAACGCGCTGGTCGAACAGCACCAGGCTGGTGAAAGCCCCCAGGCGACGAACGCCCAGGCGCAATGCTCGCGAGTTCTGCCGCAGGTTGTTGCCGTACCAGCGGAACATCAGTTTGCGGCTGGCCTTGACGAAGCTCTTCTCCGGCGGGTGCTCGACCGTATTGATCGCTGCATCCGGCACGTAGAAGGTGTCGTAGCCCAGGCGCATGAGGCTGTACCAGCTGGACTTGTCGTCGCCGGTGAGGAACTGGAAGCGACCCAGGCGCCAGTGGTCCAGGTGGTCGCTTTCCACGTCGGCGATGAACTCGGGATTGGTCACCACCTGGGCGCGGAATACCGACATGCGCCCGGTCATGGTCAGCACGCGCTTGGACAGGGCCATGGAGCACATGTTGAGATGGCGCTGGGCGAAGCGCAGCTTGTGCCATTCGCTCATCAGGTAGCTGCCGCGCACCTCGCAGAATTCGTTGGTGGTCAGGCCGCCGACGTTGGGGAACAGCTTGAACCAGGGCACGGTCTTGCGCACCACACCGGCGCCGAGCACGGTGTCGCCGTCGATTACCGCGACGACCGCATCGCTGTCCGGCATCTGCCGCGAGATGGCGCGAAAGCCATAGGCCAGGCCGTCGCGCTTGCCGGTACCGGGGATGCGCACGAAGTCCAGCTTGACCCGCGCCGGCGGATTCAGCTGCGCCCACAGGCCCTTGACCAGCAGCTCATCGGACAGCTCGACGATCGAGCAGACCACGGTGGTGGGGTAGCCGCAGTCGATCGCTTCCTGCAGCACCGAGCGGTACACCTGGGCGGTGGTCAGCGCATCGATACGGAAGCTGGTGACCAGCAGGAACACGTGCGAGGGGTCGGCGGCGGTGCCGAGCTTCTGCACCTTGCGCCGGTAGAGCGGGAACACCACGTAAAGGAACAGGCAGCCGCGCACGAAATGCAGGGCGCCCATGGAATAGCGCCAGATACCGACGATGCCGATCAGCAGGAGGAAATCCTTGGATTCGGGGTCGAATACGGTCCGTGGCAATGCCAGCGCCAGCAACATCAGGAGCGTCAGGTAGAGCAGCCAGCCCGTGGCCTCGTTGAGGCCTTTCTTCAGCTTGTCCATATGCATATCCATCGTGTCCGTCGGGCGAACCTCGGGCGTGGGCGCTGCTCTTGTTGTTGTACTGGCGCGCCCAAGGTCCGGTCCGGCTGGAGGGGCTGCTTACCAGCAGATGCCTTCGGCGCCGGCATGGCTGGAGGTCGACATGAAACCGACCAGGTCGATGATCTGCTTGCCTTCCGGGGTGTTCTCGGCGAGGTCGGCGAAGCGCTTGTCGCCATTGCCGAGGACGATCACGTCGGCGTTGTCGATCACCGAGTCGAAATCGCTGTTGAGCAGCGAGGAGACGTGCGGGATCTTCGACTCGATGTAGTCCTTGTTGGCGCCATAGACGCGGGCGTACTCGACGTTGTTGTCGTAGATGCTCAGGTCGAAGCCCTTGCCAATGAGCATTTCCGCCAGTTCCACCAGCGGGCTCTCACGCAGGTCATCGGTGCCGGCCTTGAAGCTCAGACCGAGCAGGGCGACCTTGCGCTTGTCGTAGCCGGCGATCATGTCGAAGGCGTTCTGCACCTGGGTGGCATTGCTGCGCATCAGCGAGCCGATCAGCGGCGCGTCGACGTCCAGCGAGCTGGCGCGGTAGTTGAGGGCGCGCACGTCCTTGGGCAGGCAGGAGCCGCCGAAGGCGAAGCCAGGCTTCATGTAGTACTTGGACAGGTTGAGTTTGTTGTCCTGGCAGATCACGTCCATCACTTCGCGGCCGTCGACGCCGACTGCCTTGGCGATGTTGCCGATCTCGTTGGCGAAGGTGACCTTGGCCGCGTGCCAGACGTTGCAGGTGTACTTGATCATCTCGGCGACTTCGATGTCCTTGCGGATGATCGGTGCGTCGAGTTCTTCGTAGATGCTGGCCAGCAGGTCGCCGGACGCGGTGTCGAACTCGCCGATGACGGTCATCGGCGGGAAGTCGTAGTCCTTGATCGCGGTGCTTTCGCGCAGGAACTCGGGGTTCACCGCCAGGCCGAAGTCGGCGCCGGCCTTCTTGCCCGAGCAGTCTTCGAGAATCGGCAGGACCACGTTCTTCGCGGTGCCCGGCAGCACGGTGCTGCGCACCACCACGGTGTGGCGGCCCGGTTTGTCACGCATGGCGAAGCCGATCTCGCGGCACACGCCTTCGATGTAATCCAGTTCCAGGTCACCGTTCTTCTTGCTTGGCGTGCCGACGCAGATGAACGAGACATCGGTGTCGCGCACGGCGGCGGCGACATCGGTGGTTCCGCGCAAGCGACCGGTCTGCAGACCCTGCTGCAGGAGTTCCTCGAGACCCGGTTCGACAATTGGCGATTTGCCCTGATTGATCAGGTCGATCTTGGTTGCGGAGATATCGACACCGACCACTTCGTGGCCACGCGCCGACAGGCAACCTGCACAGACCGCACCTACATAACCCAAGCCAAAGATGCTGATTCGCATCACATTCACCTCGTCCATTCGTTTGCACAGTTAATAGGGCCAACAGCCGCTATCGTTGTATTGGTTCAGTTCCCTTAAAGGCCCTGAACGAATAAAGGCATAATTAAAAGTTCGCTTCCGAAGTAGAAGCTAATATGGGGCTTGTAATAGTAAACCGTGCCCATTCAACTGCTGGGAGCCTCGGCCTGCGCAGGCTCTAGCTCATGCCTCCCAGCCCGTTGCCTGGGGCTGGAATACTGCAAGTTCCTCTTCATGACTTTCGCAGGGTCAAACATGCCCGTCGAACGTGGGTCCGAACTAAATGGGCAGTTATTGATCACGCTGAAAGTTGCGTGAAGAAATGTGTTACGGAGAGTAAGAGTGCGGCGAATTTCCGTTAGTTCAGACCGTTCATCGCGTTTTGTGGCGTGATCGGTGTTTTCAACTACGGATCAGATAGTTGCAATCTGATGGCACTTCAAAAGTGTCAGCGGGGGATGTTTCGGCAAAGGGAAAGTTCAGATAAGAATTTTTTGAACTTCTGCTTGTTATATATAAATAATTTGACGCTGGATTAATGGCGCGCTTGCGGGCCGGTTCGAAACCGCACTCGCGCCACGGCGGGCCTAGTCCTGCGGCTGGTCGCGCAGGAACACCAGACTGTCCGGTTTCGACTGTTCGGCGCTGAAGCGGTAGCCTTGGTAGCTGAAATCCTTCAGACCGGCGGGATCGCGCAGGCGCTCCTTGATCACGTAACGGGCCATCAGGCCGCGGGCTTTCTTGGCGTAGAAGCTGATGATCTTGTACTGGCCGTTCTTCAGGTCCTTGAACTCGGTGTCGATGATCCGCGCGTTCAGGGATTTGCGTTTTACCGCGCCGAAGTACTCGTTGGAGGCCAGGTTGAGCAAAACGTCATCGCCCTGATCGGCCAGGGCCTGGTTCAGCCAGCCGCTGATGCGCTCGCCCCAGAAGGCATACAGGTCCTTGCCGGCGGCATTGGCCAGCTTGGTGCCCATCTCCAGGCGATATGGCTGCATCAGGTCCAGCGGGCGCAGCACGCCATACAGGCCGGAGAGCATGCGCAGGTGCGCTTGCGCGAAGTCGAAATCGGCGTCGGCGAAGTCTTCGGCATTCAGCCCGGTGTACACATCGCCCTTGAAGGCAAGCAGTGCCTGCTTGGCGTTGGACGGGTTGAACGGGCGTTGCCAGCTGCCATAGCGCGCCACATTGAGGGCGGACAGCTTGTCGGACAGGCTCATCAGCTCACCGATCTGCTGCGGGCTCAGCTCGCGCAGGGTCTCGATCAACGTCTGCGCGTCGTCCAGGTGTTCGGGCTGGGTGAAGCGGCCGACTACCGGCGGCGTTTCATAGTCCAGGGTCTTGGCGGGGGAAATCACCATCAGCATGCATTCGTCTCCTCTCGGCGAGCGGCGATTCTAGGCTGATGGCGACTTCGACTCTAGCTATGGCTGTGCCGGGTTTTGCCTATCGCTCAGTCACGACCGGGCAGCATGGCGCGCAGCACGCCATCGCGGCGTACATGGTGGTGCCACAGTGCGGCACCGGCGTGACCGAGGATCAGGGCGAACAGCAGGTACTGGGCGGTGACATGGAAGGTCTTGGCCAGTTCGCGGGCGCCATCGCTCAGCGGCAGCGGGGCGATCTCTACCAGCCAGAACAGGTTGACCGGGCGCTTGCCGAACAGCAGGCCGCTCAATGGCATCAACAGCAGCAGCGCGTACAGCAGGATGTGCCCGCTCTTGGCCATCAGGCGTTGCAGGCGAGCCTCATCGCCAAGCAGGTGCGGGGCACCATCGCGGGCACGTACCAGCAAACGCAGCACGGTCAGGGCGAGCACCAGCAGGCCGAGGGACTTGTGCAGGGTGAACACGCCACCGCCGCCGCCAAGGAAGCTGCCGAAGAAGTCGCTGCCATAGGGCAGGGCGATGATCAGCAGGATCAGGAGGGCGGTCAGCCAGTGCAGGGTGATCTGACGGGGAGTGAATCGGGAGGCGCTCACGGTAAGGTTTTCCTCAGGCTATTCGATGATAGGCCGGCATCTGTGTGCGGCTCTAGAACGGGTGTTTCAAAGGTCATGCAAGGGGCGAGGGTAGCCGATTGGCAGGTGCTTTGTCGGCGCTGGCGGCGTTGCAAGATATTTGCCGGCAGGTCTGAGGTGTCGATTGAGACGGGGCTGGAACGGGATGGCGACGCGGGAGAAAAGCTCGCGACAGGATGCCGCAGGACTTCCGACTTTAACGACGTGAAACGTGCCCGCCAAGGGTTATTCGTCGCTGCGACAAAAAAGCTTCATCGAGATGAAAAAGTCTTTTTCCTGTCATCTGGAATGGAGTATTAACGAAGACAGACCGCCGAACCCTGCAGCACAGGTGGCGTCCATTGGCCATCACCTTGCTTGCGCCTCTCAGCCGGTTCTGGGAGGTCGGCGGCCCTTCGCGACGGGCGGCATCTGCCCGTCGTCTGGCCTCTCGATAAGGTGACCGAGTATGGATGATCACGGACGCAACCGCTCCACCCAGCCCACCCTCTATGTCCTCGACACCAACGTCCTGATCCACGATCCCAACGCCCTGCTGAACTTCGAAGAGCACCACGTCGCCATCCCCATGACCGTGCTCGAGGAGCTGGATAACCTCAAGACCGGCAAGCACAGCGTCGCCGCCGAATGCCGCCAGGCGATCCGCCTGATCGACAAGGTGCTGGGCGAGGCGACCCCCGAGCAGGTCGAGCAAGGTGTGCCCATCCAGCGTGGCAAGAGCGGCCCGCAGGGTTTCCTGTCGATCCTCATGAGCAAGCGCGCGGAGCCGATCACCTGGCTGCCCGAGCACCTCAACGACAACAAGATCATCAACCAGCTGGTGGAGCTGCAGAGCCGACGCAGCGGCTCGCCGGTGGTGCTGGTCACCAAAGACATCAACATGCGCCTCAAGGCGCGCGCCTGCGGCATCGAATCCGAGGACTACCACACCGACCAGCTGGTGGATGACGTCAACCTGCTGTCGCAGGGTTATCACACCATGAGCGGCTCCTTCTGGGACCGCGTGAGCAAGGTCGAGACCCGCCAGGGCCATGGTCGTACCTGGCATCAGGTGCAGCTCACCGACAACCTGCCGGCAGTGCACGTCAACGAATTCATCATCGACGAGCAGGGCTTCGTCGGCTGGGTCAAAGGCATCGAAGGCAGCACCCTGACCATCCTCGACCTGCACCAGGAGCCGCTGATGCATCAGGAGGCCTGGGGCCTCAAGCCGCGGGACATCTACCAGTCGCTGGCGCTGTTCGCGCTGCTTGATCCGGACATCCACCTGGTCAACCTGTCCGGCGCCGCCGGTTCGGGCAAGACCATCCTGGCGCTGGCCGCAGCCATCGAGCAGACCATGGTCAGCAAGCGCTACCGACGCATCATCGCCACCCGCAGCGTGCAGGGCCTGGACGAGGACATCGGCTTCCTGCCCGGCACCGAAGCGGAAAAAATGGAGCCGTGGCTGGGCGCCATCACCGACAACCTGGAGGCCCTGCATTCGGATGACGAGAGCACCCACGGCAGCGTCGACTACATCCTGCAGAAGGTGCCGCTGCAGTTCAAATCGCTCAACTACATCCGCGGGCGCAGCTTCCAGCACAGCCTGATCCTCATCGACGAGTGCCAGAACCTCACCCCGCACCAGATGAAGACCATCATCACCCGCGCCGGCACCGGCTCGAAGGTGATCTGTCTGGGCAACCTGGCGCAGATCGACACGCCGTACCTGTCCGCCACCAGTTCCGGCCTGACCTACCTCACGGAGCGCTTCAAGGACTTCCCCCACGGCGTGCACATCACCCTGCAGGGTGTGCCGCGCTCGGTGCTGGCCGAGTACGCCGAAACCCATATGTAATCCTCTACCGCGCATTCCCTCTCCCCGCGGGGAGGGGGAAATGCAGCGCGCTCCCTGTGCCCGGCGTTACAATCGGCGCACCTCACCCGGAGCAAGACTGTGCTGACCCATCTCGATTCCCAAGGCCGCGCCAACATGGTCGACGTCACCGACAAAGCGGTGACCTCGCGCGAGGCCGTGGCCGAAGCCCTGGTGCGCATGCGCCCGGAAACCCTGGAACTGATCGTCGCCGGCGGCCACCCCAAGGGCGACGTGTTCGCCGTGGCCCGCATCGCCGGGATCCAGGCGGCGAAGAAAACCCATGAGTTGATCCCCCTGTGCCACCCGCTGCTGCTGACCAGCGTCAAGCTCGAGCTGAGCGCCGAAGGCCGCGACGCCGTGCGCATCCAGGCGCGCTGCAAACTGGCCGGGCAGACCGGTGTGGAGATGGAAGCACTGACCGCCGCCAGCGTCGCTGCGTTGACGATCTACGACATGTGCAAGGCGGTGGACCGCGGCATGATCATCGAGAACGTGCGCCTGCTGGAGAAGTCCGGCGGCAAGAGCGGCACGTTCAAGGCGGAGGACGCCTCGTGATCCGCGTGCAGTACTTCGCCCGCTACCGGGAAACCCTCGGCCTCGATGGCGAGCAGCTGCAGCGCGCCGCCCTCGGTACCCTCGACGAGCTGCGTCAGCACCTGCTCAGCCGTGGTGGCGTGTGGCAGGTGCTCGGCGAGTCGAACCTGATGTGTGCGCGCAACCAGGAGCTGTGCGCCCTGGACACCGAACTCAGCGACGGCGACGAGATCGCCTTCTTCCCCACCGTCACCGGAGGCTGAGGCGATGGCCGTGCGCGTGGCCACAGCGGCCTTCGATCCCGGTGCCGAGCTCAATGCCCTGCACGCGGCGCAGCTGGGCATCGGCGCGGTGGTCGGCTTCGTTGGCTACGTGCGTGATTTCAATGATGGTCAGGAGGTGTCCGGGATGTTTCTCGAACACTATCCGGGCATGACCGAGAAGGCGCTCGCCGCCATCGTCGCCGACGCCGAGCAGCGCTGGCCGCTGTTGCGCGTGGAGCTGGTGCACCGCGTCGGCGAGCTGCCGCCGGGCGAGCCGATCGTCTTTGTCGGCACCGCCAGCGCCCATCGCCAGGCCGCGTTCGATGCCTGCAACTTCATCATGGATTACCTGAAGACCCGCGCGCCGTTCTGGAAGAAGGAAACCACCTCAAGCGGCGAACGCTGGGTGGAAGGCCGCGGCAGCGACCAGGCCGCCGCCGAGCGCTGGCAGCAGGGCGAATCCTAGTTCACCGCTATCGAAACGGCTGCGCGTTGGCATAAACCCGTAGGGTGCGCCGCCCGTGCGGCCAGGCCTAGTGCAGGGTGATGTAGAGCTTCAGCGCGATCGGTGCGAGCACCACCAGGGTGCCAGCGCCGATCAGGCGAACCCCCCATTCCCGCTCGCGGTTGTTGAAGCCCACGCCCAGCAGCAGAAAACCGCCGACCAGCAGTGCCAGCATGACGAGGTAATGGTCCATGAGTCGTCTCCCGTGCCTGTCTATGCCTAACCCTAGTTGCTAGACGCCGTGGCCGGGATGATCTGGAGCAAGGCGGAGGCGATGCGCAGGCCGTGATGGCCTGCGCGGCGGGGGAATTACCAGGCGTAATCCACGGTGGCGTAGAGCGTGCGTTCCTGGCCGAACTGGCAGCCATTGAGGCTGAAGCAGGCAGCGACGTATTCCTTGTCGAACAGGTTGGTGGCGTTCAGCGAGAGCTTGAGGCCGTCCAGGTTGCTGTCCAGGTAGCGCAGGTCATAGCGCAGCAGGGCGTCGAACACGGTGTATGACGGCACCTTGAAGCTGTTGCTGCGGTCGCCGTAGGTGCTGCCGACGTAGCGCACGCCACCCCCGACGCCCAGCCCGGCTAGCGCGCCGCCCTGAACTTGGTAGTCGAGCCACAGCGAGGCGATGTGCTCGGGCACGCGGAATGGTCGGTTGCCCTTGATCGCGGGCTCGTTCGATTCGCTCACCTCGACGTCGTTCCAGGTGTAGCCAGCCAGCAGGTCGAGGCTTTGACCGATGCGGGTCTTGGCTTCCAGCTCGATGCCGCGCGAGCGTATTTCGCCTTCCTGGATGCTGCTGCCCGGGTTCTCCGGGTCCGGGGTGCTGACGTTCTCCTTGGTCAGCTCGAAGGCGGCGATGGTGTACAGGCTGTTGCCGCCCGGCGGCTCGTACTTCAGGCCGACTTCGTACTGCACGCCTTCCTCGGGTTCGAACACTTGATTGCCGGCAGTCCTGCCCACGGCGGGGAGGAAGGATTCGGAGTGGCTGAGGTACGGCGCCAGGCCGTTGTCGAACAGGTAGACCAGGCCGGCGCGACCGGAGAATTTCTCGTCGCGTTGCACCGGTTCCGAGGCCCAGGCGGCGGTGTTGTCGTTCTTCACCCAGTCGTAGCGCCCGCCGAGCAGCAGCACCCAGTGCTCGTCGAACTTGAGCTGGTCCTGCAGGTACAGGCCGGTCTGCTTGATGGTCTGCTCGTAGCCGCTCGCCGGCAGCTCGAAAAGGATCGGGTTGCCATTGCCATAGGACGGGTTGAACACGTCGATTGACGTGGCCAGGGCGTAGGCCTGCTGCTGTTCATAGTCGCCGTGGCTGTAGTCGAGGCCGGCCAGTACCGTGCGCGTCACCGGGCCGCTGGCGAACTGGGCCTGAACCTGATTGTCGACGGTGAACAGGTCGCCCGAGCCCTGGCGCAGTTCGGCGTAGCGGTCGGCATTGCGCAGGCTGGCGTCGGTCCAGCCGTTGAAGGCGATTTCCTTGCTGTCGTGGCGGTAGTGGCTGAAGCGCAGGTTCTGCCGCACGCTCCACACCTCGTCGAAACGGTGCTCGAAGGCGTAGCCGGCAGCGGTCTTCTCGTTGGTGGCGCGGTCGTAATCGGGTTCGCCGATGTAGAAGTCGCGGTCGATGTCGCCGTTCGGGTTGCTCAGCACCGTGCCCTGGGCTGGTACGCCGTTGGTGAAGTTGCCTTTCTGCAGCTGGTACTCGCCAAGCAGGGTCAGCTCGGTGGCGTCGGACGGGCGCCAGCTCAGGGCGGGCGCAATGTAGGTGCGCTCGTTCTCGACATGCTCGGTCTGGGCGTTGCTGTCACGCACCAGGCCGGTCAGACGGTAACTCCACTCGCCCTGATCATCCAGCGGGCCACCGAAGTCAAAGGCGGCGTGCTTGTAGTCGAAACTGCCGCCCTGCAGCTGGATGGCGTGCAGCGGCGTCTGTGGTGGGCGCTTGCTCACCAGGTTGACCTGGCCGCCTGGGTCGGCGGCGCCGTACAGCACCGAGCTGGCGCCGCGCAGCACTTCGATGCGCTCTATGCCGTAGGGCTCCGGGGCATCCCAGCCGAGATAGTCACTGAGGAAGGTGCGCATGCCGTCGCGCAGCATGCGCCCGGTGCCCTGCTGGAAGCCGCGCACGATCAGTGAGTCGGTGGCGAACTGCGGCCCGGAAATCTCGGCGGTAACGCCCGGCGTATAGCGCAGCGCCTGGGTCACGGTCTTGGCTTGTTGGGCTTCGATCTGCTGGCGGGTGACAACGGAGATCGAGCTGGGGGTTTCGATCAGCGGCGTATCGGTCTTGGTCGCGCTGGCGCTGCGTGTGGCGACGTAGCCATCGACCGGGCCCCAGGCGCTTTCCTGGTCGGCGCGGCCGGTAATGGCCACGTCCGGCAGCGCCAGCGCGCCGTTCTCGGCCGCGGCGCGCAGGCTGTAGCCGCCGTCGCTTTCCTCGACCGCCTGCAGGCCGCTGTTGCCGAGCAGCCGGGCGAAGCCCTGGGTCACGCTGTAATCGCCCTGCAGACCGGGGCTCTGCTTGCCGGCAGTGAGCTGGGCGTCGAACGACAGCACCACGCCGGCCTGGCCGGCGAAGCGACTGAGGGCGACGCCGAGCGGGCCTGCCGGGATGTCGTAGCGTTGTTCGCCAGCGGCGTGCACCGCCGAGCCTTCGACGAACAGCGGCGCCAGCAGCACGCCGTGTAGTGCCAGGCTGATGCCGAGCAGCGCCGTGGCCAGCGGATGGCGAGCATGGTTGGGTGACGTATGGCGAGTGAATGCCCCGTGGGTGTGCTTCATGCGGACTCCTGAAAAGTGCTGTGCAGACGGCTGGCTAACCGCGAATTTCTTGGCTTTTGCAGGGAGTCGTACGAGCGCCTGGAAACCGACAAGGGTGAAGCGAAAATTTTTTCATCGGCGGCGTACACGTCGCATGGGGTCGGTGGCGCCTGGGCGGTGCAAACGGGTGAAGCGCACTGCCACACCGAAAACCGTCCGGCACGCGCCGGATTCAGCTGCGCGGCACCAGGCGCACCCAGTAGCGCGTGCGGCTGACCACCTCGACCGGCACCGCGCGGGCGATGGCGGCCAGGGCGCGGTCGGTGTCATCCAGTGGATAGGCGCCGGACAGGCGCAGGCCGGCAACGCTGGGGTCGCAACCGAGCAGGCCGGGGCGATAGCGGCCGAGTTCGGCGAGCAACTGGTCGAGGCGCCAGTCGCTGATCACCAGGCGGCCCTGGGCCCATTCGCTGCGCAGCGGGTCGGCAGGTTGCGGGTGGGGCGTGGCGTGGCCGTCGAAATGCAGCGTCTGCCCGGCCCGGACGATGACGTCGTCAGCGCCTGAAAGGCCGCGCACTGCGACGGCGTGTTCAAGCACGCTGACTTCGCTGCTGGCGGCGTGCTGGCGCACGATGAAGCGTGTGCCGAGGGCGCGGATCGTGCCCTGGCGGGTTTGCACGATGAAGGGGCGGGCGCTGTCCTTGGCGGTTTCGATGAGGATTTCGCCGCTGCGCAGTTCGACCAGGCGGCGCTGGCCGTCGAAGCGGATATCCACCGAACTGGCGGTGTTCAGGGTCAGCCGGCTGCCGTCTGCCAAGTCGACACGCCGGCGTTCGCCGGTGGCGGTACGGTAATCGGCCAGCCATTCGCCGAGCGGCAGGCTGTCGCGCGCGGTCCAGGCCAGGCCGCCCGCGCCGGCGACCACGAACAGGCCCTTGAGCACGTTGCGCCGGTGCAGTGGCGTGCTGCTGCGGGCGTTGTCCAGGGTGCTGTAAGCCAGGGCGCCGGGCACGCTGCGCAGTTGCACGCGCAGTGCCTCGACCCGTTGCCAGGCCCACTGGTTCAGCGGCTGCGCATGCCAGTCGCGCCAGGCGCGATGGTCCGCCTCGCCGGCCTGCTCGCTGCCGAGCACGGCGTGCCAGTGGGCGGCCATTTTCAAGGCGGCGCGCTGCGCGTGCGCTTCACTGCCGCTCACAGCTGTGCATCCAGGGCGAACAGCAGGCAGCGCTCGGTGGCCTTGGCGATGTACTTGGTCACCGAGCTGACCGATACCCCCAGGCGCGTGGCGATCTCGCTGTAGCCGAGGCCTTCCAGTTGTGACAGCAGGAAGGCCTGCTTGGCCTTGCTGCCGAGGCCGTCGAGCATCGCGTCCAGGGCCAGCAGGGTTTCCAGGATCAGCAGGCGTTCTTCCGGGGAGATCTGTTCGGCCTGCGGCTGGTGGCTGAGCGCTTCGAGGTAGGCCTGTTCCAGGCTACGCCGGCGCAAGTGGTCGACCATCACCCGCTTGGCGATGGTCACCAGAAAATGCCGCGGCTCGCGCAGCTCGCTCGGCAGGCGCGTGGCCCGCTCGGCCAGGAGCAGGCGCATGAAGGTGTCCTGGGCCATGTCCGCGGCATGCGCCGAGCAGCCGATGCGCCGCCGCAGCCAACCGGTCAGCCAGCCGTGGTGGTCGCTATAGAGCCGAACAACTTCACCTGCCATCCGCCTGCCGCCCAAGAGTTGTGAGTGTGCGGATGGTAGTTCTTCTCAAATGAGAATTTCCAGCGTCATGCGCGGTGGCCGCTCAGCGGCGCAGAGCCGGGAGAAACCTCAACAGCGCTGCCGGCAGGCGCGTGCGCAGGCCGTCGCTGAGGGCGTCGCGGCGTTTCTGGTAGAGCAGGCCGAGGCCGATCACGCCCAGGCCGATCAGGGTCAGCACGACGGGGAACAGCAGCGAGTCCTCGAATACCTCGTACGACAGGTAGCCCAAGTAGCCGGCCACGCCCAGCGCGCCGAAGACCATGAACAGCGGGCGGCGCAGCAGCACGGCGATGGCCATCAGGCCGAGGTTGATCAGGCAGTACAGCGCCTTGCCCCATTCGCTGCCGCTGTCGGACAGGCTCAATCCGCCCCAGAACGCCAGCAGCCCGGCCAGGTAGCCCCAGAAGGCGTAATCCTTGCGCGTGCGGCCGTCGACCACGAAGCACACCAGCAGCAGGCCGAAGCCGAACCACAGCGACACATCGCGGCGCTGTTCCCAGCTGAAAGCCTCGCCGTGAAACAGTTCGCTGAGGTCCATGGACATGAACCACAACGCCACGGCCATCGGCATGACGATGAACGGAAACGGCAGCAGGCGCAGCATCAGCAGGCCGGCAAGCACCGTGGCGGCTTCCATCGCCAGCCAGCCGCCCTGCACGTAGACGTAGTAATCGTGGTAGTCGACCTGGCCATCGTCCATGGGCCAGACGCCGGCGAGGCGTTCGATTGCGAATACCGCCAGCGGCGTCAGGCTTACCGCCACCGCGCCGAGCAGGCCGCCGGGGATCTGCTGGCCGCGGCGCCACAGGCTCAGACCGCAGGCGGTGAACAGGCCGATGTAGGCGAGGGCGATCAGCAGCAGGGCGATGTCGCCGACGTTCATCCAGGCTTCGGTGAGCAGCCAGCCCATGGCGCCCATGATCAGCACGGCGCCGAAGTAGTAGGCGACGTGGGCCAGCTGGAAGCTGGCGTGCTGCTCCGGTTGCTGGCGCAGGAAGGCCAGCAGGGCCTGGTCCTGGCCGGGGTTGAGCACGCCGGCGCTAACGGCGCGGGTGAGGTCGTGGGCGTCGAGCTTGAGGGTCATGCAGGCTTCCTTTCTGCAGCAGGCGATGGGGTCAGATGGCGCCGCTGGCACGCAGCGCGGTGATCTGCTCGGCACTGTAGCCGAGGCGGCGGAGCACCTGGTCGTTGTGTTCGCCGAGTTGCGGACCGGTCCACTCCACGCTGCCCGGTGTGTCGCTCAGCTTGGGCACGATACCGGGCATCTTGAACGGCTTGCCGTCCGGCAATTTGGCCGCGAGGAACATCTCGCGGGCCAGGTATTGCGGGTCGGCGAACATGTCTTCGGCGGAGTAGATACGGCTGGCCGGCACCTCGGCGCCGACCAGCACCGCTTCGACCTCGGCCAGCGGCAGGTTGGCGGCCCAGCGGTCGATGATGCCGTACAGCTCGTCGCGCCGTGCATCGCGGCCGGCGTTGTCGGCCAGGTCCGGCGCATCGGCCAGGTCGTCGCGGCCAATGGCGCGCATGAAGCGCTGGAAGATTGCGTCGCCATTGGCGCCGATCTGGATGTGCTTGCCGTCGGCGCAGGTGTGGATGGAGGAGGGCGTGATGCCGGGCATGATGTTGCCGCTGCGCTCACGGATGAAGCCGAACACATCGAACTCCGGAACCATGCTCTCCATCATGGCGAAGATCGCCTCGTACAGCGCCACGTCGACCACCTGGCCCTGGCCGCCATTCACCTCGCGGTGGCGCAGCGCCATCAGGGCGCCGATCACGCCCCACAGCGCGGCGATGGAGTCGCCAATGGAGATGCCGGTGCGCACCGGCGGGCGGTCCTCGAACCCGGTGATGTAGCGCAGCCCGCCCATCGACTCGCCGACCGCGCCGAAGCCCGGCTGGTCCTTCAGCGGCCCGCTCTGACCGAAGCCGGACAGGCGCACCATCACCAGCTTGGGGTTGAGTGCGTGCAGCACGTCCCAGCCCAGGCCGAGCTTCTCCAGGACGCCGGGGCGGAAGTTCTCGATCAGGATGTCCGCATCAGCCAGCAGTTGCTTGAGCACCGCGCGGCCATCCTCGTGCTTGAGGTTGAGGGTGATCGACTGCTTGTTGCGCGCCTGCACGAACCACCACAGCGACGTGCCCTCGTACAGCTTGCGCCACTTGCGCAGCGGGTCACCGCCATCGGGCGACTCGACCTTGATCACCTCGGCACCGAACTCGGCGCAGATGCGCGAGGCGAACGGGCCGGCGATCAGGGTGCCGAGCTCGACCACTTTCAGGCCGGCGAGGGGTTTGCTGGGTGTCATCGAGGGTTCCTGTGGGTAGGTCAGGCGCTAAGCCTATGCGATTGCGCCAGGCCTGGGGAGAACGCGGTGTCGCCTGGCGGGCGTTCTGCGCTTAAATCGACACCTCTCTGCACCGATCGTTAGCAAAGGAGCACAACGCAAGTGAAAGCCTGGATCGTCCCGCGTCTGCAGGTATTGCTCGGCATTGCCGCGTTGATGGTGGCGCTGCAGGTGGTCAACAGCCTCAGCGGCGCGGCGCTGAATGCCTGGGGCGTGTTGCCGCGCAGCGTGGGCAGCCTGCCGGGGATTGTCGCTGCGCCCTGGCTGCATGCCGGTTGGCTGCACCTGTGGGGCAACCTGCCGGGGTTGCTGGTGCTGGGCTGGTTGGTGAGCCTGGTGTCGTTGCGTCATTTCATCCAGGCCAGTGCGTTCATCATCCTCGGCAGCGGATTGCTGGTCTGGTTGCTGGCGCGGCCGGGCATGCACCTGGGGGCCAGCGGCTGGCTGTTCGGTCTGTGGGCGTTGTTGCTGGCCCAGGCCTGGTTCCAGCGTAGCCTGGGCAGCCTGCTGATCGCACTGCTGGTGCTGATCTATTACGGCGGCTGGTGGTTCGGCCTGTTGCCGAGCCAGGGCATTTCCTTCGAGTACCACCTGTTCGGGGCGCTGTGCGGGGTGCTGTATGCGGCGTTCAGTCGACCGCGCCAGGTGCCTTCGCAGGCCTGATTTCCTGAGCCTTGCGTCAGGAACGCCGCCGGTCGTCGGGTATTAGCCGGGCCGACTGGGTGCGGGCGATTCGACGCGCGGCGCTCTGGCTCGGCGTTTGTCGCTTGGCGTCAGGCTTCTGGCGCCTTAAAGTGTCGGCCACTTCACATTTTCATCCCGCTTCGAAGCCGCCGACAGTGAACCGACCTTCTCCAGCACCGCTCTCTCCTTCATGAGCCTGAATATTCCGACCCTGGTGCTGGTCGACATCTACATCCTCACCCTGCTGGGTATTCTCATGCTGCATGCCTGGCGGCATGGGCGGCGGGAATCGACGCTTGGCTACATGGCGGCGATGCTGCTGCTCGGCACCTTCTCCGCGGTGCTCGGCAGCCTGCGTGGCATGGGCATCGACTTCGTGCCGATCATCATCGGCAACGTCGTGCTGCTGCTCTGCGGGGCGATGAACTGGACCGCCATGCGCGTGTTCGCCGGCCGCCGCCCGCACCTGCCAGGCATCGCTGCCGGCAGCGCGATCTGGCTGCTGGCCTGCCTGCTTCCGGCCTTCTACGAGTCGCTGCCGGCGCGGATTCTGCTCAGCTCGCTGCTCACCGCGGCGTACACCGCACTCGCTGCGTTCGAGCTGTGGCGCAACCGTCAGTTGCTGGCGGTGTCGATTCGTCCAGCGCTGGTGTTGATGCTGGTGCACACCGCGTTCTACGCGGGGCGCGTGCTGTTCGACCGGGGCGAGCCGTTCCAGAGCGTGCTCGACGGCGAGAGCAGCAGCTTCTTCGCCCTGCTGATCTTCGAGACGCTGCTTTACGCCACCGGCATCGCCTTCGTCACCCTGGCCATGGTCAAGGAACGCGCCGAGCTGCAGTACAAGTCGGCGGCCTTCAGCGACCCGTTGACCGGCATCGGCAACCGCCGTGCGTTCATCGCTTCCGGCGAGCAACTGCTCAACCGCTGCCGCGCCCACGGCGAGCCGGTGTCGCTGCTGGTCTGCGACCTGGACTATTTCAAACGCCTCAACGACTCCTTCGGCCACGCCACCGGCGACGAGGTGCTGGTCGATTTCAGCCGCATCATCGCCGCCAGCATGCGCAAGCAGGACGTGTTCGGCCGTCTCGGCGGCGAGGAGTTCGCCTGCGTGCTGGAGAATGCCGACCCGACCACCGCGGTACGGGTGGCCGAGCGCATTCGTCAGGCCTTCGCCGAGCTGCCGTTCCAGCAGCCGGACAGCCTTAGCGTCAGTATCGGCGTGGCGACCACCCGTCCGACCGATGCCGACCTGTTCGGCCTGATGTCGCGGGCGGACAAGGCGCTCTACGTGGCCAAGGCCAAGGGTCGCAACCGCGTCGAACTGGCTGCCTGATGCGGCGGGCGCGGCGTGGCGAGCACCCTGTAAGGGTGGTTTCGGAGTAGACTTGCCGCCTTTCCGGACAGCCAAGAAGCCCGCCCATGGCCCTGCAAGCCACGCCTTACAAAGTCGACCTCAACCTCACCGACATCGACCGCAGCATCTACGAGAACCTGCGTTTCACCGTCGCCAAGCACCCGTCGGAAACCGAGGAACGCCTGGCCGTGCGCCTGATCGCCTACGCCCTCTGGTACCACGCGCAACTGGCCTTCGGCCGTGGCCTGTCGGATATCGACGAGCCGGCGCTGTGGGAGAAGAGCCTGGACGACCGTGTGCTGCACTGGATCGAAGTCGGCCAGCCGGATGCCGAGCGCATCACCTGGTGCTCGCGACGCACCGAGAAGTTCAGCCTGGTGGCCTATGGCAGCCTGCGCGTGTGGCAGACCAAGGTGCTCGACAGTGTGCGCAACCTGAAGAACATCAACGTCGTTGGCGTGCAGCAGGAAGCCCTGGAAAACCTCGCCCGCGACCTGCCGCGCTCGATCAGCTGGAGCGTGATGATCAGCGACGGCGAACTGTTCGTCACCGACGAGCGCGGCCAGCATGAAATTCCCCTGGAGTGGCTGGCTGGCGAGCGCTGATCGGTTACCGCCGGTGTTGCCCGATGTGGTCATCACCGGCGCTGATGAAGATTGACCCGCTGTGCCAGCCTGCGCAGGCTGCTGGTTTTCACCAGATGGAGAACCGCATGTCGACCCTCAATCCAAGCCGCGAACAGCTGGACGAATTTGCCCGGAGCATGCCGGCCGATGAACCGATCCTCATGCTCAACCTGTTGCGCTATCAGGAGCAGGCGCGTTACCCGCAAGGCAGTGAGCACGAGGCCTGCAGTGGCCGCAAGGCGTACGCCCGTTACAGTCGCACGGCTCTGGCCAAGGTGCAGAGCGTGGGCGGCAGGGTGGAGGTCCTGGCCCAGGCGCGCGTGGCGCTGATCGCTCCGCCCGGCGAACACTGGGATGAGGTGCTGCTGGTGCGTTACCCGAGCAGGGATGCGTTTTTGCGCATGCTCGCCGATGCTGAGTACCAGGCGGCCACCGTGCACCGCACCGCGGCGCTGGCTGACTCGCGGTTGATCGGGTGTGTCGCGCCCTAGCGGCATTCGCCGGGCGCGAAGCGTCCCACGAAGGCTTCCCAGGCAAAGCGCGGCAGGCATTATTGAAGTTGGTTGAGAGTTGATCGTTCCCAGGCTCCGCGTGGGAACGCCGCCCGGACGCTCCGCGTACAGCCCAGGTATGCCGGGGCACGGAGCGTCCCTGTAAGGGTTCCACGCCATGCGTAGGAGCCATCATTCACGCGGGTTCACCCGCTCTACATGGTTTTTTCATGCGCATCGATCCCCGCCCACTGCCCGCCACGCTGCCTGACTTGGGCAACCTGCCGCCTCTGCTGACGCGCCTGTATGCCGCTCGCGGCGTGCTGTCCGAGGCCGAGCTGGACAAGAGCCTGGCGCGGTTGATCCCTTATCAGCAACTGAGCGGCATCGACGCCGCCGTCGAGCTGCTGGTGCAGGCCGTGGATCAGCGCCAGCGCATTCTCATCGTCGGCGACTTCGATGCCGACGGCGCCACCGCCAGCACCGTCGGCGTGCTCGGCCTGCGCATGCTCGGTGCGGCGCATGTCGACTACCTGGTGCCCAATCGTTTCGAGTACGGCTACGGCCTGACCCCGGAGATCGTCGCCGTGGCGCTGACGCGCACGCCCGACCTGCTGCTGACCGTGGACAACGGTATCTCCAGCGTCGACGGCGTGGCGGCGGCCAAGGCGGCGGGGCTCAAAGTGCTGGTTACCGATCACCACCTGCCGGGGCCGGAGCTGCCGGCGGCGGACGCCATCGTCAACCCCAACCAACCCGGCTGCGGCTTCCCGAGCAAGGCGCTGGCCGGCGTCGGGGTGATGTTCTACGTGCTGTTGGCCCTGCGCGCCCGACTGCGTGAGCTGGGCCGCTTCGCCGAGCCGACAGCAAACGGGCCAAGCCAGACCGGTCCGAACCTCGGTGAGCTACTCGATCTGGTGGCGCTGGGCAGCGTCGCCGACGTGGTGCCGCTGGACGCCAACAACCGCATCCTCGTCCACCAGGGCCTGGCACGCATCCGTGCCGGGCGGGCACGCGCCGGTCTGCGGGCGATCCTCGAGGTTGCCGGGCGTCAGCATGGGCGCATCACCTCCACCGACCTCGGTTTCATTCTCGGCCCGCGCCTGAATGCGGCGGGGCGCCTGGACGACATGAGCCTGGGCATCGAGTGCCTGCTGTGCGACGACGAGGCGCTGGCGCGCGACATGGCCCAGCAGCTCGACGAGCTGAACAAGGACCGCAAGAGCATCGAGCAGGGCATGCAGCGCGAGGCGCTGGCCCAGCTCAAGGACCTGCGTGTCGAGGATATGCCGTTCGGCCTGTGCCTGTTCGAACCGGACTGGCACCAGGGCGTGATCGGCATCCTCGCCTCGCGTCTGAAGGAGCGTTACCACCGCCCGGCCATCGCCTTTGCCGATGCCGGCGAGGGGCTGCTCAAGGGCTCGGCGCGCTCGGTACCGGGGCTGCACATTCGTGATGCGCTGGACGCTGTGGCGGCCAAGCATCCGGGGCTGATCAGCAAGTTCGGCGGGCATGCCATGGCCGCCGGCCTGTCACTGCCGCAGGAAAACTACGGCGCGTTTGCCGCGGCCTTCGATGCCGAAGTGCGCCGTCAGCTGAGCGAAGAGGACCTCACCGAGCGCCTGCTGTCGGACGGCCAGTTGGGTGTCGAGGAGTTCCACCTGGAACTGGCCAAGGCGCTGCGCCATGCCGGGCCCTGGGGTCAGCACTTTCCCGAGCCGCTGTTCCACGGCGTGTTCCAGATCGTCAGCCAGCGCCTGGTCGGCGAAAAGCACCTGAAGCTGGTGCTGAAGACCGAGTGCGGCGGGCAGACCCTGGATGGCATCGCGTTCAACATCGACCGCGACCTGTGGCCGAACCCGACGCTGCGTTGGGTCGAGCTGGCCTACAAACTCGACGTCAACGAGTACCAGGGCCGCGAGAGCGTGCAGCTGATGGTCGCGCACATCGCCCCGCGCTGAGAGCACGGGGCCGTTGCGTCGGGATCAGCCCGCGACCTTGTAGCGCGCGGCGGCTTCGTTGCGTGACATGTTCGGGCCGAGTTTGGTGCGCGCCTCGACCACGGCGGCCCAGTCGGCAGCCTCGGGCAGCGAGGGGATGGTCACCAGTTCGCCCTGGTCGAAACCGGCCAGCGCGGCGTCGACCATCTCGCCCGCTTCCATGATCATGCGCGGGTCCAGGTGGGCGGCATCGATGCCCGAGCGCTCCCAGATTTCCGTGCGGGTGATGCCTGGCAGCACGGCTTGCACGCGTACGCCTTTGCCGGCTACTTCGTGGTTGAGGGTCTGCGTCAGGCTCAGCACGTAGGCTTTCGAGGCGCTGTAGACGGCGTTGAACATTTCCGGAATCAGCGCCACCACCGAGGCCAGGTTGATGATCGCGCCGCGCCCGGCCTTGCCGAACGCCGCAGCGGCCACCGATGACAGGTGGGTGAGGGCGACCACGTTGAGCTGGATCAGCGCATCGACCGCATCCGGGTCGGCGTCGCTCAGCGCGCCGTTCTGCGCCACGCCGGCGTTGTTCACCAGCAGGCTGATCGACGCGTCGCTGGCCAGGCGCTGTTCCACGGCGCGCAGGTCGGCGCGCTGGGTCAGGTCGGCCTTGAGGATGTCCACCTGCACGCCGTGGGCGTCGCGCAGTTGCGCGGCCAGTTGTTCCAGGCGCTGCTGGTCGCGGGCCACCAGCAGCAGGTCGTAACCGCGGCGGGCGAGGCGTTCGGCATAGGTGGCGCCGATGCCGGAAGAGGCGCCGGTGATGAGGGCTGTGCCGAGGGTGCTGGACGAGGTCATGGGTGTTTCTCCGGGTAGCTGGGTTATATTCAGGTTGTAATTCATTTTTAGATTACACCTGTAATTTTTCTCGGCAAGCCGGGCCACGATTGTTTTTCTGCGCGGTGTCGCAAGGTTTTTTCTATCGCCGGACGGCGCAGGGAGGGCCGGCCCCGCACGGGGCCGGCGTGGGCTCAGTGCTTGAACATCACATGGCGGATCGCCGTGTAGTCCTCCAGGCCATACATGGACATGTCCTTGCCGTAGCCCGACAGCTTCACGCCGCCGTGGGGCATTTCGCTGACCAGCATGAAGTGCGTGTTGACCCAGGTGCAGCCGTACTGCAGCCGCGCGCAGAGGCGGTGGGCACGGCCAACGTCGTTGGTCCACAGCGAGGAGGCCAGGCCGTAGTCGGAGTCGTTGGCCCACTCCAGCACCTGGGCTTCATCGTTGAACTGGGTGACCGAGACCACCGGGCCGAACACCTCGCGGCGTACGATTTCGTCGTCCTGCTGGGCGCCGGCCAGCACGGTCGGCTGGTAGAAGAAGCCGGGGCCGTCGACGGCCTTGCCGCCGGTGACCACCTCGATGTGCGGGATGCCCCGCGCTCGCTCGACGAAGGCGCTGACCCGGTCGCGGTGGGCGGCGCTGATCAGCGGGCCGAGCTCGGTGCCTTCCTCGTCCTGCAGGCCGTACTTGATGCTGCTCACCGCCTCGCCGAGCTTCTTCACGAACTGCTCGTAGATGCCCTTTTGCGCATAGATGCGGCAGGCGGCGGTGCAGTCCTGGCCGGCGTTGTAGAAGCCGAAGGTGCGGATGCCCTCCACGGCGGCGTCGATGTCGGCGTCGTCGAAGATGATCACCGGCGCCTTGCCGCCCAGTTCCATGTGCATGCGTTTCACGCTGTCGGCGGTGCTGCTGATGATGTTCGCGCCAGTGGCGATCGAGCCGGTCAGCGAGACCATGCGCACCTTGGGATGCGTGGTCAGGGTCTGGCCGACGCTGCTGCCGCGGCCGAAGACGATGTTGACCACGCCGGCGGGGAAGATACCGGTGAACAGCTCGGCCAGCTTCAGCGCGGTCAGCGGCGTCTGCTCCGACGGCTTGAGCACCACGCAGTTGCCGGCGGCCAGGGCCGGGGCGAGTTTCCACGCGGCCATCATCAGCGGGTAGTTCCACGGCGCGATGGAGGCGACCACGCCAATCGGGTCGCGGCGGATCATCGAGGTGTGGCCGGGCAGGTATTCGCCTGCGGCCGAACCGGACAGGCAGCGGCTGGCCCCGGCGAAGAAGCGGAACACGTCGGCGACCGCCGGCAGTTCGTCGTTCAGCGCGGCGCTGTAAGGCTTGCCGCAGTTGTCCGACTCCAGGCGGGCGAGCTCTTCGGCATGGGCGTCGATGGCGTCGGCGACCTGCAGCAGCAGGGTGGCGCGGTCCTTCGGCGCGGTCTGCGACCACTCGCCGAAGGCGGCGTCGGCGGCACGCACGGCGGCGTCGACCTGGGCTTCGCTGGCCTCGGCGATTTCCACCAGCGTGCTACCCAGCGAGGGATTGAGCACGGCTTGTGCGGGGCCTTCGCCAGCGATCAGCTGGCCATTGATCAGCAGTTTGGTTTGCATCGCTTGAACCTCGTTGTCGCTATTGCTTCATGAGTTAGTCCCTCTCCCAGAGGGCGAGGGGAGGAAAAGCACTACTTGCCGCTGCCGGCGACGCTTTCGCCGCCGCGGGTCAGGTAATAGGCGCCGAGGATCGGCAGCATGGTCACCAGCATCACCAGCATCGCCACCACGTTGGTCACCGGCACGTCACGTGGGCGCGCCAGCTGGTTGAGCAGCCAGATCGGCAGGGTTTTCTCGTGGCCGGCGGTGAAGGTGGTGACGATGATCTCGTCGAACGACAGGGCGAACGCCAGCATGCCGCCGGCCAGCAGCGCCGAGCCGAGGTTGGGCAGGATGATGTAGCGGAACGTCTGCCAGCCGTCGGCTCCCAGGTCCATGCTCGCCTCGATCAGGCTGTGCGAGGTGCGGCGCAAGCGCGCGATGACGTTGTTGTAGACGATCACCACGCAGAACGTGGCGTGGCCGATGACGATGGTCAGGAAACCCGGCTCGATGCCGAGGTTCTTGAACGCCGACAGCAGGGCGATGCCGGTGATGATGCCGGGCAGGGCGATGGGCAGGATCAGCAGCATGGAGATGCTTTCCTTGCCGAAGAAATCCCGCCGGTACAGCGCGGCCGCTGCCAGAGTGCCGAGGATCATGGCGATCAGCGTGGCCAGGGCGGCTACCTGTGCCGACAGCTTCACCGCCTCGAGCACGTCCGGGCGCGCCAGGGCGACGCTGAACCAGTGCAGGGTGAAGCCCTTGGGCGGAAAGCTGAAGCCCGCGCTCTCGGTGTTGAAGGCGTAGAGGAAGATGATCAGGATCGGGAAGTGCAGGAACAGCAACCCGCCCCAGGCGGTCAGTTTCAGGCCCCAGGAAGCTTTTTCAGAGTGCATCGAAGGCCCCCAGACGCTTGACGATGGACAGGTAGACGGCGATCAGCACGATCGGCACCAGGGTGAAGGCGGCGGCCATCGGCATGTTGCCGATGGCGCCCTGCTGGGCGTAGACCATGCTGCCGATGAAGTAGCCCGGCGGGCCGATCAGCTGCGGCACGATGAAGTCACCCAGGGTCAGGCTGAAGGTGAAGATCGAGCCGGCGGCGATGCCTGGAATCGACAGCGGCAGGATCACCTGGAAGAAGGTCTGCCGCGGCTTGGCGCCGAGGTCGGCGGAGGCCTGCAACAGGCTCGGCGGCAGGCGTTCCAGGGAGGCCTGGATCGGCAGGATCATGAACGGCAGCCAGATGTAGACGAACACCAGGAAGCGCCCCAGGTGTGAGGTCGACAGGGTACTGCCACCGACGCCGGGCGTGTCGAGCACGGCCTGCAGCAGTGGCGCCAGGCCGAGCACGTCGACGAACCACTGGGCCACGCCGCCTTTGGCCAGCAGCAGGGTCCAGGCGTAGGCCTTGACGATGTAGCTGGCCCACATCGGCATCATCACCGCGATGTAGAAGAACGCCTTGGTCTTGCCGCTGGTGTAGCGTGCCATGTAGTAGGCGATGGGGAAGGCCACCACCCCGCTGGCCAGCGACACCGCCACGGCCATGCCCACGGTGCGCAGGATGATGTCGAAGTTGGCCGGCTGGAACAGTGCGCTGAAGTTGCTCAGGGTCAGGTCCGGGGTGACCGTCATGCTGAAGTCGTCGAAGGTGTAGAAGCCCTGCCACAGCAGGGTCAGCAGCGAGCCGAGGTAGATCGCGCCGAACCACAGCAGCGGCGGGATCAGCAGCAGCGACAGGTACAGGTTGGGCTTGCGGTAGAGCAAGCCGGACAGGCGCCGCAGCGGGCTGTCGGCGGCTGCCGGGTGGGCGAGGGTCGCGCTCATCTCAGGCGTCCTCGCGCAGGGCGACCATGGCGTCGCGGGCCCAGCATACGGTCACCGGCTGGCCAGTCTGCACGCTGGCATCGCTGGCGTTCCACTGGTTGTTGGCCTGGCTCAGGCAGAGGTTCTGCCCGCTCTGCAGACGCAGCTCGTAGCGGGTTGCTGCGCCCTGGTACTGGATGTCGTGCAGCACGCCGGTGAGTTGCACCTCGCCACTGGCCGGCGTTTGTCCGGCGAAGCGGATGTGTTCCGGGCGTATCGAAAAGGGTCGCTCGCTGCCGGTCAGCTGCAGCGCCAGTTCACCGCGCAGCACGTTGGAGGTACCGACGAACTCGGCGACGAAGGGAGTCGCCGGCTGCATGTACAGGTTGCGCGGGGTGTCGACCTGCTCGATGCGGCCCTTGTTGAACACTGCCACGCGGTCGGACATGGACAGCGCTTCGGTCTGGTCATGGGTGACGAAAATGAAGGTGATACCCAGCTGACGCTGCAGCTTCTTCAACTCGCTTTGCATCTGCTCGCGCAGCTTGAGGTCGAGGGCGCCGAGGGGCTCGTCGAGCAGCAACACCCGTGGCCGGTTGACCAGCGCACGGGCCAGCGCCACGCGCTGACGCTGGCCGCCGGAGAGCTGCGCCGGTTTGCGCGCGCCGTAGCCGCCGAGGGCGACCAGGGCCAGGGATTCCTCGGCGCGGGCCAGGCGCTCGGCCTTGGCCACGCCCTTGACCTTGAGGCCGTAGGCGACGTTGTCGAGCACGTTCATGTGCGGGAACAGCGCATAGTCCTGGAACACCGTGTTGACGTCGCGCTGGTAGGGCGCCAGGCCCACGGCCTCGGCGCCGTGAATGCGGATGGAGCCGGCACTGGGCTGCTCGAAACCGGCGATCAGGCGCAGGCAGGTGGTTTTGCCCGACCCGGAGGGGCCGAGCATGGAGAAGAATTCGCCGTCCTGGATGTCGATGGAAACCCGGTCGACGGCTTTGACGTCGCCGAACACGCGGGACACATCGGTGAATTGCACTGCAAGGGTCATGTAAAGCGCTCCAGGAGAAAAGCCATCCACCGCCGGTTGCCGCCAGGGTTTGCCGACACGGGACAGGCAGGTCGGCGGTGGATGTACAACGGTGAAACGGACGACACGGCACGCCCCTCTCTGGGAGGGGGTGGGGGATGACGCGTGCGCCGCCGTGGTGATTGTCGAGTGGTTCAGTGGTGCCGGTTGGTGGACGGAAAGGCGTCGTCCACCCTACGAGTACGTCGAGTTTCGAAAGTCGTTCTGGCAGCGTCGCGAGCGGGCCTCAGCCGTGTCCGGCCAGCGCGCAGGAACCGCAGCGTACTCAAGTACGTGAGGATTCCGAGCACTGCCCGGGCATGGATCAGGCCTGCGTAGCAGCCGCCAGAGCGGCTTTCAGCGGCCGCCCATGATGGCGATGTAGTCCTGGGTCCAGCGGCTGTAGGGCACGTACTTGCCACCTTCGGCCTGCGGGGTTTTCCAGAAGGCGATCTTGGCGAAATTGTCGAAGCCGTTGGTCTTGCAGCCCTCGGCGCCGAGCAGTTCGTTACCCTGGCAGGCGGCCGGCACCGCCGGCAGCGAGCCGAACCAGGCGGCCACGTCACCTTGCACCTTGTTGGTCAGCGACCAGTCCATCCACTTGTAGGCACACACCGGGTGCTTGGCCTCGGCGTGCAGCATGGTGGTGTCGGCCCAGCCGGTGGCACCTTCGACCGGCACGGTGGAGGCGATCGGCTGCTTCTCCAGTTGCAGGGCGTTGACCTGGTACGGCCAGGCGCTGGAGGCGACCACGCCTTCGTTCTTGAAGTCGTTCATCTGCACGGTCACGTCGTGCCAGTAGCGGTGGATCTGCGGATGCTGCTTGCGCAGCAGATCGAGCGCGGCGGCGTACTGTTCCTCGTTGAGCAGGTAGGGGTCGTCGATGCCCAGCGCCGGCTGGGTGCTCTTCAGGTACAGCGCGGCGTCGGCGATGTAGATCGGGCCGTCGTAGGCCTGCACGCGGCCCTTGTTGCTCTTGCCGTCGGCCAGGGTCTGTTCCTCGAACAGCACCTTCCAGCTGGTCGGCGCCTCCTTGAACACGTTGGTGTTGTACATCAGCACGTTCGGGCCCCACTGGTAGGGCGTACCGTAGTGCTGCCCGGCGACGGTGTGCCAGGGCGCGTCCTTGAGGCGCTCGTCGACGTTCTTCCAGTTGCCGATGAGGGCGATGTTGACCGGCTGCACGCGCTTGCCGGCGATCAGGCGCAACGAGGCGTCACCCGAGGCGGTGACCAGGTCGTAGCCGCCCTTGGCCATCAGGCTGACCATCTCGTCGGAGGTGGCGGCGGTCTTGACGTTGACCTTGCAGCCGCTGTCCTCTTCGAACTTCGTGACCCAGTCGTAGCCCTTGTCGGTTTCGCCGCGCTCGATGTAGCCGGGCCAGGCGATGATGTCGAGCTGGCCTTCGGCCTTGCCCAGGGATTGCAGTGGTTCGGCGGCCTGGATGGCGGTGCTGGCCAGCAGGGCGGTGGTCAGTGCGCTGAGCACAGCCAGTTTGGCTGCGCTCGGCGCTGCGGTTTTCTGCGCGGACATTGGATTTCCCTCTTGTTGGCTTCGTTATCAGGGGCAGTGAATGTCGTTCGGCCGATGGCGCCGAGCCGGCTGTGGGTCAGTCTAGTTGTTGTCCGTGGCGCGCCATGATGTGGCGCACCACGCTGTAGTCCTGCAACGAGTCGCTGGACAGGTCCTTGCCGTAGCCGGAGCGTTTGAGGCCGCCGTGCGGCATCTCGCTGGCCAGCATGAAATGGGTGTTGATCCAGGTGCAGCCGTACTGCAGGCGCGCAGCGACCTGCATGGCCTTGTCCAGGTTCTGCGTCCACACCGAGCTGGCCAGGCCGTACTCGGAGTCGTTGGCCCAGTCGACCGCCTGGCTCAGCTCGTCGAAGCGGGTCACGGTCACCACCGGGCCGAACACTTCGCGCTGGACGATCTCGTCGCTCTGCTTGCAGCCGGCGAGCAGCGTTGGCTGGTAATAGAAGCCGGCGCCGGAATGCGCGGCGGCACCGGTGACCCGTTCGATATGCGGCTGGCCGAGGGCACGCTCGACGAAGCTGGCCACGCGGTCGCGCTGGCGGGCGCTGATCAGCGGGCCGATCTCGTTGTCCGCATCCTTCTTGCGGGCGAAGCGAATGCTTGCCACGGCCTCGCCCAGCTCGGCGACCAGGCGGTCGTGAATGCCGGCCTGGGCGTAGATGCGGCAGGCGGCGGTGCAGTCCTGGCCGGCGTTGTAGTAGCCGTAGGTGCGCACGCCCTGGACCACCGCGGCGAGGTCGGCGTCGTTGCAGACGATCACCGGCGCCTTGCCGCCCAGTTCCAGGTGGGTGCGTTTGAGCGTGCGCGCGGCGCTCTGCAGGATCTTCTGCCCGGTGACGATATCGCCGGTCAGCGACACCATGCGCACCTTCGGGTGGCCGACCAACTGGCTGCCGACGCCTTCGCCGCCACCGCAGAGGATGTTGATCACCCCGGGCGGCAGGATGTCCGCCAGCAGTGGGGCGAGGGCCAGGATCGACAGCGGGGTGTGTTCCGAGGGTTTGAAGATCAGTGTGTTGCCGGCGGCCAGGGCCGGGGCGATCTTCCAGGCCGCCATCATCAGCGGGTAGTTCCACGGTGCGATGGAAGCGACCACGCCGACCGGGTCACGGCGCACCATGCTGGTGTGGCCAGGGATGTATTCGCCGGCGAGCTGGCCCTGCTGGCAGCGCACCGCGCCGGCGAAGAAGCGGAACACGTCGGCAGTCGCGCTGAGGTCGTCCTCGCGGGCCAGATGCAACGGCTTGCCGCAGTTCAGCGCTTCCAGGCGTGACAGCGGGTCGGCGTGCTGCTCGATGGCGTCGGCGATGGCCAGCAGCACCGCTGCACGTTGTGCCGGGGTGGTCCGCGACCAGCTGGAGAAGGCGCGGTGGGCGGCGATCACCGCTGCCTCGACCTGTTCCAGCGAGGCCTCGGCGATCTGCGTGAGTACTTCGCCGCTGGCCGGGTTGATGATCGACTCGGCGATACCGTCCCCGTCGACCAGGTGGCCGTCGATCAGCAAGGCGCTGTGCAGGGTGGGTACGCTCATTTTCTGATTTCTTCTTTTCGCGTCTTGATCCATGGAGCCTCCGGTGATCCGCAGGCCCCGCGTCCATAAGGAACTGAGACTAGAGTCCGGGCCTGCGGTCGACAAATTCTTAAAAATGAAAGCACCGTTCGATTAAATCGATACCTTGCGGTTGTGCGGCTGTTCGCGCGCCAGGGTCAGGAATGGATCGACCAGGGCCGGCCGAGCGGTGCCGCGGCGCCAGGCCAGGCCGACGTCCATCGGCTCGCTGAGGTCGACCAGCGGCCGCGCCTCGATGATGTCGCCTTCCAGCGACCAGGGCCGGTAGGTCATGTCCGGCTGGATCGACAGGCCCAGGCCGGCGGCGACCAGACTGCGCACCGCTTCCACCGAGGCGGTGCGCAGGGTCACGTGCGGGCTCATGCCGGCGCGGGTCCAGATGCGCTGGGTGTGCAAGCCCATCTCGTCGGCGTTGAGCTGGATCAGCGGCTCGCTGGCAATGTCGGCCAGGCTGATGCTGTCGCGTTCCAGCAGCGGGTGCCGTGCCGGCAGCCACAGGCGGTGCGGCGAGTGGGTCAGTACCTCGGTCTGCAGGGCGTGGCGGTCCTCCAGGTTGGACAGGATGAGCACGCCAACGTCGATCTCGCCGCTGACCAGCAGGTGCTCGATGTAAGGGCGCTCGTCCTCGACCACGCGCACCTGCACGTTGGGGTAGGCGCGCTGGAAACGGGTGATCAGGTCGGCCAGGTAGTAGCCGGCGACCAGGCTGGTCACGCCGATGGTCAGGCTGCCGGCCACCTGGTCGGTACTCTGCTGCAGGCTGCGCTTGGCATTCTCCACCGTCGCCAGGATCAGGTGCGCCTGACGCAGGAACTGGTGGCCCTGGTGGGTCAGCGACATGCCCTTGGCGTGGCGGTTGAACAGGCTTACGCCGATTTCCTCCTCCAGTTGCTGGATGGCCAGGGTCAGGGTCGACTGGGAAATGAACACGGCCTGGGCGGCGGCGGAAATCGAGCCGGTCTCGGCGACGGCAATGAAATGGCGGATCTGGCGCAGGGTCATCATCGAAAGGGCACCGACAGCGTTCAGCATTGGGGTTTATCGAAAATAACCTACTCCATTCTTTTTTGTAGAGGTCATCTTCCGGCGCACCGCCGGCAATATCCGGAAGCACTCTGTCCGCCGCGTGCGGGTAACGTGCACCGCTAGAATGAGTCGCATCAAGACCCCATTCAGCACAGAGGACACCTCTATGAACACCCGCGGCTTGCTCGATCAACTGCTCAAATCCGGCCAGGACCTGCTGCAACAGAAAGGTGGCGGCGCCACCGGTGGTGGCCTGGGTGGTGCGCTGGGCGGCCTGCTCGGTGGTGCCAAGGGCGGCAGCGGTGGCGGCGGAGGCGATCTGGGTACCCTGCTCAAGGGCGCAGGCGGCGGGGCCCTGGCGGCGGGTGCGCTGGGCATGCTGTTGGGCAACAAGAGCGCGCGCAAGGTCGGCAGCAAGGTCATCACCTACGGCGGCCTGGCCGCGCTCGGCGTGATTGCCTACAAGGCCTACGGCAATTGGCAGGCTTCGCAGCAACCCGCTGGCGCCGCACAACCGGCCTTGCCGCAGACGGTCGACCGCCTGCCCGCGCCGCAGGCCGAGCTGCACAGCCAGGCCATCCTGCGGGCGCTGGTGGCCGCGGCCAAGGCCGACGGCCATGTCGATGCCCGCGAGAAGCAGTTGCTCGAAGAGCAACTGGGCAAGCTGGCCAACGACCCGCAACTCAGCCAGTGGCTGGAGGCCGAGCTGAACAAGCCGCTCGACCCGGCCGAAGTGGCGCGCGCCGCCAGCACTCCGGAAATGGCCGCGGAGATGTACATCGCCAGCGTGCTGATGGTCGACGAGGAGCACTTCATGGAACGTGCCTACCTCGAAGAGCTCGCCCGCCAGCTCAAGCTCGAACCGGCGCTCAAGCTGGAGCTTGAAGCGCAGGTGCGTCAGGAACTGCAACTGCAGTAAGCGCACCGTGATCCCGGGGCGCGCAACGCGCTCCGGGCATGCGCCGACGGCGTCGGCGGGAAAAACTCCTCCTTTTATCTGCCACACTCTTGATCTGTGTGCGGTCGCGAACCGCGCATCGCTTGCAGCTGCCGGGGCGAGTCTCTAGAGTCCCGGCACACGAGCGCCGGCCTGTATCCGCCGGCCACCAACCGGCTTCTGGCAATGGGGATCACTGTGAAGAACTGGACTGTCCGCCTGCGTATCCAGGCGAGTTTCGCGATCATCATCGCCATCATGCTGCTGATGGCCGTGACCTCGTTCGAGCGCCTGATCAAGGTGCAGGACTCGGTCAATGAACTGAAGCAGGACGCCCTGCCAGGCCTGCTGGCGATCAACTCGCTGCGTGGCGCCTGGACCGACAGCTTCTATCAGACGGTCCAGCTGACCGGCCTGCACGAGGGCAAGGCCCTCGGCGATGCGGACCGGCAGCTCCTCAAGCAGGTCGACGAGCGCCTGGAAAAACTCCTGCAGGAATACCAGAGCACCGTGCGCGCTTCGGCCGATCAGGCCCTGCTCGACCAATTCCGCACCTCGCGCACCGAGCTGCTCGAAGAGCAGGGGCGGATCATCGCCCTCTACGAACAGCGGCGCCTGCCCGAAGCCATCGCCATGCTTACCGGGAGTTTCACCGACAACTGGAACGACGGCCGCAAGATCCTCAACGACATGGTCGAGTTCAACAAGGGTGTATCGGAAAGCTCCACCGACAACATCGGCGCGGCGGTGACCGGTGCCAAGCTGAGCATCCTCGTCTCGCTGCTGCTGGCGGTCGCCGCCGCCGTGGTTTGCGGCTTCTTCCTGATGCGCGCGATCACCCAGCCGGTGCAGCGCGTGGTCGAGACCCTGGGCATCCTCGCCGGTGGCGACCTCACCGCGCGGCTGAACCTGGGGCGCAAGGACGAGTTCGGCGCCATCGAGACCGGTTTCAACGGCATGGCCGACGAGATCAAGACCCTGGTGGCCCAGGCCCAGCGCTCCTCGGTGCAGGTGACCACCTCGGTGACCGAGATCGCCGCCACCTCCAAGCAGCAACAGGCCACTGCCACCGAAACGGCCGCCACCACCACCGAAATCGGCGCGACATCGCGGGAAATCGCGGCGACGTCGCGCGACCTGGTCCGCACCATGACCGAAGTCTCCGGCGCTGCCGAACAGACCTCGACCCTGGCTGGCTCCGGCCAGCTCGGCCTGGCGCGCATGGAAGAAACCATGCACCACGTGATGGGCGCCGCCGAGCTGGTCAACGCCAAGCTGGCGATCCTCAACGAGAAGGCCGGCAACATCAATCACGTGGTCACCACCATCGTCAAAGTGGCCGACCAGACCAACCTGCTGTCGCTCAACGCCGCCATCGAAGCGGAAAAGGCCGGCGAGTACGGCCGCGGTTTTGCCGTGGTCGCCACCGAGGTGCGCCGCCTGGCCGACCAGACCGCCGTGGCCACCTACGACATCGAGCAGATGGTGCGCGAGATCCAGTCCGCGGTGTCCGCCGGGGTGATGGGCATGGACAAGTTTTCCGAGGAAGTGCGCCGCGGCATCGGCGAGGTCGGCCAGGTCGGCGACCAACTCTCGCAGATCATCCAGCAGGTGCAGGCCCTGGCGCCGCGCGTGCAGATGGTCAACGAAGGCATGCAGGCGCAGTCCACCGGCGCCGAGCAGATCAACCAGGCGCTGGTACAGCTCAGCGAGGCCTCGGGGCAGACGGTCGAATCACTGCGCCAGGCCAGTTCCGCCATCGACGAGCTGAACCTGGTGGCAAACGGCCTGCGTACCGGCGTCAGCCGCTTCAAGGTCTGAACGTGAACGCCAGTCGCCAGCAGGCCCGTCGCGCCAGCGGCCAGCTGTTCCTGCTGTTCAGCATGGGCGATGACCGCTATGCGCTGGATGTGCAGGACGTGCTGGAGGTGCTGCCCTTGCGCCGCCTGAAGCAGATCCCCGAAGCGCCGGCCTGGGTCGCCGGCCTGTTCAGCCGTCACGGCCAGCCCGTGCCGGTGGTCGACTTGCACGCCCTGGCATTCGGCCGTCCGGCCCGCGCGCGCACCAGCACGCGGTTGGTGCTGGTGCGTTACCAGGCACAGGCGCTTGGGCTGATCCTCGAACAGGCCACCGACACCCTGCGCTGTGCGCCGGAGGCATTCTGCGACAGCGGCGTCGACAGCGGCACGGCGGCCTACCTGGGTCCGGTCTACCAGCACGCCTCGGGCCTGGTGCAGCGTGTCGGCGTGGCCGAGTTGCTGCCGCCGGTGGTACGTGCGCTGCTGTTTCCGCTGGCCGTGGCCGAGCAGGGGGCGGGCGCATGATCGAGCGCTTCGAGCAGTTGCTCAAGGGCCGCATCGGCCTGGATGCCGAGTCCGTCGGCCGCGTAGTCATCGAGCGCGCGGTGCGCCAGCGCATGGCCGCGCTGGCGTGTGCCGACGAAGACGGCTACTGGCTGCGCGTGAGCGGCTCCTCCAGCGAGCAGCAGGCCCTGGTCGAGGCCGTGGTGGTGCCGGAAACCTGGTTCTTCCGCTACCCGGAGTCCTTCGCCGCCCTGAACAAGCTGGCCTTCGAGCACCTGCCGCTGCTGGAGGGCGGGCGCCCGCTGCGCATCCTCAGCCTGCCGTGCTCCAGCGGCGAGGAGCCCTATTCGATCGTCATGGCCCTGCTCGATGGCGGCCTCGCGCCGCAGCTGTTTCAGGTCGATGCGGTGGATGTCAGCGAGAAGATCATCGAGCGCGCCCGTACCGGCCTTTATGGACGCAACTCGTTCCGCGGCGAGGCGCTGAGTTTTCGTGAGCGGTATTTCCTGCCGAGCGAGGAGGGCTATGCCCTGGCCGATCAGGTCAAGCGCAAGGTCCGTTTCATCCACGGCAACCTGCTCGACCCGCTGCTGCTGTCCGGCGAGGCGCCCTACGACATCCTGTTCTGCCGCAACCTGCTGATCTACTTCGACCGGCCGACCCAGGCCCAGGTGCTGCAAGTGCTCAAGCGCCTGCTGCGCGAAGACGGCCACATGTTCATCGGCCCGGCGGAAGCCAGCCTGCTTAGCCAGAACGGCATGCAGGCGCTGGGTATTCCCCTGGCCTTCGTGTTCCGCCGCGCCAGCGAGGTTGCGCCACCGCGAGTGGCTGCTGTGCGCAGCACGCCGCCAGCCGCTGCCACGCCTGCGGCACGTGGCGAGCTGCGCGCCCCGGCGCGCACGGCCATTGCCCGCCCGGTCCGTGCGCTGGCCCCTGCCGCAGTGGCGAAGGCCGATGGCGGCGCCGAGTTGCTGGAGATCGCCCAGTTGGCCAACAGCGGCCGCAGCGCCGATGCCAAGGCCGCCTGCGAGCGTTACCTGGCGCAGCACGGGCCGTCTGCCGCGATCTTCTACTGGCTCGGCCTGCTCAGCGATGTCGCCGGGCAGGCGAACGATGCTCAGGATTTCTACCGCAAGGCCCTGTACCTCGAGCCGCAGCATGCCGAGGCGCTGGCACACCTGGCCGCGCTGCTCGCTGCGCGTGGCGACCTGGCCGGGGCGAAGCGCCTGCAGGAACGGGCCAGCCGGGGTGAACAAGCATGATCGATAGCCGCCTGCCGCTGATCGATGCCGAGCAGCTGCCGGCCATCGACGATTGCTGGAACCGCATCGGCGTGCGCGGCGACCAGTCTTGCGCGCGTCTGGTCGAGCATGTGCACTGCCGCAACTGCGAGGTGCACGCCGAAGCTGCCACGCGCCTGCTCGATCGCTACGCCCTGCATCGCCAGGACGACGCGCCCGTCGATGACGAGGCGCAAGAGGCGGTCGGCGAACGGCGTTCGACGCTGGTCTTCCGTCTCGGCGAAGAATGGCTCGGCCTGCCGACCCGCGCGCTGGTGGAAGTGGCGCCGCGCAGCGTGATCCATTCCCTGCCACACCAGCGTTCGCTCGGCCTGCTCGGCGTGACCAACGTACGCGGTGCGCTGGTCGCCTGCCTGTCACTGATTGAACTGTTGGGGCTGGAAGCCAATGCGCCGACCATCACCGAGCGCCGCGTGGTGCCGCGCATGCTGATCATCGCCGGGCAGGGCGGCCCGGTGGTGGTGCCGGTGGACGAGGTCGACGGCATCCATGCGATTCCCCTGCGCGCGGTGCAGGACAGCGCGCGCGGTAGCGTGCAGGTGGCCCGTCGGTTCTCGGCCGGCGTGGTGCACTGGCGTGAGCGCAGCATCACCCTGCTCGACGAGGCGTTGCTGCAGCAGACCATGGCCAGGAGCCTTGAATGACCCCGGACGAGATGCGCGACGCCTCGCTGCTGGAACTGTTTCGCCTGGAAGCCGAGGCGCAGACGCAGGTGCTCAGCCATGGGCTGATGGTGCTGGAGCGCAAGCCGACCGACGCCGACCAGCTGGAAGCCTGCATGCGTGCGGCGCATTCGCTGAAAGGCGCGGCGCGCATCGTCGGCATCGACGCCGGCGTGCGCGTGGCGCATGTCATGGAGGATTGCCTGGTCGAGGCCCAGGAAGGGCGGCTGAAACTGCGCCCCGAACACGTCGACGCGCTGCTGCAGGGCGCCGACCTGTTGCTGCGTCTGGGCGCGCCGCCGGATGGTGACGCCGACTGGGCCAACAATGCCGGGCGTGCCGCGGTGGATGCGCTGGTGGCGCGCCTGCAAGGGCTGTACGGACCGAACCGTGCGCCGCTGGAAACGCCTGCTCAGGCCACGCCGGTAGAGCCCGTGACCGAGCCGATCATCGCTGTGCCAGCGCCGGTCGAGGCGCCCGCCAGTGAGGTCGAGGCCAGTGCCGAACCGCTCGGCCAGGCTGATGCCCGTGCCGACGACCGCACGCGGGTGCTACGGGTCAGCGCCGAGCGTCTCGATCACTTGCTGGATATCTCCAGCAAGTCGCTGGTCGAGTTCCAGCGCATCAAGCCGCTGACCGATTCGCTGCAGCGCCTCAAGCGCCTGCAGAGCAACGCCAGTCGCGCCCTCGACCTGGCCCGTGAGACCACTCTGGAAGTCACTGGCGACGCGCAGAACGTCTTTGTCGAGGCGCGCACCCTGCTCGGCGAGTGCCAGCAGATGCTCGCCCAGCACATGGCCGAACTCGACGAGTTCGGCTGGCAGGGCGGCCAGCGTGCCCAGCTGCTCTACGACGCGGCCCTGGCCTCGCGCATGCGCCCGTTCGCCGATGTGCTCACCGGCCAGTTGCGCATGGTCCGCGACCTCGGCCGCGCGCTGGGCAAGCAGGTACGCCTGGACGTCGAGGGCGAGAACACCCAAGTCGACCGTGACGTGCTGGAAAAGCTCGAGGCACCGCTGACCCACCTGCTGCGCAACGCCGTCGACCACGGCATCGAAAGCCCCGAGCAGCGTGCCCGTGCGGGCAAGCCGGAGGAGGGCCTGATCCGCCTGCGTGCGCGTCATCACGCCGGCATGCTGGTACTGGAAATCGCCGACGACGGCATGGGGGTCGACCTCGAACGCCTGCGTGCGGCGGTGATCACCCGTGGCTTCGCCACCGCCGAGACCGGCGCCCAGCTGACCGAGGACGAGCTGCTGGCCTTCCTCTTCCTGCCCGGTTTCAGCATGCGCGACAAGGTCACCGAAGTGTCCGGGCGCGGCGTTGGCCTGGATGCGGTGCAGCACATGATGCGCCAGCTGCGCGGCGGCGTGCGCATGCAGCAGCGCCGGGGCGAGGGCGCGAGTTTCCATGTCGAGGTGCCGCTGACCCTGTCGGTGGTGCGCAGCCTGGTGGTCGAGGTCGGCGGCGAGGCCTACGCCTTCCCCTTGGCGCACATCGAGCGGATGACCCGGTTGCAGCCCGAGGACATCGTCCAGCTCGAAGGTCGCCAGCACTTCTGGCACGACGGCCGCCAGGTCGGCCTGTTTTCCGCCAGCCAGATTCTCCAGCGTCCCGAGGGCAAGCAGGAACAGGCCGGCATTGCCGTGGTGCTGATCGCCGACCGCGAGGCGCTGCACGGCATCGTCGTCGAGCGCTTCCTCGGCGAGCGCACACTGGTGGTGATGCCGCTGGATGCGCGCCTGGGCAAGGTGCAGGACGTGTCCGCCGGGGCGCTGCTCGACGACGGCACGCCGGTGCTGATCCTGGATGTCGAGGACATGCTCAAGTCGGTCGGCAAGCTGCTCGGCAGCGGGCGTCTGGAGCGCGTCGACCGCAGTGCCCGGCAGGCCGCCGGCGGCCAGCGCAAGCGCGTGCTGGTGGTCGACGACTCGCTCACCGTGCGCGAACTGGAGCGCAAGCTGCTGCTCAGCCGCGGTTACGAAGTGGCGGTGGCGGTGGATGGCATGGATGGCTGGAACGCGCTGCGTTCGGAGCATTTCGACCTGCTGATCACCGACATCGACATGCCGCGCATGGACGGCATCGAACTGGTCAGCCTGGTGCGCCGCGACAGCCGTCTGCAGTCACTGCCGGTGATGGTGGTGTCGTACAAGGATCGCGAAGAGGACCGCCGCCGTGGCCTGGATGCCGGCGCGGACTACTATCTGGCCAAGGCCAGTTTCCATGATGAAGCGTTGCTGGATGCGGTAATGGTGCTGATCGGAGAGGCACAGGGATGAGAATCGGCATTGCCAATGACATGCCTCTGGCGGTGGAAGCGCTGCGGCGCGTGCTGTCGCTGGAGCCGGCGCACCAGATCGTCTGGGTCGCGAGCAACGGCGTGGAGGCCGTGGAGTACTGCCGCCGCGACACCCCGGACGTGGTCCTGATGGACCTGCTGATGCCGGAGATGGACGGCGTCGAAGCCACGCGGCGGATCATGGCGCAGAGTCCCTGCGCCATTCTCATCGTCACCGTGGATATGGATCGCCACGTGCAGCGCGTATTCGAGGCCATGGGCCACGGTGCGCTGGACGCGGTCGATACCCCGGCGCTGGGCAGCGGCAGGACCCAGGACGCTACCGGCGTGCTGCGCAAGATTCACAACATCGGCTGGCTGATCGGCCAGCAGGGGGGGCGCAGCGCTGCCGTGCGCAAGAGCCAGGACGCCAGTGCCCGGCCGCAGCGCCTGGTCGCCATCGGCGCCTCGGCCGGCGGTCCGGCCACCCTGGCGGCGCTGCTCAAGCAGTTGCCGGCGGATTTCAGCGCCGCGGTGGTGCTGGTGCAGCATGTCGACCAAGTGTTCGCCGCCGGCATGGCCGAATGGCTGGCCAGCGAGTCGTGCTTGCCCGTACGCTTGGCCCGTGATGGCGAGCCGCCGCAACCGGGCACCGTGCTGCTGGCCGGCACCAACAACCACATGTGCCTGACCCGCGACGGCGAGCTGATCTACACCGAAGAGCCGCGCAGCCATGTGTATCGACCGTCGATCGACGTGTTCTTCGACAGCGTCGTCGAACACTGGAAGGGTGAGGCCGTCGGCGTGCTGCTCACGGGCATGGGCCGTGATGGCGCCGAAGGGCTGAAGAACATGCGCGAGCGCGGCTTTTTGACGCTGGCGCAGGACCGCGCGAGCTGCGCGGTGTACGGTATGCCCAAAGCGGCTGCCGAGCTGGGAGCGGCAGTGGAGATCCTGCCGCTGGAGCGTATCGCGCCACGGCTGGTGGCGGCGTTCGCTTGATGTGAAGGGTGTGTTTCCTGCTGCTACGGCGTGGGGCAGGGTTGGATCGATGTTGGCGGAGGCCTGCGGGCTCGGAGTGCGCTATGCAATACCCCTATCGCAGTTACGCGGAAATGACGAGCACGGAAGAGCGCTCGGTCATGGTTCTGCTGGTCGATGATCAGGCGATGATCGGCGAGGCGGTGCGCCGCTCGCTGGCGACCGAGCATGACATCGACTTCCATTTCTGCTCCGACCCGCACGAAGCCATCGCCGTGGCCGAGAACCTGCGCCCCACCGTGATCCTGCAGGACCTGGTGATGCCCGGCATGGACGGCCTGATCCTGCTCGCCGAGTACCGCGCTACGCCGGCGCTGCGCGATGTGCCGATCATCGTGCTGTCGACCAAGGACGACCCCTCGGTGAAGAGCACGGCGTTCGCCGCCGGCGCCAACGATTACCTGGTCAAGCTGCCGGACAGCATCGAGCTGATTGCCCGTTTGCGTTACCACTCGCGCTCCTATATCGCCCTGCAGCAGCGTGACGAAGCCTACCGCGCCCTGCGCGAGAGCCAGCAGCAGTTGCTGGAGACCAACCTGACCCTGCAGCGCCTGATGAACTCGGACGGCCTGACCAAACTCTCCAACCGCCGCCATTTCGACGAGTACCTGGAGATGGAGTGGCGCCGTGCAGCGCGCGAGCAGTCGTCGGTGTCGCTGCTGATGATCGACGTCGACTACTTCAAGAGTTTCAACGACACCTTCGGCCATGTCGCCGGTGACGATGCCTTGCGCCAGGTGGCGGAAACCCTGCGCACCTCCTGCAGCCGCTCCTCGGACATGGCTGCCCGCTACGGCGGCGAGGAGTTCGCCATGGTCCTGCCCGGCACCTCGGCCGGCGGCGCGCGCCTGCTGGCGGAGAAGGTGCGGCGTGCCATCGAGGCGCTGAAGATTCCCCATGACCAGCCCCGGCCGGGCTCCTTGCTCAGCGTCAGCATTGGCGTTGCGACCGCGATTCCCGCTGTCGGTCAGGATTCGCTGACGCTGGTGGAAATGGCCGACCAGGGCCTGTACCAGGCCAAGCACAACGGGCGCAACCAGGTGGCGATGCTTGATGGCACGCTGCGCGCCAACTGAGTTTCCTGCCGCGCTGAACACGCCTCGCGGCGTCGCCTTCCTGCTGGCCCTGTGCGCCAGCCAGTTGGTCGACGCCGCGCCGCAGAACGGCCATCTCGCCCTCAGCCAGCGCAGCCTGCTGCTCGAAGACAGCCGCCTGCCGCGCGAGGCGATGCTCGACCGCCTGCAGCAGATCCGCTTCGCCTTCCGCGAACCGCAACCCGAGGCCGAACAGTGGCAGGGCTGGTCGCGCGCGCATGGCAGCGAAGGTGCGTGGCAGGGCGATGCGGCCTCGGCGCGCCTGGAGCGGCAAGGTGGCGGCCTGTTCGTGGGAGCCGATCGGCGGCTGTCGGGCATGTGGATGACCGGCGCCATGGCCGGTTTCAGCCGCAGTGAGCTGCAGGCCGATGACCACGCCGCACGCAGCGACGCCGACGCCTATCACCTGGGCTTGTACGCGGCGACGCGCTACTACCAGCTCGGTTTCAAGTTCGGCGGCAGCTACAGCAGCCATGACCTGCACAGCCAGCGTCGGGTCGACGGCGAGCGCCTGCGCGCGCAGGGCCGCGCCGGCACGACTCAACTGTTCGGCGAAGCCAGTTATGCGCTGGATTTTCGCGCCTTCAGCATCGAGCCATTCGCCGGCCTGGCCTATGTCTACCTGGATACCCAGGAGTTGCGCGAGCAGGGCGGCGTGCAGGCGCTGCGCCTGCCCGGCGCGGCGGACGATAGCGCCTACCTCACGCTCGGCTGGCGCGGCGCAACGTCCTGGCAGCTGCAGCAGCGCCGCCTGGTCGGCCGCGGCAGCCTGGCCTGGCGCCATGCCTATGGTGATGACCGTACGCAGGCCACGGCGCGCACGCTGACAGGTGACTCGCAGCTGCTGCTGGGGCGCACCTTCGAGCGTGACGTGCTGCGCCTCGACCTGAGCCTGGACCACGAGCTGAGCCGCGACCTGTACCTGGGCCTGACCTACGCCGGCCAGTACGCCGAGGACGCCCATGACAACAGCCTGGCCGCGCGCCTGAGCCTGAAATTCTAAGAACCTGTTGCGAATCTCGCATGGCGCACCCTACGAGGACCGCGTGGTTCTATAGGTGCGAGTTAGGAGTCGCAGCGGGCGCAAACCGGCCCTCCACATAACTCCACGCAATCGCCACACAGGCAACCAATGCCCTCCACACAGGATGGCGATGCTGGCTGCGTATTCGATTGCACGGAGTGCGCAGTATGCTTTTCTTTCGTTCCATCGCGGGGGCTGTCCCGCGTTCGTGGGTGGTGCTGTTGTCGGCGCTGATGGCCCTGCCGGGGCTGGTGGCGGCCGGCGAGGCGGAGCGGGGCGAGAGCCCCTATTTCGCCGTGGACAACGCCGATCCGGCTGTGGATGCGCTGCCGCTGAAGTCGACACGGGTCGAGGTGCAGGTGCTCGGCGTGATCGCCGACGTGAAGGTGATCCAGCAGTACCGTAACGAAGGCAGCCGTGCCCTGGAGGCGCGCTACGTGTTTCCCGGCTCGACCCGTGCGGCGGTGCATGGCATGACCGTGCGCCTGGGCGAGCGCGAGCTGCAGGCACAGATTCGCGAGAAGCAGAAGGCCGCGCAGGAGTACCAGGCGGCCAAAAGCGCGGGCAAGACTGCGGCCCTGCTCGAGCAGCAACGCGCCAACGTGTTCCAGATGAACGTGGCCAACATCCTGCCTGGCGACGTGGTGGATGTGGAGCTGCGCTACACCGAGCTGCTGGTGCCCACCGCGGGCCTCTATCGCTTCGTTTTCCCCACCGTGGTCGGCCCGCGCTACAACGGCGCAGTGGGTGCGCCTAGCCATGCGGCCGAACCTTGGGTAGCGACCCAGCACCTGGCGGCCGGTCAGCCGAGTGCCAGCGCGTTTGCCTTGCAGGTCGACCTGCAGGCGCCGACCGCGCTGAGCGACGTCGCCTCGCCGAGCCATCGCATTGACCTCGATGCCCAGGCCGGTGGCCGCACCCTGGTGCGTCTGGACGCGCGCGAGAAGGCCAACGACCGCGACTTCGTCCTCGACTACCGTCTGGGCGGCGATGCATTCCAGAGTGGCGTGCTGCTGTCGCGCGGGGCTGAAGAGAACTTCTTCCTGGCCTTGATCGCCCCGCCGAAACGCCCCGACAGCCAGTTGATCGTGCCGCGCGAGTACATCTTCGTGGTGGACATCTCCGGCTCCATGCACGGCTTTCCGCTGGATACCACCAAGCGCCTGCTGCGCCGTCTGATCGGCGGTCTGCGTGCGGCCGACAGCTTCAACGTGGTGCTGTTCTCCGGCAGCAGCACGGTGCTGGCCGAGCGCTCGCAGCCGGCCAGTCGCGCCAACGTCGACCAGGCCCTGAGCCTGCTCGACACGCAGATGGGCAGCGGTGGCACCGAGCTGTTACCGGCCCTGCGCCGGGCGCTGGCGATGCCGGCGGACGCCGAGCGCTCGCGCAGCTTCGTGGTGGTCACCGATGGCTACGTGACGGTGGAGCGCGACGCCTTCGCCCTGGTGCGCAGCAACCTCGACAAGGCCAACCTGTTCGCCTTCGGCATCGGCAGTTCGGTCAATCGCGAGCTGATCGAAGGCCTGGCGCGCGCCGGGCAGGGCGAGCCGTTCGTGGTGCTCGACGAGCAGGCGGCGGATGCCGAGGCCGAGCGCCTGCGGCAGATGATCGATGCACCCGTGCTGGCGCGGCCGAAGCTGAGTTTCGACGGCCTGGAAACCTACGACGTCGAACCCGTGGCGCTGCCTGACCTGTTCGCCGAGCGGCCGCTGGTGGTATTCGGCAAATGGCGCGGCGAGGCGAAGGGCCGGGTACGGGCCGAGGGCATCGGCGCCACCGGGCCCTGGCGCAACGAGGTGCCGATCGACGCGGCGCAGGTGCGCGACGGTGATCAGGCCCTGGCCCACCTGTGGGCGCGGCATCGCATCGCCAGCCTGGTCGACCAGGAAACCCTGGAGGGCGGCTACGCCTACAGCCAGCAGATCCTCGACCTGGGGCTGGCCTACAACCTGCTGACGCCCTACACCTCGTTCATCGCCGTGGACCAGTTGGTGCGCAATCCCGACCCGGCCCAGGCGGCGCAGGTCGATCAGCCATTGCCGCTGCCGCAGGGCGTGAGCAACCAGGCCATCGGCACGCCGACATCGATCCAGGTGCCGAGCACGCCGGAGCCGAGCGTGTGGGCGATGCTGCTGATCGGCCTGGCTGGCATGGGCTGGATGCTGCGCCGGCGCGCACGAGCATGAGCGCAGGACGGCTGCCGAGGTTGCCCGCCTGGCTGTGGCTGCTGTTGCCGGCACTGGCGTTGTGGCCGGTGTGGCTGTGGAGTCTGCGGCGCATGAGCGACGGCTCGGACGATCCGTATGGCGTGGTCGCACTGGCGATGTTGCTGCTGTGCCTGTGGCGCGAGCGCGAGCATGTTGGCGCCACGCCGAGGCCCGCCTGGCTGCTGGCATCGTTAGCCTTGAGCGGGCTGGCGATTGCGGCTGGCGAGTCGGTGCCGGCCCTGGCGCGCGGCGTACTGGCCGTGCTGGCGGTGCTCGGTGCGGCCCTGGCACTGCGCCGTCCGCGACAACCGGCGCTGGCCTGGCTGGGCTTGGGGCTGCTGGCGCTGCCGATTCTCTCGTCGCTGCAGTTCTTCGCCGGCTATCCGCTGCGGTTGATCACCGCCGAGGCCAGCGTCTGGCTGCTGCGTGGCCTGGGCCTGGCGGTGGAGCGGCAGGGCAGCACTCTGGATGTCGGCGGCCAGCTGGTGATGGTCGATGCGCCCTGTTCGGGCATCCACATGGCTTGGGTCGCCTATTTCTGCGCCTTCGCCAGCGCTGCCTGGCTGCGTCTGGGCGATGTTCACCTGATGCGGCGTTTGCCGCTGCTTGGCGTACTGGTGCTGGCCGGTAACAGCCTGCGCAACACCCTGCTGGTGCTGCAGGAAACCGGGCAATCGGGGTGGCCGGACTGGATGCACGAGGCCACGGGACTGGCGGTGTTCGTGGCGGTCTGTGCACTGGTGCTGCGGGTGGTCAGTGCCGGTGCGCAGGCGACAGGGCCAGGGCTGCCGGTCGCGGTGTCGCGCGCACTGGCGCCGGGGTGGCAATGGAGCGCGGTGGGCGTGTTCGTGGCGCTGGGACTGTGCTCGACCTTGACGCGGCCACTGCCAAGCGAAACGGCGGTGCCGGTCTTCGTCGAGTGGCCGCAGCGTTTCGAGGGCAGTCTGCTGCGTCCACTGGCGCTGTCGGCGGTGGAGCAGCGCTTCGTTGCCGAATTCCCCGGTGCCATCGCCCGCTTCAGTGCGGGGCCGCGTGCGGTGACCCTGCGCCACGTCACGGCAGCGACGCGCAAGCTGCACCCGGCGGCGGACTGCTTTCGCGGCCTGGGCTACCGCATCGACGCCATCGGCCTGCGCCAGCGTCCCGCGGCGGCGGGGCTGCAGCGCTGCTTCGTCGCCAGCGGCAAGGGGCCGGCGCTGAGCGTGTGCGAGTACATCGAGGATGCCGCAGGGCGCAGCTTCAGCGACCACTCGGCCTGGTACTGGGCGGCCATCGCCGGTGCCTCGCCAGGCCCGTGGCGCGCGGTGACGGTGGCCGAAGCGCTGTAGCACGCAGGCGGGTGGACAGTGGTCGGCCCGGCTGCCCGCGCGGGATCGACTCGGGTATACTCGCCGGCTTTTCCGAAGTTTTACCTGCGAGTGCCGTCAGCCATGGAAATCAACCCGATCCTTAATGCCATCAAGGACCTGTCCGAGCGCACCCAGACTATTCGGGGGTATCTTTGACTACGATCACAAGCATGATCGTCTCGTCGAAGTAAACCGCGAACTCGAAGACCCGAGCGTCTGGAACAACCCCGAGTACGCCCAGAATCTGGGCCGTGAGCGTGCCTCCCTGGCGCTGATCGTCGACACCCTCGACGACCTGCACAGCAGCCTCGCCGACTCGCGCGACCTGCTCGAAATGGCCGCCGAAGAGAACGACGAAGGCGCCGTCAGCGACATCGTCAGTGAAGTCGAGCGCCTGCGCGGCATCCTCGAGAAGCTGGAATTCCGCCGCATGTTCAGCGGCGAGATGGACGCGAACAACGCCTACCTCGATATCCAGGCCGGTTCCGGCGGCACCGAGGCCCAGGACTGGGCCAACATCCTGCTGCGCATGTACCTGCGCTGGGCCGACAAGCGCGGCTTCAGTGCCGAGATCGTCGAATTGTCCGAGGGCGAGGTTGCCGGTATCAAGGGCGCCACCGTGCACATCAAGGGCGAGTACGCCTTTGGCTGGCTGCGCACCGAAATCGGCGTGCACCGCCTGGTACGCAAAAGCCCGTTCGACTCCGGCGCCCGTCGCCACACCTCGTTCTCCGCGGTGTTCGTGTCGCCCGAGATCGACGACAAGGTCGAGATCGACATCAACCCGGCCGATCTGCGCATCGACACTTACCGCTCCTCCGGTGCGGGTGGTCAGCACGTCAACACCACCGACTCGGCAGTACGTATCACCCACGTACCGACCAACACCGTGGTAGCGTGCCAGAACGAACGTTCCCAGCACGCCAACAAGGACACCGCCATGAAAATGCTGCGGGCCCGGTTGTACGAGCAGGAAATGCAGAAGCGTAACGCCGCGTCCCAGGCGCTGGAAGACACCAAGTCGGATATCGGCTGGGGCCACCAGATCCGCTCCTACGTGCTCGATGACTCGCGCATCAAGGATCTGCGGACCGGCGTCGAGCGTAGCGACTGCCAGAAGGTCCTCGACGGCGACCTCGACCAGTACCTCGAGGCCAGCCTCAAGCAAGGCCTGTAATACCTTTCGATTCCGCTCTCCAGAGGAGGGCGGCAACGACACCGTGACGGAAACCGATGACCATGAGCGATCAACAACTCGACCAGAACGAACTGCAACAGGAAGAAAACAAGCTGATTGCCCAGCGCAAAGAAAAGCTTGCTGCCATCCGTGAGCAGGGCAACGCCTTCCCCAACGACTTCCGCCGCGACAACTACTGCGCCGACCTGCAGAAACAGTACGTCGACAAGAGCAAGGAAGAGCTGGAAGCCGCTGCCATTCCGGTCAAGGTTGCCGGGCGCATCATGCTCAACCGTGGCTCGTTCATGGTGATCCAGGACATGACCGGGCGCATCCAGGTCTACGTCAACCGCAAGACCCTCTCGGAAGAAACCCTGGCCGCGGTAAAAACCTGGGACATGGGCGACATCATCTCCGCCGAAGGCACCCTGGCCCGTTCCGGCAAGGGCGACCTGTACGTCGAGATGACCAACGTGCGCCTGCTGACCAAGTCGCTGCGCCCGCTGCCGGACAAGCACCACGGCCTGTCCGACACCGAACAGCGCTATCGCCAGCGCTACGTCGACCTGATCGTCAACGAAGACGTGCGTCAGACCTTCCGCGTGCGTTCGCAAGTGATCGCCCACATTCGCAGCTTCCTCATGCAGCGCGATTTCCTCGAAGTCGAAACGCCAATGCTGCAGACCATTCCGGGTGGCGCTGCGGCCAAGCCGTTCGAGACCCACCACAACGCCCTGGACATGCAGATGTTCCTGCGTATCGCCCCGGAGCTGTACCTCAAGCGCCTGGTGGTCGGTGGCTTCGAGAAGGTCTTCGAGATCAACCGCAACTTCCGTAACGAGGGCGTCTCGACCCGGCACAACCCCGAGTTCACCATGCTCGAGTTCTACCAGGCCTACGCCGACTACGAAGACAACATGGACCTGACCGAGGAACTGTTCCGCGAGCTGGCCCAGCTGGTGCTCGGCACCACCGACGTGCCGTACGGCGACAAGGTGTTCCACTTCGGCGAGCCGTTCGCGCGCCTGTCGGTGTTCGACTCGATCCTCAAGTACAACCCGGACATCAGCGCCGCCGACCTCAATGACATCGACCGCGCCCGCGAAATCGCCAAGAAAGCCGGCGCCAAGGTGCTCGGCTTCGAAGGCCTGGGCAAGCTGCAGGTGATGATTTTCGAAGAGCTGGTCGAGCACAAGCTGGAGCAGCCGCACTTCATCACCCGCTACCCGTTCGAAGTCTCGCCGTTGGCCCGTCGCAGCGATGACGATCCGAGCGTCACCGACCGTTTCGAGCTGTTCATCGGTGGCCGCGAGATCGCCAATGCCTATTCCGAGTTGAACGACGCGGAAGACCAGGCCGAGCGCTTCATGCAGCAGGTGGCCGATAAGGATGCCGGCGACGACGAAGCCATGCACTACGATGCCGACTTCGTTCGTGCCCTGGAGTACGGCATGCCGCCGACTGCGGGCGAGGGTATCGGTATCGACCGCCTGGTCATGCTGCTGACCAACTCGCCATCGATCCGTGATGTGATCCTGTTCCCGCATATGCGTCCACAGGCTTGATCAGTCTGCCCTGAGCGGGCAGCCTCGCGGATTCTGTGACATGGCAAAGGGCCACCTTTGCCATGTCCGTAGTGAAAAGAGCTGGTTTACTGCTGTAGGCCCTGTTTTCAGCCTTGGAACCTGCTCACGACGCCCTGACTGTGGCCATGCGGGGTTAAAGCTGCTCTCGGAATGCACATTCGCAACTCGTAGACCCGAGTGCGGGGCCGTGTGTTCCTCGATCACTTTTCCTTGTCTGGTTTCGATTCAGGTGATCGTGAACAGGTCCTTCGTCCCAGTGAGGAAAGACTGTGAGCCTTGTGTCTGTTAGGGAATGTCCGGCCAGCCTGGCCAGCGAACTCTCCGAAAATGTGCAGTATCAGGGCCGCAAGCCCAGCCGCCAGGGCAGCGAACAACGCCGCCTGAGCATCCTCGAAGCGACCTTGCGCATCATCGTGCGCGAGGGCATGCGCGGCGTACGCCACCGCGCCGTTGCTGCCGAAGCCCGGGTGCCGCTCTCGGCCACCACCTATTACTTCAAAGACATCCAGGACCTGATCACCGACAGCTTCGCGCTGTTCGTCGAGCGCAGTTCGGCCAACCTGGCCGTGCTCTGGCAGGGGATCGAGGTCGAATTCCAGCGCCTCGCCGAGGCCTCGCGCCAGGATCCGCAGGCGCGTCAGAGGATCGTCGACCACACCATCGACCTGGCCGTGGAACATGTCGCGACCAAGGTGCGCAACAGCACCGCCGACGTATTGGCCGAGCTGGCATTCCGCCACGAGGCGCTGACCCACCCGGCGTTGCGCAAACTGGCCGAGGCCCATCAGCAGCTGCGTTTCCACTTTGCCGAGATGGCGCTGACCGCGATGGGATCGCAGGCGCCGGTAGAGGATGCGCGCGTGTTGACTACGCTTATTTTTCGGATGGAATATCATGCCGTCGTCGAGGGGGTGGAAGACCACGACATGCAGGGCCAGCGCGCCGTGCTGCGACGCTTCCTCAACCTGGTCGTCGGCATCTGATGAAATCCGCCCCGCTGTTGCGGGGCGTTTTGTATGCGAACGGTCGCCACTGCTGATTCAGCGAATCTCACAAGGAGTGCGTAATGAAAGCCTGGCGCGTTGCCGTAGCCTCTCTGGTCTGCCTGCTGCTCAGCGGCTGCCTGGTGACCTTCAAGGACCCGATTCCGGCCAACGAGGCGGCGCCGATGCCGCTGCTCGGCGACTGGGAGCGCCAGGACGAGTGGGGTGATCGGCAGTTTCTCAGCGTCAGCCGCGCCGGCTCCAACGTGTACAAGGCGCGCTCCTGGGGCGAGGACGAGGATACCCTCAAGGCCGAGGAGTACGGCTTCACCGTTGCCCACCATGGTCGCCGCTGGTACATCTCGGCCGGCCTGCCCAAGCGCCTGGGGGCGAATTTCGCGATTGCCGGCTTCGAGCTGACCAGCGACAACGAGCTGGTGATCTACAACCTCGACGTCGAGCGCGTGCTGCAGGAGGTCGGTGGCGGCACCCTGCAGGGTCAGGGCGTGGAAACCAGCGAGGGTGACGGCGTGCTGATCACCAGTCCGCTGGATCAGGTGTTCCGCTACCTGGACGATCAGGCCAATTCGGACGTGTTCATCGAGGTCGCGCGCTATCAGCGCAGCAGCGCTCAGTAACGGGGTGGGGAATGAGTAAAAGCAGGGCTCTCGACGGCTATCACGCCACCATCCGCACGCTCTCCGACCGCATCGTCGAGGCGCAGACGCCGATCCGCGTGCTCGACGCGATCAAGTGGGACGACAGCGTGCGCAAGGGCTTCCTCAAGGCCAAGGGCAAGGAAATGCCGGCGGTCGACCGCGCCTATTACGACAATCGCCCGCTGGCCTTCGACTCCTCGGCGAAGAAACTCGAATTCCAGAACATCGAGCGCGACATCACCCGCCAGCTCGGCCAGTTCAATCCGGTCGGGCAGATCATGCGGCGCATGTGCAAGGAATATCGCATGGTCATCCGCATGCTCGAAGCACGCGGCACGCCGGATTTCGGCCTGATCTCCCAGGAGCTCTACGGCGCCGCCTCGGATGCCTTCCATGCCGGTGACCCGACCCTCGCCGACCTCGGCCTGATGCTCTCCGACTACCTGAACAACATCGCCAGCCGCGGCGACCTCGAAGACGAGGCGAAGAACCTCACCGCCAAGGACGCCGTGGTATTGCTGCAGACCCGCCTTGCCGGGGTGTTCGGTGACGACACCATTCGCGTGTTCGAGTCCGACGGCATCGTCGCCGATGCCGCCGCCGGTGCCGACTACATCAAGGTGCGTGCCGACGCCATGTTCAACGAGCGCGACGTGCGTGCATTGGAAGTGCATGAGGGTCTGGTGCATGTCGGCACCACGCTCAATGGCCTCAGCCAGCCGATCTGCACCTTCCTGGCCAAGGGCCCGCCCTCGTCGACGGTGACCCAGGAAGGCCTGGCGATCCTCATGGAGGTCATCGCCTTCGCCTCCTACCCGACGCGCCTGCGCAAGCTGACCAACCGCACCCGCGCCATCCACATGGCCGAGGAGGGCGCCGATTTCCTGCAGGTCTACGCCTTCTACCAGGAGCAGGGCTACGGCATGGCCGAGAGCTACGGCAACGCCAGCCGGGTATTCCGCGGCTCGACGCCGACCGGCCTGCCATTCACCAAGGACTTGTCCTACCTCAAGGGTTTCATCCTCATCTACAACTACATTCAGCTGGCCGTGCGCAAAGGCAAGCTGGAGCAGATCCCGCTGCTGTTCTGCGGCAAGACCACCCTGGAAGACATGCGCACGCTGCGCCAGCTGGTCGACGAGGGACTGGTAACGCCGCCCAAGTACCTGCCGCCGCAGTTCCGCGACCTCAATGCGCTGTCGGCATGGATGTGCTTCTCCAACTTCCTCAATCACCTGAGTCTCGACCGCATCGAGGCGGACTACGCCAACATTCTCTGATGCGCGCGCCGTGTCACCCGTAGAACCAGCTGGCTGGCGATCATCCGCTTCTCGAGCGAACCGATCGCCAGCCAGCTGGCTCCTACAGTGGCCCTACGTTTTTCATGGAGCCTGCGATGCCCAGCCATACATTCGACGAGATTCTCGGCGCATCGGCGCAGACCGTGGACGTCATCCTCGATCCGGACGAGGCGGTAATCGGCGAGGCCGGGATGAGCGAGGGCCTGCGTTTCGATATGGGTATGGAGGAGTAGATGATGTTGCGGCGCTTGGTAGTGCTGATTTGCGGCCTACTGTTGAGTGGCTGCAGCTCGCTGCTGTTCTACCCCGAGCGCGAGCTGCCGGTCACCCCGGCTGCCGCCGAACTGGCCTACCGCGATATCTACCTGACCACCGCCGATGGCGTACGCCTGCATGCCTGGTGGCTGCCGGCCAAACCGGGCGTGGCGGTCAAGGGCACGGTGCTGCATCTGCACGGCAATGGCGGCAACGTCGCCTCGCACCTCGGTGGCAGCTACTGGCTGCCGGAGCAGGGCTATCAGGTGTTGCTGCTCGATTACCGCGGCTACGGCCTGTCGGGTGGTGCGCCAGGTCTGCCGGCGGTGTACGCCGATATCGATGCGGCGTTCGCCTGGCTCGACCAGGCGCCGGAGGTGCAGGGTACGCCGCTGACGGTGCTCGGGCAGAGCCTCGGCGGTGCGCTGGCCGTGCATTACCTGGCCGAGCACCAGGCGCGGCGTGAGCGCCTGCATGCGCTGGTGCTCGATGGCGTGCCGGCCAGCTACCGTGATGTAGCGCGGCATGTCCTGAGCGGCAGTTGGGCGACCCGCTGGCTGCGTGTGCCGCTGTCCTGGCTGGTGCCCGACGCCGACAGTGCGATCCATTCGATGCCGCGCCTGCTCGGTCTGCCGGTGCTGATCTACCACAGCATCGACGATCAGCAGGTGCCGCTTGCCAATGGCGTGAGTCTGTATCAGGCTGCGCCGCCTCCCCGGGCGTTCCAGCCGACCCGTGGCGGGCATGTGCAGACCTTCGCCGATCCGGTTTGGCGCGAGGTGATGCTGCGCTACCTCGATGACCCCACGGGCTTCGTCGGGCTGCGCCGGCTGGTCGAAATCCCCAACCCCGACAGTCCCCAGTAAGTGAAGAACGCCATGAGTGAACAACGCAACGCCATTCCCCTGATCCTCACCGGTATCGCCAGCGTCATCGGCACCGTGCTGGTGCTCTGGTACTACGGCTACGTCCACTTCGCCAAGGAGGAGGATGCCCTGCTGCTGGCCGAGTTCACCATGCTCAAGACCGTCCCGGGCGAAGACTACAAGATGTCGCTGAAGCCGGCTCGCCAGGTGGCGCAGTGCTTCGATGGCATTCTCGTGCTGTTCGACACCGAGCAGAAGGGCCTTACCGGCGTGCTGGTCGACGACAAGAAGCAGGCCGTGCGCTGCATGGGTCAGGAAACCCCGCGTCGGTCCGTGCCGCGCCAATTGCCGCGCCCATGAAAAAGCCCGCTGAAAAGCGGGCTTTTTCGTTGCGACGCGCTTACAGGGCGCGTGGTGCGACCGGGCCAGGGCCGCTGGCGATGGTCACTTCAACGCGGCGGTTGAGCGTGCGCGTATCGGCCGTGGCGTTGCTGGCTACCGGGTAGTCCTTGCCGAAACCGTGGGTGGTGATGCGGGTCGGCGACACGCCCATGGCCACCAGCGCGCTGCGCACCGAGTCGGCGCGTGCCTGGGACAGGCGCAGGTTGTGATCGACGGTACCGGTGTTGTCGGTGAAGCCTTCCACCACCACTTGGCGATCCGGGTTCTGCAGCAGGTAGTTGCCCAGTTGCTGGACATTCTGCATGCCGGCAGCGGTCAGCTCGGCACGGTCGATGGCGAACAGCACGTCACCCAGGGTAACGACCGCGCCACGCTCGGTCTGCTTGGCCTGCAGCTTCTGCAGGAGGATGTCGACCTGCTGGTTGCGGGCATCCAGCTGTGCCTGGGTGCGCTGAGCCGGCGCGTTGGCCAGGCTGGCTTCGGCAGCCTTCTGCATGATGGTCTGGCGGGCGACTTCCACGCGCTGGTTGGTGATGTAGGCCAGGTGGTCGACCTGCACGGTGTCCTGGTGCGCGTCGTAGGCCTGCTCGGCGCGCGACAGCATGTCGGCAGCTTCGCGGGTTTCCAGCGCGGCGTGGGTGCTGGCCTGTGGCTCGGATTGCAGCTCGGCGTAGTTGGCGCGCGCCTGCTCCAGGTTCGGGTTGGGCTTGGCGGCGCAGGCCACCAGGGCCAGGCTGAGCACGGAAAGGGCGGGAATAGCGATCAACTTGTTCATGTCGGGATCATCCTTATCGATTCGAAGTCAGGCGGGCGTGGGTCACTGCACGATGATCGGAGTGCGTGAGCCTTCCTCGCGGATCTGCTGAACCCCTTGTTGGGCGTCCTGCAGGGTCTTCTGCGCCTTCAGCGCATGAGCCTTGCGTTCGGCGACGCGGGCATCCCACTCGGCCTGTTCGGCCAGGCGGCGAGCCTGTTCGTACTCATGGTCCTCGAGGAGGGTTTCGGCCTGACGCAGCTTGTCCTGCGCGGACTTCATCTCGACTGGCGCGTATTCCGGGCCACCGGCGCTGACCGCGCTTTTCACCACGGTGTTGGTGACGGCGAACTGCTCGGTGGGCGGGGTGCCTGCGCAACCGGCCAGCAGTACGCTACCGCTTACCGCCAGGGCTGCCAGAAGTGTTCTGGGAAGGGTTACAGCTGGGCGTGTCTTCATGATGTTCAGCTCCATTGGATTTAAGTCCTCGGCGTCGCATTGCCCGATGGCAATTCTCCCGATGGGCGCCTGTTTGCCGTTTTTCGACGAAGAAATTCGTGTTTTTGCGGCTCTTGCATTGCGCCCGCTTGCCCTTTTGTGACTCGGCGCTTTTTGCGAATGTTCAACAAAATTTACAGATTGACGCTGCGAACCAGGCGACGAGCGGGTTGTGGCCGGTCACGGCGCTGTTCGTCAGGGCGAAAAAAAGCCCCCGGGATTGGGGGCTTTGGCGGTCACGCGAACAGGCTAGTGATTGGTACTTTCGCGCTGCTCGGTGAGCTGGTGCAGGTACTTGCGTGACAGGGCGAGAAAGCGCGGCGTGGGACCGATGTCTTCGTAGAGCGGATCGCCCTGTTCATCGGTGGCCACCACCTGGCTGCCCTTGACGTAGGGGAAGCTGGCCTCGAGCTCCTCGAGCGCGGTGCCGACCAGCTCACCGAGCAATTCCTCGACACTGCGCTTGGGGTACATCTCGGCCAGCGCGGCCAGGCGCGCTGCCGCTTCCAGGTCCAGGTGGATGCTGTACTCGTTACGCGTCAGGCGACCTTTGGCGTTCTGCTCCCAATGGCGAACAAGTTCTCGGATCTTCATAAACACCTCTGAAATGCCCACTCGTGGCAGGCGGTTGCACATTCCGGCGAACCGGCCGGCAGACGAACGCTTTTGGCACCCGTATCGTCCAGCCTAGTCTCTACTGACCGCAGCAGGCGCGGTTTGTCGTGCGCTTGTAAGAAAGGGTCGCGCTGTGCAAGCTGAGGGCTCTATCTCCGGCGGAGAACCCGATCATGGCTGAAATCGATGCGCGCTTGCGCGAAGACGTCCACCTGTTGGGCGAATTGCTCGGCAATACCATCCGCACCCAGCACGGTGACGCCTTCGTCGACCGTATCGAGCTGATCCGCACCGGCTCCAAGGCCGGGCGCAAGGGCTCGGCGGCGGGCGAGCAGCAGTTGCGCGACAACCTCGCCGCGCTCGGTGATGACGAGATGCTGCCGGTGGCGCGGGCGTTCAACCAGTTCCTCAACCTGGCCAATATCGCCGAGCAGTACCACCGCATCCGCCGGCGGCCGGCGGGCGAGCCGGCGCCGTTCGAGAACCGTGTGCTCGCCGAGTTGCTGCAGCGGCTCAAGGCCGATGGTCATTCCGCCGAACAGCTGGCCCGCCAGCTCGCGCGCCTGGACATCGAGCTGGTGCTCACCGCGCACCCCACCGAGGTGGCGCGGCGCACACTGATCCAGAAGTACGACGCCATCGCCGCCCAGCTCGGCGCCCTCGATCACGCCGACCTCAATGGCGCCGAGCGCGAGCAGATCCGCCTGCGCCTGCAGCGCCTGATCGCCGAGGCCTGGCACACCGAGGAAATCCGCCGCAACCGGCCGAGCCCGGTGGACGAGGCCAAGTGGGGCTTCGCCGTGATCGAGCACTCGCTGTGGCAGGCCCTGCCGAGTTTCCTCCGCCGCGCCGACCAGGCGCTGCACGCGGCCACCGGCCTGCATCTGCCGCTCGGTGCAGCGCCGATCCGCTTCGCCTCGTGGATGGGCGGCGACCGCGACGGCAATCCCAATGTCACCGCCAAGGTGTCGCGCGAAGTCCTGCTGCTGGCGCGCTGGATGGCAGCCGACCTGTACCTGCGCGATGTCGATCGGCTGGCCGCGGAGCTGTCCATGCAGCAGGCCAGCGACGAGCTGCGACGGGTTGTCGGGGTGCATCCGGAACCCTACCGCGCGGTGCTCAAGCAGTTGCGCGAACGCCTGCGTGCCACCCGTGCCTGGGCCCAGGCGGCACTGGATGACGATGTGGCGCCGGATGCCGCCGTGCTGCACGACAACCGCGACCTGCTGGAGCCCCTGGAACTGTGCTACCAGTCCCTGCACGCCTGTGGCATGGGCGTGATCGCCGAGGGTGCGCTGCTCGATACGCTGCGCCGCGCGGCCGGTTTCGGCCTGTTCCTGGTGCGTCTGGATGTGCGCCAGGATGCCGCTCGGCATGCGGCCGCCCTGACCGAGATCACTGACTTCCTCGGCCTCGGCCGCTACGAGGACTGGGACGAGGCCGCCCGCCAGACCTTCCTCCTGCGCGAGCTGGACAACCGTCGCCCGCTCCTGCCGACGCATCACCGCCCATCGGCCGACACCGCCGAGGTGCTGGCCACCTGCAAGGTGGTCGCCCAGGCGCCGGAGGCGTCGCTCGGCTCCTATGTGATATCCATGGCCGGTGCGCCCTCCGACGTGCTCGCCGTGCAGCTGCTGCTCAAGGAGGCCGGGCTGCAGCGGCCGATTCGCGTGGTGCCGCTGTTCGAGACCCTGGCCGATCTGGACAACGCCGGTCCGGCCATCGACCAGCTGCTCGGCCTGCACGGCTACCGCGCACGCCTGCACGGCCCGCAGGAAGTGATGATCGGCTATTCCGACTCCGCCAAGGATGCCGGCACCCTGGCCGCCGCCTGGGCGCAGTACCGCGCCCAGGAGACCCTAGTCGAGATCTGCCGCAAACACGAGGTCGAGCTGCTGCTGTTCCACGGTCGCGGTGGCACGGTCGGCCGTGGTGGCGGCCCGGCGCACGCGGCGATCCTCTCGCAGCCGCCGGGCTCGGTGGCGGGGCGCTTTCGCACCACCGAGCAGGGCGAGATGATCCGCTTCAAGTTCGGCCTGCCGGACCTGGCCGAACAGAACCTCAACCTGTACCTGGCCGCCGTGCTGGAGGCCACGCTGCAACCACCGCCTGTACCGCAGCCAGCCTGGCGTGAGGCCATGGATACACTGGCGGCCGACGGTGTCGCGGCCTACCGCGCCGTGGTGCGGGAAAACCCGCAGTTCGTCGAGTACTTCCGCCAAGCCACGCCCGAGCAGGAACTGGGCCGCCTGCCGCTGGGCAGTCGCCCGGCCAAGCGTCGCGCCGGTGGGGTGGAGAGTCTGCGGGCGATCCCGTGGATCTTCGCCTGGACCCAGACCCGCCTGATGCTGCCAGCCTGGCTGGGCTGAGAAACCGCGCTGGGCAACGCGCTGCAGCGTGGCGAACAGGGCCTGCTGGAGCAGATGCGCGAGCAGTGGCCGTTCTTCCGCACGCGCATCGACATGCTGGAGATGGTCCTCGCCAAAGCGGACGCCACCATTGCCACCCTGTACGACGAACGACTGGTCGGCGACCCCCTGCGACCACTGGGTGCGCACCTACGCGACCTATTGTCGCAGGCTTCTACTATCGTACTGGGTCTGACCGGTCAGTCCGAGCTGCTCACCCACAGTCCGGAGACCCGCGAAGCGATCACCGTGCGCAACATCTACCTGGACCCCCTGCACCTGCTCCAGGCCGAGCTGCTGGCCCGTTCCAGGCTGCGCGAGGACCCTGCGCAGAGCCCATTGGAGCAGGCCTTGCTGGTCACCGTGGCGGGGATCGCGGCAGGCCTGCGCAACACCGGTTGAGGCCCCGAAATCTCCGACTTTCGGTGGCTTGTGTGGCTGGGGGCTGCTGTGTATCTTGGTCAACCTTTTGGCCGCTCAGTGACGCCGAAACACGAATAGCGAGATTGGCCCCATGAGGCGAATCCGACGATTTCTAGTCATTTATTGAGGAGCACATCGATGCGCGTGATTCTGCTGGGGGCGCCCGGTGCCGGCAAAGGTACCCAGGCTGGTTTCATTACCAAAAAATTCGGTATTCCGCAGATCTCCACTGGCGACATGCTGCGCGCAGCGGTCAAGGCCGGCACCGAGCTGGGCCTGAAGGCCAAGAGCGTGATGGACAGCGGTGGCCTGGTCTCCGACGACCTGATCATCAATCTGGTCAAGGAGCGCATCGCTCAGCCCGACTGTGCAAAGGGTTTCCTCTTCGACGGTTTCCCGCGCACCATCCCGCAGGCTGAGGCCCTCAAGGAAGCTGGCGTGATCATCGACAACGTGGTCGAGATCGCCGTGGACGACGAGGAAATCGTCGGCCGCATCGCCGGTCGTCGTGTGCACCCGGCTTCCGGCCGCGTCTACCACACCGAGCACAACCCGCCGAAAGTGGCTGGCAAGGACGATGAGACCGGCGACGAGCTGATCCAGCGCGACGATGACAAGGAGGAGACCGTGCGTCACCGCCTGTCCGTCTACCACTCGCAGACCAAGCCGCTGGTGGACTTCTACCAGAAGCTTTCGGCCGCCGAAGGCACGCCGAAGTACAGTGCCATCGCTGGCGTCGGCAGCGTCGACGAAATTACCGCCAAGGTTCTGGCTGCACTCAGCTAAGCCTCCCGCGGTTCGACCAACGGCCCGCTTGCGGGCCGTTGGCGTTTATACTGCGCGCCTTTTTCTGCACGACCGGACTTCCCGATGAGCACTCTGCTGGCCCTGGATACCGCTACCGAAGCCTGCTCGGTCGCCCTGCTGCACGACGGCAAAGTGATCAGTCACTACGAAGTGATTCCGCGCCTGCACGCCCAGCGCCTGCTGCCGATGATCCACACCCTGCTTGGCGAGGCCGGTGTGCCGTTGTCGGCGCTGGATGGGATCGCCTTCGGTCGTGGTCCTGGCGCCTTCACCGGCGTGCGCATCGCCATTGGCGTGGTTCAGGGCCTGGCCTTTGCCCTGGATCGCCCGGTGCTGCCGGTGTCCAACCTCGCCGTGCTGGCGCAGCGTGCCCTGCGTGAGCAGGGTGCGCAGCAGGTGGCCGCGGCCATCGATGCGCGAATGGACGAGGTGTACTGGGGCTGCTACCGGGCCGAGCAGGGGGAAATGCGCCTGCAGGGCATCGAAGCCGTGCTGCCGCCAGAGCAGGCCAGCCTGCCGCGTGGAGCTACCGGCGAGTGGTTCGGCGCCGGAACTGGTTGGGGTACATTTGCCTCGCGCCTGGTCGCGGTGAGCGGCCAGGACGGCGCCTTGCTACCACATGCCGAGGACCTGCTGAGCCTCGCCACATTCGCCTGGCAACGCGGTGAGGCGTTGCCGGCGGATCAGGCGCAACCGGTGTACCTGCGTGATCAGGTGGCCACGCCCAAGGCCGCGCCTTAACCTTCCGTCCGGCCTGGCTCTGCGAAGAATTGCCAAGCGCGCGCTGCGCCGCTAAATTGCCAGCACGTAAACCGAGCAGTAACCGATGCGTATCGACGGCTTCACCTCCTCCTATTCGCTGGAACGCACCCCTCGTCCGGGCAGTGCGGTCACGCCTTATCGCGAGAGCCAGCGCGAGGTAGAGGAGCGCAACCAGCAACCGGCCCTGCCGGCCAGTACCCAGGGTTTCGAGCAGACCCCGCAGTTGCGTCGTGTGCAGCCCAACAATGCCAGCAGCGACAGCCTGCCAGCCCGCGCCCAGGACGTCCTCAGCCAGGAACGCCCACTCAACGCCAAGGCCAACATGGCATTGGCCGCCTACGGCAGCACTGCCAACTTCACCAGCGAGCGCGACGCCGCCGAAGTTCTCGGCCTCGACCTGTACGCCTGATTCCCTTGCTGCCTTATCACCTCGGCTGCCCGTCGTGGAGCGAGCAGGCCTGGCGCGGCACGCTCTATCCGCCATCCGTTCGTCCCGCTGAAACCCTTGGCCACTACGCCCGCATATTCAATGCGGTCGAGGGCAACACCACGTTCTATGCCCGTCCCAACGAAGACAGCGTGCGCCGCTGGGCGCAGCAGATGCCCGAGGGCTTTCGCTTCTGCGCCAAGTTGCCACGCGATGTCAGCCACGAAGGCGACCTGCGCGAGCAGCTTGCCGCCACCGCCGACTTTCTTCGTCTGCTCGCACCGCTAGGTTCCCGCGTGGCGCCGCTTTGGCTGCAGTTGCCGGCGAGTTTCGGCCCGGCGCGCCTGGGCGAGTTGCTGTTCTGGCTGGATGAGTTCGCCGACCGGGCGATCGCCGTCGAGCTGCGCCATCCGGCATTCTTCGCCAAGGGCGAGGAGGAGCGGCTGCTCAATCGCCACCTGCAGGCACGCGACGTCGAGCGCATCTGCCTGGATTCGCGCGCGTTGTTCAGCTGCGTATCCAGCGATCCCGCGGTGCTGCACGCGCAATCGAAGAAGCCGCGCCTGCCGACTCGTCCTGCGGCGTTCAGCGGCAGCCCGCAGGTGCGCTTCATCGGCGGGCCGGATCTGCAGGCCAACGAACCCTTCCTGTTGCCCTGGGTGAGCAAGGTCGCCGAGTGGATCGAGCAGGGCCTGAAGCCCTACGTAGTCCTGCACACGCCGGACAACAAGCTGGCTGCCGCCCAGGCCATGCGCTTCCATGCGCGGCTGGGCGAGCGCCTGCCTGGCCTGCCGGCGCTGCCAGAGCCTGAACTCCAGCGTGAGCAGCTCGGTCTGCTCTGAAGTACCCGGTAACGCATTCTGCGTGCCGACCCAGGCGCTCTGCGGCTAGGGTTTCCACTCATTTCCCGAGGAGTCTGCCGCGCGATGGCTGTTGTTCTGCGCCGGTTGTTCTGGCTGAGCCTGCTCGCCGTGCTGGTCGGTGTACCGATGGCGGTGTACCAGCAATGGCTGGATGTGCCGCGCCAGTGGAATCCCTGGGCGCCGCTCGATGTGCAGGACCCGCCGAGCCTGCTGACCGGTTTCAAACTGATGCGCCTGCAGCAGGATCCTGCGCTCTGTGTGCAGGCCTTGAGCAGCAGTTCGCTCACGTATGACCTGTTGCCTGACAGCACGCCGGCCGCCGACTGCCCGCTGGAAAACAGCGTGCGGGTGCGCGGCTCGGGTGTGAGCTTCAACAGCAGCTACCTGGCCACCTGCAAGCTGGCGGTGGCCTACGCACTGTTCGAACGCCACGGTCTGCAGCCGGCCGCGCAGGAGGTGTTCGGCCAGCCGGTGACGCGCATCGAGCACTTCGGCAGCTTTGCCTGCCGCAACATCGGTAACAGCCAGCGCCGCAGCCAGCATGCTTCGGCCAATGCCCTGGATATCGCGGGCTTTCGTCTGCGCGACGGCCAGCGCATCACCCTGGCGCGTGACTGGCAGGGCGAGGGCGATGAAGCGCGGTTCCTGCGCAAGGTGCGCGATGCTGCCTGCGAACACTTCAACATCACCCTGGGGCCGGAATACAACGCTGCCCACCACGATCATTTCCACGTCGACATGGGCATGTTTCGCCTGTGCCGCTAGCGGGTTGCCGGGGTGGCTGCGTTATTCGGTTCGTCGCTTTCGGGCGCAGGTTCCGGGCTGAGCAGCTGCGCGACACGGCCATAGGTGCCGGCCGCTTCGGTCTGTCGCAGGGCGATGCTGTGTTCGCTTAGCGTCTTGGTACGCGAGCGACCGACCTCGGGGCGAGTCAGCAGCAGGACTTCCAGTGCTGCTGCCTGGATTTCCGGCTCACCGACAGTACTGTCCACCAATGGCGCGCTGGCTGCGGCCAGATCGAGTAGCCAGGGATCGACCTTCTGCCCACGCCGGGGGCTGCTCACAGCCAGCTCCCAGGCGCGCTGGTCAAGGACCTGGCGGAAACTCTCCACCTGCCTGCCGGCTTCGGCCAGTTCCTCGCGGTGCGCCGGGTGCGCGAAACCTGGCGCCGCCGGTGTTTCCACGGCGGGTGCGGAGCTGGCAAGGCTGCGAGAAATGGACGGTGTATCGGACATGCTCAACTCGTGCTACCGACGCCGGCGGCGTCTGGCAAAATGGCGACCTATCCGGGTATCGGCCGCGTGCCGGCTGAATTGAACATTTTCGAGCGTATGTCTGATGAGTGATGAAGGGCTGCCAGCCACAATCCGTGTTGAAGCCCTGGCTCCTGCCTTTGCCGGCGCGGTGCAAGCCTGGGCGCGAAGGCTGGGGCTGCCGGTTGGCGGCGAGGCGCAGTTTGCCCTGCAGCTGGGCGATGCCGGCCTGCAACTGGCCGAACTGGGGCCGCAGGCGCCGGGGCCGGTGCGGGTGGATTTCGTCGAGGGTGCGGTGGCGCACCGGCGGCTGTTCGGGGGTGGCAGCGGACAGATGATTGCCAAGGCCGTCGGCATTCAGCCTGGCGTGCGGCCCGTGGTGTTGGACGCCACTGCCGGTCTTGGTCGTGATGCCTTCGTGCTGGCGAGCCTGGGCTGCACCGTGACGTTGATCGAGCGCCAGCCGATCATCGCCGCGCTGCTCGAAGATGGTCTGGAGCGCGCGCGCGGCGATTTTGAGGTGGCGCCCATCGCCACGCAGATGACTCTGCGCACCGGTAATGCCATCGAACTGATGGAGCGCTGGGAAGGCGAGGCGCCGCAGGTGATCTACCTGGACCCGATGTTCCCCCACCGCGACAAGAGCGCCCTGGTGAAGAAAGAGATGCGCCTGTTTCGCCCGCTGGTCGGTAACGACATGGACGCCCCGGCGCTGCTTCAGGCGGCTCTGGCGCTGGCCACGCACCGGGTGGTGGTCAAGCGCCCGCGCAAGGCGCCGATTGTCGACGGGCCCAAGCCCAGCTATGCGCTGGAAGGCAAGTCCAGCCGCTATGACATCTACCCGAAGAAGGCGCTCAAGCCCTGATCAGGGGCGGTAGGCGCGCAGGAACAGGCTGACGACATCCTGCACGTGGATGTCGGTCGCGGCGCTGGACGGTTGTTCGCCACAGCCGACCAGACGGCGGAAGTTGCAGCCGCCCTTGAGCAGGCTGAAGAAGTGCTCGGCGGCTCGCTGCGGTTGCTCGACCCGCAACTGGCCAAGCTGATCGGCCTGCTGCAGCAAGTGCTCCATGGCCAGCAGCATTTTCTGCGGGCCGGCTTCGTAGAACAGTTTGCCCAGCTCCGGGTTCTGCCCGGTCTGGGTCATCACCAGGCGCATCATCGCCACCGACTCGTCACTGTTGATCAGCGCATCGAAGCCGCGGCCGATGGCCAGCAGGGTACTGTCGATGGAGGCATCCGCGCGCAGCTCGAAGCGCAGGGGCGGCAGCTGTTCCTCGCACTTGGACTCCACCGCGCAGGCGAACAGCGTCTCCTTGTCGGTGAAGTGGCTGTACACCGTGAGTTTCGACACGCCAGCTTCCGCCGCGATGGCATCCATGCTGCTGCCTTCGTAGCCATTGCTCATGAATAGCCGCTTGGCGGCTTCGAGAATGGCCAGTCGCTTGGCAGGATCTTTCGGCCGTCCGGGGCCACTTTGAGGCTGTAACAGATTGTCGGACATTTCGCGTTTTTAATACTGGACTGGTGAGTTTGGTATTTTTACTATACCGCGCAGTATAAATATTCCAAACCTGCTTTTCGCGAAAGGTCATTCATCATGTTCCGCCATGCCCTGTCCCTCGCTGTGCCTCTGAGTCTGCTTACGTTGCTGGTTGCCTGCGGCAACGGCGAAACCGTCGAAGCGCCGGTCCGGCCGGTGATGGTGGTGCATCCGCTGCCTGCCGGCGATGCCATGGAGACCTACCCAGGCGAGGTGCGTGCCCGCTATGAGCCGGAGCTGGCGTTCCGCATCGGCGGCAAGATCAGCAAGCGCCTGGTCGATGCCGGGGCACGGGTGAAGAAGGACCAGCCACTGGCCGAGCTCGACCCCGAAGACGTCAAGCTGCAACTGGAAGCCGCCCGCGCCCAGGTCGCTGCGGCCCAGGCCAATCTGAAGCTGGTGCGCGCCGAGCGTGACCGTTACCAGAAACTGCTGGAGCGGCAGATGATCAGCCGCTCGCAGTTCGACAACGTGGAAAACCAGTACCGCTCCGGCGAAGCGCGGCTCAAGCAGATCCAGGCGGAATTCAACGTCGCCAACAACCAGGCCGGCTACTCGGTGCTGCGCGCCTCCCAGGATGGTGTGATCGCGCGGCGCCTGGCCGAGGTCGGGCAGGTGGTCGCGGCGGGGCAGACGGTGTTCACCCTGGCGGCCGACGGCGAGCGCGAAGTGCTGTTCAGCGTCTCCGAGCACGCCTTCGAGCGTTTCCGCATCGGCCAGGACGTCAGCGTCGAGCTGTGGTCGCAACCGGGCAAGCAATTCCCCGGACGCATCCGCGAGCTGTCGCCGGCTGCCGACGCGCAATCGCGCACCTTCGCCGCCCGTGTCTCCTTCACCGAGGGCGAAGTCCCGGCCGAACTCGGCCAGAGCGCCCGTGTGGCGATCAAGGCCGCTGGCGATGTGCCGCTGTCGGTGCCGATGTCGGCGCTGACCGCGGAGAAGGATGCGCCCTACGTGTGGGTCATCGACCCGCAGGAATCCAAGGTTGTGCGCACGCCGGTGCGCATTGGCCGCTATGGCCAGGAGCGCGTGTCGATTCTCGAAGGCCTGAAGGAGAGCGACTGGGTCGTTTCAGCAGGCGTGCAGATGCTGCTGGATGGACAGAAGGTCAAGCCGGTCGACCGCGACAATCGCAACGTCGACCTGGCCGTGAAGGAGTAAGCACATGTCCTTCAACCTGTCCGAATGGGCGCTGCGCAACCGCGCGATCGTGCTCTACCTGATGATCGTCATCGCCGTGGTCGGCGCCATGTCCTACACCAAGCTGGGGCAGAGCGAAGACCCGCCATTCACCTTCAAGGCCATGGTCGTGCGTACCGACTGGCCGGGCGCGACCGCCGAGGAAATGTCACGGCAGGTCACCGAGCGCATCGAGAAGAAGGTCATGGAGACCGGCGACTACCAGATGGTCATGTCCTATTCGCGTCCGGGCGAATCGGTGGTGACCTTCATGGCCCGCGACTCCATGCACTCCAAGGACATCCCCGAACTCTGGTACCAGTTGCGCAAGAAGGTCGGCGACATCCGCCACACCCTGCCGCCCAACGTGCGCGGGCCGTTCTTCAACGACGAGTTCGGCACCACCTTCGGCAACATCTACGCGCTGACCGGCGAGGGTTTCGACTACGCCGTGCTCAAGGACTACGCCGACCGCCTGCAGTTGCAGCTGCAACGGGTCAAGGACGTGGGCAAGGTCGAACTGCTCGGCCTGCAGGACGAGAAGATCTGGATCGAGCTGTCTAACGTCAAGCTGGCCACCCTCGGCCTGCCGCTGGCGGCCGTGCAGCAGGCGCTGGAAGAACAGAACGCGGTGGCGTCCTCGGGCTTCTTCGAGGCCACCACCGACCGCGTGCAGTTGCGCGTTTCCGGGCGCTTCGAGACCGTCGAACAGATCCGCAATTTCCCCATTCGTGTTGGCGACCGCACGTTCCGCATCGGTGACGTGGCCGAGGTGCAGCGCGGCTTCAACGATCCGCCCGCGCCGCGCATGCGCTTCATGGACCAGAGCGCGCTGGGCCTGGCCGTGTCGATGAAGAGCGGTGGCGACATCCTGGTTCTCGGCGAAGCGCTGGACAAGGAACTGGCCAACCTGCAGCAGACCCTGCCGCTGGGCATGGAGCTGCGCAAGGTTTCCGACCAGCCAGCCGCGGTGAAAACCGGCGTCGGTGAATTCGTCCGCGTGCTGGCGGAGGCGCTGATCATCGTCCTGCTGGTGAGCTTCTTCTCGCTGGGCATGCGCACCGGCCTGGTGGTGGCGCTGTCGATCCCGCTGGTATTGGCGATGACCTTTGCCCTGATGCACTACTTCGGCATCGGCCTGCACAAGATTTCCCTCGGCGCGCTGGTGCTGGCGCTGGGGCTGATGGTGGACGACGCAATCATTGCCGTGGAGATGATGGCGATCAAGATGGAGCAGGGTTACGACCGGCTCAAGGCGGCGAGTTTCGCCTGGACCAGCACAGCCTTCCCGATGCTCACCGGTACCCTGATCACCGCCGCCGGCTTCCTGCCGATCGCCACCGCGCAGTCCGGCACCGGCGAGTACACCCGCTCGATCTTCCAGGTGGTGACCATCGCCCTGGTGGTGTCCTGGATCGCCGCCGTGGTATTCGTGCCTTACCTGGGTGACCGGCTGCTGCCGGATCTGGCCAAGCAGCATGCGAAGAAACATGGCGGCACTGGCGCTCACGACCCGTACGCGACGACCTTCTACCAGACCGTGCGTGAGGTGGTGGAGTGGTGCGTACGCCATCGCCGCCTGGTGATCACCGTCACCATCGGCCTGTTCATCGCGTCCGTGGTGCTGTTCCGCTTCGTGCCGCAGCAGTTCTTCCCGGCCTCGGGTCGCCTGGAGCTGATGATCGACCTCAAGCTCACCGAAGGTTCGTCGCTCAAGGCCACCGAGGAGCAGGTCAAGCGCCTGGAGGCCAAGCTCAAGGGCCACAAGGGCATCGACAACTACGTGGCCTATGTCGGCACCGGTTCGCCGCGCTTCTACCTGCCGCTGGACCAGCAATTGCCCGCTACCCGTTTCGCCCAGTTCGTGGTGCTGACCAAGAGCATCAAGGACCGCGAAGAGGTGCGCAGCTGGTTGATCGACGTGATGAACGATGATTTCCCCACCGTTCGCAGCCGCGTGTCGCGCCTGGAAAACGGTCCGCCCGTGGGCTTCCCGATCCAGTTCCGCATCTCCGGCGAGCACATCGACGAGGTCCGAGCGATTGCCCGTGAAGTGGCCGGCAAGGTGCGCGAGAACCCGCACGTATCCAACGTGCACCTGAACTGGGAAGAGCCGAGCAAGGTGGTCTACCTGAACATCGACCAGGAGCGTGCCCGCGCCCTGGGTGTCAGCACCGCCGACGTGTCGAAGTTCCTGCAGAGTTCGTTGTCCGGTTCCAGTGTCAGCCAGTTCCGTGAAGGCAACGAGCTGATCGAGATCCTCCTGCGCGGCACTTCTCGCGAGCGTCAGGAGCTGGAGCTGCTGCCGAGCCTGTCTGTGCCGATCAGCAACGGCAAGAGCGTGGCGCTTTCGCAGATCGCCACCCTCGAATACGGCTTCGAGGAAGGTGTGATCTGGCACCGCGACCGCCTGCCGACCGTCACCGTGCTTGGCGACATCTACGGCAAGGAGCAGCCGGCCGGGTTGGTCAAGCAGATCATGCCGACCCTCGATCCGATCCGTGCCGAGCTGCCCAGCGGCTACCTGCTGGAAGTCGGCGGCACGGTGGAGGATTCCGGCCGTGGGCAGAAGTCGGTGGTCGCCGGTATTCCGCTGTTCGTCCTGGTGGTCATGACCCTGCTGGTGCTGCAGCTGAAGAGCATCTCGCGCTCGGTGATGGTGTTCCTCACCGCGCCGCTGGGGCTGATCGGCGTGACCCTGTTCCTGCTGGTGTTCCAGCAGCCGTTCGGCTTCGTCGCCATGCTCGGCACCATCGCCCTGTCGGGGATGATCATGCGCAACTCGGTGATCCTCATCGACCAGATCGAGCAGGACATCGCCGCCGGCCATGACCGCTGGCAGGCGGTGATCGAGGCCACCGTGCGGCGTTTCCGGCCTATCGTGCTCACCGCGTTGGCGGCCGTGCTGGCGATGATTCCGCTGTCGCGTAGTGTGTTCTTCGGGCCTATGGCGGTGGCGATCATGGGTGGCCTGATCGTCGCCACGGCGCTGACACTGCTGTTCCTGCCGGCGCTCTACGCTGCCTGGTTCCGGGTCAAGGAAGTGCGCCGCTAAAGTCGACCGATAAAAAAAGCCCGGCATGTGCCGGGCTTTTTTATGCGCCAGGTATTACAACGCGCCGAATACCTTCTTCGCCAGGCTGGTTGCCGCGGCAGCCGGGTTTTCGCGGATGCTGGCTTCCTGCTGGGCGATCATCTCGAACAGGCCGTCGAGGGCTTTATCGGTGACGTAGTTTTCGACGTTGGCGCTCTTCGCGTCCAAGGCGCCGAAGGCCGAAGCCTTGCTGGCCAGGGCGTTGTACTGCTGAGCTACGCCGACCTTGTCGGTGGCCTGCTTGACGATGGGCAGGAACTTGGCGCGAATCTGCTCGCGGCTGGTCTTGTTCAGGTACTGGGTGGCAGCATCGTCACCACCGGCGAGGATGCTTTTGGCGTCGGTCACGCTCATCTTCTTCACGGCGTCCACCAGCAGCGCCTGGGCCTGCGGCATAGCGGCTTCGGCGGCCTTGTTCATGCTGGTTTCCAGCTGCTCGACCTGGTCGCCCATGCCCATCATCTTCATGGTCTTGGCGGCCTTGCCGAGCTTGCCCGGCAGTTCGATGCGCACCTGTTCGTTGTTGCTGAAACCGCCTGGCTTGCCGAGCTGCTGTACGGCGACCTTGGCGCCCTGGGTCAGGGCGTCCTTGAGGCCGCTGCTGGCGTCGGTCTGGCTGAGGTCGGCGATGGACAGGGCGAAGGCGTTGGCCGAGAGGGCGAGGCCAGCGACGAGTGCGGTGATGCGGAGCATGGTGATGTCCTTTGCGCGGGGGAATGCACCGAGCTTAACGGAGCCGGGCAGCGGCGCCAAACGGCAATCGCCCCGATGCGCTTGATGCGCTAGGGGCGTTGCCGGTTCAACCCGGATTGCCGTCCGGTCGTGGCGCCCACAGCAGCGGCGCGTAGTGACGCAGGAACAGCAGGAAGGCCAGGCACCAGCCCGCTGCAGCGAGCCATAGGCCGGTAGTGCTGAAGGCGGCCAGCAGCACCCGTGAAACGGCTGCCAGGTTCAGGGCGACGAAGGCCCAGGTGATCGCCGCTGGAGGTGTCAGTGGGCGGCCAGTGTGGCCGAGGCTGACGCGGGCGAGCATGGCCAGGATCAGGCCACCCATGGCGCCGACCGCCAGGGCGTGGGCTGCCAGGCTGGGCTGGGCGAGCAGGCCGAGGTGCCATAGCGCCATGCCGAATGCGGCGCAGGCCATCCACAGGTACGCGGTGTGCAGTGACCACAGCAGTGGCACGCGCCAGATGCCGTGGTCGTACCAGAGCACGAGGCGCGTCAGGTGCAGGCCACCGATCAGTAGAAACAGCGGTGCCAGCTGCCAGTGCGCTTGCCGGTTGGCGCCCACGGCGGTGAGCCCGGCGATCAGCAGCGAACAGGCGAGGATCGACCACATCAGCCAGGGCTTGGCCGGTGCCTGGGTGGTGCGGCCCAGGCCGCGCTGGGTGAAGAAGGGGATGACGCGCCCACCGATGATGCCCATCAGCGCCGCGACCAGCCACAGGCCGGCCAGCGAGCCCTGGCGTTGCAGGGCGTCGTCGGTGTTAATCAGACCGTACAGGTTGAGCGCCTGGCAGGCGCCGAGCAGGGTCAGCACCACCACGATCGGCGCGTTGTTTTTCTGTCGTGCAGCGATGATGCGTTTGCCGAACAGCACCACCAGCGCGGCGATGACGCTCAGTTGCAGCGCCGCCAGCAGGCTGGGGGGGAGCGCACAGAACCAGGCCAGGCGTGCGGCTGCCCAGAGGGCGAAGAACACGGCGAGCGGGCGACCGGAGAGGCCGGGCATGCCGGTCCAGGTCTGCACGGCAGTGAGCAGGAAGCCGGCGATGATCGCCAGACCAAAACCGAAGAGCATTTCATGGCGATGCCAGGCGAGCATGCCGCCGACCGGTTGCCAGGACAGGTAACCGGCGAGCGCCAGTGCCCAGACGGCGATGGCGAGCACGGCGAACAGCGCGCCACCTAAAAAGAACGGGCGGAAGGCCAGCCGCCAGATGGGGCGGATGGCCAGGGCCGCGCTGCGATCAAGCAACTGCACAGTTGGCCTCCCAGTTGGCCTTGCGCATGCCGGCATGGGCCGCCAGGCGCATCACGTAGCCAATTTTCAGGAAGCTCGGGCCGATGATGACCGCCGAGTGGGCAACCACCAGCGGGCCGATCTCGAGCTGGCGCTCGAGGCCGTAGGCGATGCCGATACCGGCCAGCAGCATGGCGGCGCCGGCCCACAGCAGTTGGTTGGAGACCCGCAGGACATTTCTCGGGCAGCTGAAGAACTCGATCATGATGCATCCTCCTGAACATCGGCTACCTGATGGCGGCCTTTGCTTGTTCATATTCCATGTTTCGTGCCAACAAAATAATTGTTTTAAATCAATGGATTGAGTTTTTAAGAGTCAAAATGACAGAGGCTTTGTGGTAGTCATTTGGACATTTTTTATGGTCGAATAGACTCTGTTTGGCCGGCTTTCGCCGGCCTGTTCGATTTGCACGCCCAGGGACGCCCGCCATGACCACCCCCAATCGCCTGCTGCAAACTCTGATTCCCCTGGTGGCCGACCTGTCCAAGGAGCTCAGCGACGAGGAGCGTTACCGCCGCCTGCTGGCATCGTCGCTGCAGCTGTTCCCCTGCGATGCGGTGGCGCTGCTCAAACTCAGCGACGACGTGCTCACCCCCGTGGCGGTGCAGGGCCTGAGCCAGGACACCCTCGGTCGGCGCTTCAAGGCGACCGAGCACCCGCGTCTGCAACAACTGCTGGAACACCGTGGCCCGGTGCGTTTCGCCGCCGACTGCGGTTTGCCCGATCCATACGACGGCTTGGTCGATGGCGTGCATGGCCACCTGGAGGTACATGACTGTCTGGGTTGCTCGATCTACCTCGATGGCCAGCTGTGGGGGCTGCTGACCCTAGATGCGCTTGACCCGGCGAGTTTCGAGCAGCTCGACCTCGGCGCGTTGGAAGCGTTTGCCAGCCTCGCCGCGGCGACGGTCAAGGCCAGCGAGCGGATCAACGTGCTGGCGCGGCGGGTCGAGGACGAGCGCCAGCTGACCGAGGTCTACAAACAGGCAGCGGGCCATCGCCGGGCTCGCGAGCTGATCGGTCAGAGCACGGCGCAGAAAAAGCTGCAGGACGAGATCCGTCTGGTTGGCGACAGCGAGCTGACGGTGCTGATTACCGGCGAGACCGGCGTCGGCAAGGAGCTGGTGGCTGAGGCGATCCACGCTGCCTCGCCGCGGGCGCGCAAGGCGATCATCAGCCTCAACTGCGCGGCGTTGCCGGAAACCCTGGTCGAGAGCGAGCTGTTCGGCCATGCCCGCGGTGCGTTCTCCGGTGCAGTCAGTGAGCGCAGCGGCAAGTTCGAGCTGGCCAGCGGCGGCACCATCTTCCTCGACGAAGTCGGCGAGTTGCCGCTGGCGGTGCAGGCCAAGCTGCTGCGCGTGCTGCAGAGCGGCCAACTGCAACGGGTCGGCTCGGATCGCGAGCACAAGGTCGATGTGCGGGTCATCGCCGCGACCAATCGTGACCTGGCAGCCGAGGTCAAGGCCGGACGCTTCCGCGCCGACCTCTATCACCGTCTGAGCGTCTATCCGCTGCAGGTGCCGGCGCTGCGCGAGCGCGGTCGTGATGTGGTGCTGCTGGCTGGTTACTTCCTCGAGGAAAACCGCGCGCGCATGGGCCTGCGCAGCCTGCGCCTGACGTCGGAGGCGCAGAAGGCACTGCTCGGCTACTCGTGGCCGGGCAACGTGCGCGAGCTGGAACACTTGATCGGCCGCGCCGCGCTCAAGGCCCTGGCCCAGCATGCGGAGCGCCCGCGCATCCTCAGCATCGACGACCGCGCGCTCGACCTGCCGCGGGAAAGCCCGGCCGAACAGGCGCAGGCGCAGCAGGTCGAGGCCGATGTCGACATGGCGGCGGGGCAGGATCTGCGCGAGGCGGTGGACGCGTTCCAGCGGCGGATGATCGAGCAGGCACTGGCGCGGCATGGCAACAAGTGGGTCGATGCGGCCCGTGAGCTGGGCCTGGACCGCGCCAACCTCAGCCGCCTGGCCAAACGCCTCGGTATCAAGTGAGGTAAGTGGGGCCCGTGTGGCTTCGTTGATCGTTCCCACGCTCCGCGTGGGAATGCAGCTGCAGACGCTCTGCGTCTGTGGGACGCGGAGCGTCCCGGGCGGGTTCCTACGCTGGAGCGTGGGAACCATCAGGTAATAAAAAGGGCCGCATGTGAGGCCCTTTTTATTGGTGCATCAATCAGAGGAGCGTCAAACCGGCGCTTGCGCCTCGTCAGCCTCTTCGCCGCGCTCCAGAGCGACCTGGCGGATCGACAGGCGAATCTCCGCCGGCAGCACGCGCTTGGCCGCGCCCTCGGCCAGCTCCGCCAGCTGCGGGTGGTGGCTGAGGGTGCCGGCGCTGTCCTGGCGCAGCACGCCTTCGTCGAGCAAGGTCTGGATGAAGTGGCGGAACAGGCTCTTGTCGAAGAACTCGGGGGCGTTCAAGCCATGGAGGATCGACAGGCGCTGGGCCATCACCGTGCACAGGTTCTCCAGCTGCTCGGCCGAGAGCACGTTCTGCCCGGCGTTGATCAGCAGGGCGGTGGCCATGTAGAAGCGCTGCAGGGTCTGCACGATGGCGCGGGCCAGCAGGGTGAGCAGAACGAACTGCCGCGAGCTCGGTGCTGGGCGGATGTACACGCCGTCTTCCTGGCGCAGCAGGCCCTGTTCGACGAACGCCGCCAGCCACTGGTCGACCACACCTTCCAGCTCGCTCACCGGCCAGCGGATGAACAGCTCCGATTGCAGGTACGGGTACAGCGCGGTGGTGTAGCGCAGGATCTGTTCGCGGCTCATCCGCGAGCTGCTCTGGAAGAAGCTCGCCAGCAGTGCCGGCAGGGCGAAGATGTGCAGCACGTTGTTGCGGTAGTAGGTCATCAGGACGGCGTTCTGCTCGTCCAGGTAGAGAATCTTGCCCAGCGCATCCTTCTGCTCAGCCAGCAGGTTCATGCTCTGCACATAGCGGATCAGTGCCTGGCCATCGCCTTCGGGCAGGGTGGTGTGCGGCGAGTAGGGCACCTGGCGCAGCAGGGCCAGGTACAGGTCGAGCACGCGCTCCAGGGCCTTCTCGTCCAGCGCCAGCTTGCTGGTGGAGAGCAGCGCCAGGGCTACCAGGTTGACCGGGTTGACCGCAGCGGCCTCGTTGAGGTGCTGCGCCACGCATTCGCCGAGGCGGTTGGTGGTCGCGTTCAGCCAGTCCGGGCGGAACTGCGTGCCGTAGTCCTGGGTGCGCCAGTCCGGCTGTTCCTGATCGAGGAATTCGGCCAGGCGAATCGGCTCGCCGAAGTTGACCCAGACGCTGCCGAAACGTTGCTGGCGAATCGCGCTGATGACCTTGAAGATGTCGAAGATCGACTCCTTCTTCTTCGCCGCGCCACGCAGCTCACCAAGGTAGGTGCGGCCTTCGAGCACGCGCTCGTAGCCGATGTACACCGGTACGAACACCACCGGCAGGCGGTTGGAGCGCAGGAAGCTGCGCAGGGTGATGGCCAGCATGCCGGTCTTGGGCTGCAGCATGCGCCCGGTGCGCGAGCGGCCGCCTTCGACGAAGTACTCCACCGGGAAGCCGCGGCTGAACAGGGTGTGCAGGTACTCGTTGAACACCGCGGTGTACAGCGGGTTGCCCTTGAACGTGCGGCGCATGAAGAAGGCGCCGCCGCGGCGCAGCAGGCTGCCGATCACCGGCATGTTGAGGTTGATCCCGGCGGCGATGTGCGGCGGGGTCAGGCCGTTGCGGAACAGCAGATAGGACAGCAGCAGGTAGTCGATGTGGCTGCGGTGGCAGGGCACGTAGATGATCTCGTTGCCGTGGGCGACCTCGCGCACGGCATCGATATGGTTGACCTGAATGCCCTCGTACAGCTTGTTCCAGAACCAACTCAGGACCAGCTCGAGAAAGCGGATGGCGGTGTAGGTGTAGTCCGAGGCGATCTCGTTGCCATAGCGCAGCGCCTGGGCTTCGGCCTTCTCGATGCTGATCTTCTCGCGCTCGGCTTCTTCGATGATCGCCTGGCGTACCTGCGGGCCGTGGATCAGGCCCTTGACCAGGTTGCGCCGGTGCGACACGTCCGGGCCGATGACCGCGGACTTCTGGTTGCGAAAGTGCACGCGCAGGATGCGCTGGACCATGCGCTGGGTGCGTTGCAGGCCCTTGTCCTGGGCCAGCAGCTCGCGCATGTGGATCGGCGCGGAGAACTGCACGCGGGTCTTGCGACCGAGAATCAGGATGCTGACGAACTTGCGCAGGCGCCCGGTAACGGCCCAGCTGTCGGCGAACAGCAGCTTCCACGGACTGGTCTCGCGGTCCGGCGACTGGCCCCAGAACACGCTGACCGGGACGATCTGTGCGTCGTCGACTTCGTGGCGATCCAGCGCGGCGAGGATGCGGATCAGTGCCGGCGGCGCGCCGCGCTTGTCGTGGCCGCCGAACCAGCCTGGCTCGGGGGTCAGGTAGAAGAAGGCGGCAGGTTCGATCTGATCGCCCACGGCCACCGGCAGGACCGGGCGCGGCAGGCCGGCCTTGGTGCACTCCGTATCGACCACCGCAAGGTCACTCGCCGACGGCTGCTGCAGCACGTAGAACACCGGCTTGCTGCGGTCGAGCTTGAGGGTAAAGGCCGATTGATTGATGGTTTCCGAGCGCACCCAGAGGTACAGCAGGCGGCGCAGGGCCCCAAAAACAAGGCGGCGGAAGGGTGAGCGGGTCATAGGGACTCTGCGGGTGTGACGGGGGCGATAGTTTGCCGTATCCCCCGGCTGGCGGCAAAAGCGTTATGGCGCTGGAAAAGATAAGCAACTTTTCCCGGGAACAGTTGTCTTGCTTTGCCGACGACCGACTCCTTATAGTCCGGCCGGCATTCTGTGGCTCGCTCGGCACGCCGCAATCGGCGTGGGGGCGGCCTTTATCGCGACGGTGAGAGGCCATGATCGAAATAAGAAACCTGACCAAGCGTTTTGCGGGGCACACGGCCGTTGACGGCCTGTCATTCAATGTCCAGCAGGGGGAAGTGCTGGGCTTTCTCGGCCCCAACGGTGCCGGCAAATCCACCACCATGAAGATGCTCACCGGCTTTCTCGCGCCGACGTCCGGCAGCGCCAGCATCCTCGGCTTCGACATCCAGAAGCAGACCCTCAAGGCCCAGCAGCAGATCGGTTACCTGCCCGAAGGCGCGCCGTGCTATGGCGACATGACGGTGCGCGGCTTCCTCGAATTCATCGCCGAAGTCCGTGGCTTCCGGGGCGCCGAGAAGCGCTCGCGGGTCGAGCGGGCGGTCGGCCAGGTGGAACTGGACAAGGTCCTCGGCCAGTCCATCGACACCCTGTCCAAGGGCTTCAAGCGCCGTGTCGGCCTGGCCCAGGCGATCCTGCATGATCCCAAGGTGCTGATCCTCGACGAGCCCACCGACGGCCTCGACCCGAACCAGAAACACCAGGTGCGCCAGTTGATCCAGAGCCTGGCCGCCGACAAGATCGTGATCATCTCCACCCACATCCTCGAAGAAGTCTCGGCGGTGTGCACCCGCGCGGTGGTCATCGCCGCCGGCAAGGTGGTTGCCGATGGCACGCCGTTCGAGCTGGAAAGCCGTTCGCGCTACCACCAGGCGGTGACCCTGGTTGGTACCAGCGAGCTGGACCGCGCCGCGCTCGCCGCGCTGCCGGGTGTGGCCGGCGTCGAGGAGAACGCTCTGGAGCACAGCCTCACCGTGTTGGCCCAGCCGGGCGAGGTGATCTTCACCCAGGTCAACCAACTGATCGCCCAGCGTGGCTGGCAGATCAAGGAACTGGACGTGGAACGCGGCCGGCTCGATGAAGTGTTCCGCAACCTGACCCGGGGAGAGGCGGCATGAAACAGTTGCCGGTAGTCTTCAAGCGCGAGCTGGCGAGCTACTTCGCCACGCCGCTGGCGTACGTGTTCATCCTGATCTTCCTGGTCCTGTCCGGGGTCTTCACCTTTTACCTGGGTGGTTTCTTCGAGGGCGGCCAGGCCGATCTCACCGCGTTCTTCAACTTCCACCCGTGGCTCTACCTGTTCCTGGTGCCGGCCCTGGCTATGCGCCTGTGGGCCGAGGAACGCAAGTCTGGCTCGATCGAGCTGCTGATGACCCTGCCGATCACCCGCTTCGAGGCGGTCACCGGCAAGTTCCTCGCCGCCTGGATCTTCGCCGGCATCGCCCTGCTGCTGACCTTCCCGATGATCATCACGGTCAACTACCTGGGTCAGCCGGACAACGGCGCCATCGTCACCGGCTACATCGGCAGCTGGCTGCTGGCCGGTTCCTACCTGGCCATCGGCTCGTGCATGTCGGCCCTGGCGAAGAACCAGGTGATCGCCTTCATCCTCGCCGTCAGCGCCTGCTTCCTGTTCATCGTCAGCGGCTTCCCCATGGTGCTCGATGCCTTTACCGGCTGGGCGCCGCAATGGGTGCTGGATGCCGTGGCCTCGCTGAGTTTCCTGACTCGCTTCGATGCCATCAGCAAGGGCGTGATCGACCTGCGCGACCTGCTCTATTTCATCACCCTGATGGCTGCGTGGCTTGCCGCCACCGCCGTCGTGGTCGATCTGAAGAAGGCTGACTGAAGATGAAAAAACTGATGTATTCGAGCGTCGGCCTGCTGCTGATCGCGCTGGCGTTCCTCGCCTTCAACATGTTCTCCGGGCTGACCCTCAGCGGCGCGCGCCTGGACCTCACCGAACAGAAGCTCTACACCATCACCGCTGGTACCAAGCAGATTCTCGGCGAGCTGGATGAGCCGATCGACCTGCACTTCTTCTACTCCGACAATGCCGCCCGCGAGCTGCCGGTGCTGCGCAACTATGCCAAGCGCGTGGAGGAGATGCTCAAGGCCTACGAGCGCGAGGCCAATGGCAAGATCAAGCTGCATGTGATCGACCCCGAGCCGTTCTCGGAAGAGGAAGACAAGGCCGCCAGCTTCGGCCTGCAGGGCGTGCCGGCGAACCAGGGCGGCGACCAGATCTACTTCGGCCTGGCCGGCACCAACTCGGTGGACGGCAAGCAGGTGATCCCGTTCTTCCAGCTCGACCAGGAAGAGTTCCTCGAGTACCAGCTCAGCCAGCTGGTGCAGACCCTGGCCAAGCCCGAGCGGCCGGTGGTCGGCGTGCTTTCCGGGTTGCAGATCAACGGTGGCTTCGACATGGCCAGCCGCCAGCCGACCGCGCCGTGGATGGTGATGGAGGAAGTCCGCCAGCTGTTCAAGATCGAGAGCCTGAAGATCGGCCTGGACAAGATCCCGGATCAGGTTTCGGTGCTGCTGCTGGTACACCCCAAGGCGCTGCCGGAAGCGACCCTGTACGCGGTCGACCAGTTCGTCCTGCGTGGCGGCAAGCTGCTGGTGTTCGTCGACCCCTACAGCGAGGCCGACACCGCGATGCCGATGATGCCGGGCGACGAGATGGACAAGTCGTCGGACCTGGAGCCGCTGTTCAAGGCCTGGGGCCTGCGTCTGGTGCCGGGCAAGGTGCTTGGTGACGGCTCCTACGCGATGACGGTCGGTGTTGGCCAGGGCCAGCGCCCGGTGCGTCACGCCGGCTGGCTGAGCCTGCCGAGCCGGGCGATGAGCCAGGACGACATCAGCACCTCGGGGCTGGAGAGCGTCAACGTCGCCACCAGCGGCATCCTCGAGCCGATCGAGGGCGGCAAGACCACCTTTACCCCGCTGCTGCAGAGTTCCGAATACGCCATGCCGTTCGATGCGGCGCGTTTTGCCACCCTGAGCAACCCGGAAAGCCTGATCCGCGACCTGCAACCGACCGGCGAGCGCTACGCCGTTGCCGCGCGCATCAGCGGCCCGGTGCAGAGCGCCTTCCCCAACGGCATCGAAGGGCAGAAGGATGGCCTGAAGTCCGCCGACAACATCAACGTCATCGCCGTGGCCGACACCGATCTGCTCAGCGACCGCATGTGGGTACAGGTGCAGGACTTCTTCGGCCAGCGCATGCCACAGCCGTTCGCCGACAACGCCGCTTTCGCCATCAATGCCCTGGACAACCTGTCCGGCAGCGAGGCGCTGATCAGCGTGCGTTCGCGGGGTCGCTTCAGCCGTCCGTTCGAGGTGGTCGATGCGATGCAGCGCGAGGCCGATGCCAAGTTCAGGATCCAGGAGGAAACCCTGCAGAAGCGCCTGGCCGAAACCGAGCAGAAGCTCGCCGCCCTGCAGAACCAGGACCCGACCAAGGCCCTGGAGCTGACGCCCGAGCAGCAGGCGACCGTGCAGCAGTTCGTGGCCGAGAAGCTGCGCATCCGCAAGGAGCTGCGTGAGGTGCGCTACGAGCTGAATTCGCGCATCGAGGACCTCGGTCGCGTGCTCAAGGCCGCCAACATAGCCCTGGTGCCACTGGTGCTGACCCTGGGCGTGCTGGCGCTGTGGCTGCTGCGTCGGCGCAAACAACGCTGAGTCGCTAGCGCTGCGGTAACCGACCGCCGGGAAAGCACAGCCTTCGCGCTGCGTCTTTCCCGGCGGTTTTTGCTATCTGGGCGGGCACCTTGGGGCAAGGTGACCGGTCTACCAGGCTGGGTATGCCGGTAGAGTCGGGTGAAAGGGGGAGAGCTGATGGGGCGCAATGGCGTGATTGGCCTGGCGATACTGGTCGGGGTGCTGGGGCTGGGCTGGTACGGGGTCGAGCACCGCGAACAGAAGGCGCGGGAGCATACCGCTGAGGTCTGGTTGCCAGCGCTGCAGGGCAAGACCGAACAGGTACGCGCCATCGAGATAACTCAGCCGGGGCAACTGCACGTACGCCTGGAGCGCCGCGAGCAGGGTTGGCTGGTGCCGGCCAAGGCTGGTTACCCGGTGGTGCCGGGCCTGGTCGAGCACCTGCTGGGCGTGCTGGAAAAGGCGCGCAAGGTCGAGGCGCGTACGCATAACCCCGAACGGCTGACGCAGCTGGGCCTGGCCGAGCTGGGCGCGGTGGGGCAGCAGGGCACGCGCCTCAGCGTGCAACTGGCCGACGGCCAGGCGCTGATGTTGCTGATCGGCAAGCCCGGCCAGCACGGCGGACAGCTGGTGCGGATGGCCGGCGATACGCAGAGCTGGCTGATCGACCAGCACATCGAACTGCCGCAGACCGAGCTGCAGTGGCTGGATCGCCGCGTCACGCAGATTCCCTTCTCCGAGGTGCGCGAGCTGGTGCTCGAACAGCCGCGCGTGGCGCCGCTGGTGCTGTACCGCGGAGAGGGCGAGGCGAGCAACGTGCAGGTACGCGACGTGCCGCCGGGGCGACGCCTGACCCACGAGGCGGCGGCGAACAGCATGGTGCTGCTGTTCGCCGACCTGCGCTTCGCCGATGCCGCGCCGCTGGCTCAGGTCGGTTTCAAGGGCGAGCCGGCGCTGCGGTTTCGCCTCAAGACCGCCGCCGGCCAGGAGCTGGTCGGGGCGTTGCACCAACAGGGCGAGCAGTACTGGCTGACACTCAAACCGGGCAGCGGCCTCGATGCGCAACGCCTGCCGGGCAAGCCGGATTGGGCCTATCGCCTGGAGGCGACGCAGTACCAGACGCTGGCGAAAAAGCTGACCGATCTGCTCGTCGTGCACTAGCCGTAAAAGGCTGCAGGCCTTGTCTTGCATGGCCTGCAGGGCTGTGTAGAAAAACCTTGGCAGCGCCGAAACTTGTTTTATACTCGCGAAGCGGTCGCATTATGAACGCCATTCAAACCACCCGTTCCATGCTTGCCTGGCCGGGCTCGGAGAGATGAAGAAGATCGTTGTGCCGAACCGTCGAGGCCCGTCAGGGCAATAATAAAAATGTGATTCGAGGGAAGTGGTAATGGCTGATCGTGAGATCGGAACCGTCAAGTGGTTCAATGATTCCAAAGGGTATGGCTTCATTCAGCGTGAAAGCGGCGCGGACGTGTTCGTTCACTACCGTGCCATCCGCGGTGAAGGTCACCGTTCGCTGGTCGAGGGGCAGCAGGTCGAGTTTTCCGTGATCGAAGGCCAGAAGGGCCTGCAGGCGGAAGACGTCGCCCAGGTCTGAATCCGGACCGCGGTACAAACAAAAGGCCCGTCAGTGACGGGCCTTTTGTTTTCCTGCCGGTATCAGCCGGTGCGCCAGACGATCTCTTCTTCGCCGTCGCTGCTGATGCGAATCCAGCGATCGGCCGTTTCCACGCTTTCCTCCTCGTCCCAGCCGCCCGGTGCGCAGCGCACCTCGACGTCCAGTGCGGCGAAGGCGGCGCGGGCGCAGGCCAGGTCATCCGCCCAGGGCGTGGCGTCGCTTTCCAGGAATAGGCTGTGCCACTTGCCCACGGCCTTCGGCAGCCAAGTCACCGGCACGTCGCCAGCGCGGCATTTGAAGGTCTGCCCCTGCTGGTGCCAGTCGCTGACCGGGCCGATGGCGTCATTGAGCCAGGCGGCGATGGCCTTGTGGTCGGCATCCTTGAGGTAGATCTCGATATCGGGTTGGCGCATGAGGGTATCCCTAGATTTTCTCGATCCAATCGTAGCGAATGGCGACGGTAACTTCGAAGTCTTCGGCGATCACCGCCGCGCGGCGTTCGGCGCTGGCGCGCCAGCCGTGCGGGGTCATCGCCAACAGGTCGGCGCGGGCTTCGCTGCTGGTCAGTTGCAGGGGAAAGCGCAAGGTTTCGCTGTGCGCCAGGCGCATGCCTGCGGGGATCAGCTCGAGGTGCTTTTCGTCGTCGTAGTCGCGCACTTCGTCGTAGAGCTTCTGCCGCAGCTGCATCAGGTGCTCGCGGGTCGGACCCATGCGCAGCAGGCCGCCACCGGGGGCGAGCAGGCGCGCGGCTTCGGCCCAGTCGAGCGGGCTGAATACGCTGGCCAGCAGGTTGCAGCTGGCGTCCGCCAGCGGCACGCGGGCCATGCTCGCGATCAGCCAGGTCAGCTGCGGCGCGCGCTTGCAGGCGCGTTTGACCGCTTCGCGGGAGATGTCCAGCGCGTAGCCGTCGGCCCCCTGCAGCAGCGCGGCAAGCTGGGCGGTGTAGTAGCCCTCGCCACAGCCGATATCCAGCCAGCGCTGCGGCGCGCGTTCGGCGGCCAGCTCGGCCAGGCGACGGGCCAGCGGCGCGTAGTGGCCACCGTCGAGAAAGCGTCGGCGTGCCTCGACCATGGCGGCGTTGTCGCCGGGATCACGGCTGTTCTTGTGCTGCACCGGCAGCAGGTTCAGGTAGCCCTGGCGGGCGCGGTCGAAGCGATGATTGGCCGGGCAGGCGATGCCGTTGTCGACGCTCTGCAGCGCCTGCTGGCAGATCGGGCAGATCAGGCTCATGCGAGCAGTCGCACCAGGGTCTGATAGTAGATTTCGGTCAGCACATCGAGGTCAGCGGCGAGTACGCGCTCGTTGACCTGGTGGATGGTGGCGTTGACCGGGCCGAGTTCGACCACCTGGGTGCCGAGGGTGGCGATGAAGCGGCCGTCCGAAGTCCCTCCGGAGGTGGAGGGCGTGGTCTCGCGGCCGGTGACGGCCTTGATGCTGGCGGCCACGGCGTCGAGCAGGGCGCCCGGCTCGGTGAGGAACGGCATGCCGGACAGCGCCCAGTCGATGTGCCAGTCCAGGCCGTGCTTGTCGAGGATGTCGCTGACGCGCTGCTGCAGGCCTTCGACCGTCGACTCGGTGGAGAAGCGGAAGTTGAAGATCGCCTTCAGCTCGCCGGGGATGACGTTGGTCGCGCCGGTGCCGGCATTGAGGTTGGAGACCTGGAAGCTGGTCGGCGGAAAGAACGCGTTGCCGTTGTCCCAGTGCTCGGCGGCCAGCTCGGCCAGCGCCGGCGCGGCCAGGTGGATCGGGTTCTGCGCCAGGTGCGGGTAGGCTACGTGGCCCTGCTTGCCGTGCACGGTGAGGGTGGCGCCGAGCGAGCCGCGGCGGCCGTTCTTGACCACGTCGCCGACCAGGTCGGTGCTCGACGGCTCGCCGACGATGCACCAGTCCAGGCGCTCGCCGCGTTCGCGCAGGCGCTCGACCACGGCCTTGGTGCCGTGATGGGCCGGGCCTTCTTCGTCGCTGGTGATGAGGAAGGCGATGCGTCCGCTGTGCTGCGGGTGGTCGGCGACGAAGCGTTCGACGGCGATGATCATCGACGCCAGGCTGCCCTTCATGTCCGCCGCACCACGGCCGCAGAGCATGCCCTGTTCATCGATCAGCGCGTCGAACGGCTGGTGCTGCCAGGCTTGCAGCGGGCCGGTCGGCACCACGTCGGTGTGCCCGGCGAAGCACAGCACCGGGCAGTCGCCCTGGCCGTGGGTGGCCCAGAAGTTCTCCACGTCCTCGATGCGCATGCGCTCGACAGCGAAGCCGGCGGCGGCCAGGCGATCGCTCATCAGCGTCTGGCAGTCGGCGTCTTCGGGGGTGACCGAAGGGCGACGGATCAGTTCGCAGGCGAGTTCGAGGGTCGGCGTGAGGGCGGGCATGGAGGGACTCCGGAAAGCGGTACGGGGCGCGGAAAAGGCCGCCATCTTAAAGCAAAACGGCGGCCATTGGCCGCCGTTTTGACTGGTGGAACGTGCCGGGTTGCCCGACTGCCGGGGCGATCAGATCGCCGCCGGCACGTCGCTGGCATCCTCGCTGAGCGGTTTTGGCAACGAGGAGAGCAGGGCCATGATCAGCGCCGCCAGGTAGGGCAGCGACTGCACCAGGAGCATGGCCACCCAGAACTTCACGTCCGCGCTCGGCAGGCCCTGGACGATGGCGATGCCGAGTGCCGCGCCCCACAGCAGAAGCATGATGAACACTTCTTCGCGGGCTTCGGCCAGCGCCACCATGATGCCGTGGTTGGAGGCCATCTTCGGCGTGCGGAAGAACGGGATGGTCTTGGTGAACGCGCCATACAGCACCGCCTTGGCGATGGTGTGCGACAGCGCCAGCCCGGCCACCGCGGCCTGGAAGGCGCGCACCAGGTCGACCCCGACGGCCTTGCGGTAGAGGAACATGATCTTGCCGAACTTGAAGAAGAACAGCGCCAGCGGCGGGATGGCGAAGATCAGCAACGGCGGGTCGACCCGCGTCGGCACGATGATCATCGCTGCCGACCAGAGCAGCGCGCCGATGGTGAAGAAGATGTTCAGGCCGTCGGCGATCCACGGCAGCCAGCCGGCGATGAAGTGGTAACGCTGGCCGCGCTTGAGCTCGGAATCCTTGCCGAGGAACAGGCTGCGGGCATGGCCCTTCATGATCTGGATGGCGCCATAGGCCCAGCGGAAACGCTGCTTCTTGTAGTCGATGAAGGTGTCCGGCATCAGGCCCTGGCCGAAACTCTGGTGAGCGTAGGCGGCCGAATAGCCTTTCTCGAACACGCGCAGGCCCAGCTCGGCGTCTTCGCAGATGGTCCAGTCGGCCCACTTCAGCTCGTCCATCACGGTGCGGCGGATCATGGTCATGGTGCCGTGCTGGATGATCGCGTTGCGGTCGTTGCGGGTGACCATGCCGATGTGGAAGAAGCCCTTGTACTCGGCGTAGCAGAGCTTCTTGAAGGTGCTTTCGTTGCCGTCGCGGTAGTCCTGCGGTGACTGCACCACGGCGATCTTCGGATCGGCGAAGTGCGGCACCATGTGCTTGAGCCAGTTGCGGTCAACGCAGTAGTCGGAGTCGATCACCGCGATCACTTCGGCATCCGGCGCGGTGTACGGCAGGATGTAGTTCAGTGCACCGCCCTTGAAGCCAGCCAGGGGCGCGACGTGGAAGAACTTGAAGCGCGGGCCGAGCTGTTCGCAATAGGCCTGCACCGGTTCCCACACCGCCGGGTCCTTGGTGTTGTTGTCGATGATGATGACTTCGAAGTCGGGGTAGTCGAGGTTGGCCAGGGCATCGAGGGTCTGTTTGACCATCTCCGGCGGCTCGTTGTAGCAGGGCACGTGCACCGAGACCTTGGGCCGGTAGGCGGTGTCGGTGAGCACCGGCAGGAACGGCCGGCGGCGGCTGCGCGTCCACACGGTTTCTGCCAGCTCGTGGGCTTCGGTAATCAGCACGATGAACACGCCGAAGGCGCCGATACCCAGCAGCAGGCCGACCGTGGCGCTGAACCAGGTGCTGTACTGCTGGCTGTAGTCGTAGCCGATCCACACCAGCACCGAGCCGCCGGCGAAGGCGACGAAGGTGAGGAAGGTGCGTCCGCGCTGGCGCAGCGAACTGCCGTCGATCAGCACCAGGGCCAGGGTCAGCAGGGCCAGGACCACCGAGGCGATGGCCAGCAGGCGCCATTGCGGAATGGCCACGATCGGACCTTCGAAGGCGAACTTGGCCTGGCGGTCGAGGTTGTACACGCCCCAGTAGGCGCCCACCGAGCCTTCGTCACTGGCCTTCCACGGTTGGTCGAAGGCCTCGATGACGAAGTAGTTGTAGCCCTTGGCGTTCAGCGCGTTGACCAGGGTGCGCAGGTAGATCGCCTGGTCCGCCTGGGAGGCGTCGGCGCCGCCGCGCATGCGGCCGTTGCTCGGCCAGCCGACTTCGGACAGCAGCAGCGGTTTTTTCGGGAACAGGTTGCGCATGTCCTTGGCGCGCTCGAGGACGAACTCGGTGGAGTCCTCCATCGTCACGAACTCCCAGTAGGGCAGCACGTGGGCGGCGATCAGGTCGGCGTGGTCGGCCAGTTCCGGGTATTCCTGCCAGATGTGCCACTGCTCAGAGGTGGTCACCGGCACCTTGACCGCGGCACGCACGCGATCCATGAAGCCGATCAGCTGCTTGGTGGTGACCTCGCGGCGGAACAGGGCTTCGTTGCCCACCGCCACGCGAACCACGCTGCGCGAGTTGTTGGCGATCTCAATGGCCTTGGCGATCTCGCGCTCGTTGCGTTCCTCGTCCGGGCTGATCCACACGCCCAGGGTCACGCGCAGGCCGAACTCTTCGGCGATGCGCGGGATCATCTCCAGCGCGCCGTCCACCGAATAGGTGCGGATACTGTCGGTGTGCTTGCTCAGCAATTCGAGGTCGTCGCGGATCTGCTCTTCGCTGGGGTAGATCCCCTGCTGCGGGTTCTGCCCGGCGCGGAACGGCGAGTAGGAAAAGCCGGAGATCTGCTCCGGCCAGTCCGGTGCGGAGACCGGTCGGTTATAGAGCGCCCAGATGCCGGTGAACAGCGCGGCAACTGCCACGAACACCGCCAGGTTGAGTCCGAATTTGCGCGTAGGCATAGCTGTCATCAGGTTCCGCAGGTTGGAACAGGGTAAGGGGACCGGCGCTCGCCGGTCGGCGCGCATGCTACTCCGCGGCCCGTTACCTGTATAGCACTGGCCAGGCCCGTAATCACGGGCTCTGGCAGGGGATTTCAGGGCGTTGGGCAGCGTTGCCTGCGGGAAGTTCGAGCGCATCCGCGCAGGTACCCATGGCCGGGTCGATGCGCCCGGCGTCTGCCACTGGCCGGCGCGGGGAGGCAAGTGCCGCCGCGCGCCCTATAATGCCGGCCGGTTTGTGACGGTAGATGGCAATGGCAGTGGATCAACAGCGGTTTGGCGGCATCGCCCGGCTCTATGGCAACGAAGGCCTGGAACGCCTGAATGCGGCCCACGTGGCGGTGGTCGGCGTCGGTGGCGTGGGCTCCTGGGCGGCGGAGGCGCTGGCCCGTTCCGGGGTCGGCGAAATTTCCCTGTTCGACCTGGATGACGTGTGCATCACCAACACCAACCGCCAGGTGCACGCCCTGAGCGGCGCCATCGGCAAGGCCAAAGTCGAGGTGCTGGCCGAGCGCCTGCGCGCGATCAACCCGAACTGCGCGGTGCACGCGGTGGCCGACTTCGTCACCCGCGAGACCATGGCCGAGTACATTACCGAAGAGATGGACGCGGTGATCGACTGCATCGACAGCGTGTTCGCCAAGGCGGCGCTGATCTCCTGGTGCAAGCGGCGCAAGATCCAGATCGTCGCCACCGGCGGCGCGGGCGGCCAGGTCGACCCGACGCAGGTGCAGGTCGCCGACCTCAACAAGACCTTCAACGACCCGCTGGTGGCCAAGGTGCGTTCGCTGCTGCGGCGTGACTACGGCTTCTCGCGCACGCCGGGGCGCACCTACAGCATCACCTGCGTGTACTCCAGCGAGCAGCTGCGCTATCCGCAACCCGATGGCACGGTCTGCCAGGCCAAGGTGCTGCCCGGCGACGGCACGCGGCTCGACTGCGCCGGCGGTTTCGGCGCCTCGATGATGGTCACCACGACCTTTGGCATGGTCGCGGCGGCGAAGATCATCGACAAGCTGGTAGCCGGTGCGCGGCGGCCCTCGGAGCGCGGCGCCAGGCCGGCATGACGCCTGGTCGGCGGCCGCTGTCGCTTTATCTGCCGCGACTCGGCCGGCCAGGCCGTATAATCGCCGCCCCTGCCGCTGGCCACGAGCCGTGCGGTCCCGCCCAGTCGCCTACGTGGCGCAGGCTTCGACGAGACTTCTTTTGATGATGAACAACGATGTGCTGCGCAGCCTGCGCTACCTGCTGGATGTCAACGATGCCAAGGTCGTGGAAATCTGCCAGCTGGCGGATTACCCGGTCAGCGTCGAGCAGATCGGCGCCTACCTGCTCAAGGACGACGAGGAAGGCTACGAGCCTTGCAGCGACGAAGTGCTCGCGCATTTCCTCGACGGCCTGGTGTACTTCAAACGCGGCAAGGACGACAGTCGCCCGCCGGTGCCGCACGAAAAGCGTCTGACCAACAACACCGTGCTGAAGAAGCTGCGCGTGGCCTTCGAGCTGCGTGACGACGACATGCACGCGATCCTCCAGGCCGCCGACCTGCCGATGACCAAGGCCGAGCTGAGTGCGCTGTTCCGCAAGCCGGACCAGAAGAACTTCCGCCTCTGCGGCGACCAGGTGCTGCGCAACTTCCTTCGTGGCCTGACCGCTCGCGAGCGTGACTGACCGTTGAGCGCAGGCTGGATACTGGCCTGCGAACTCTGCTGGATAGGGTGGCAAGCGCGAAGCCGTTTCCACCGCGGGTGGCTAACCCCGAGTCAATTCACGCATGCGCTGCAACACGGCATTCAGGCCGTTGCTGCGCGAAGGTGACAGCTGGCGCCCCAGGCCCAGCTGGTTGAACCAGTCGGGCAGGTCGAGGACGGCCAGTTCGGCGACGGGCACGCCGTCGATCCGCGCCAGCAGGACCGCCAGCAGGCCGCGGATCAGCCGGGCATCGCTGGCAGCGCGGAACTGCCAGGCGCCGCCCGTGTATTCACCGACCAGCCAGACCTGACTCTCGCAGCCGGACACGCGGTTGGCGTTCTGCTTCTCTTCATCGCTCAATGGCTGCAGGCGCTCACCCCACTGCATCAGCAGGCGTGCACGCTGCTCCCAGCCAGGGCAGGCGGTGAAGGCGTCGAGCGCCTCGCGGGCGGGAGCTGGCAGGTTCATCGCAGCAGCTCCAAGGCCTTGTCCAGCGCGGCGAAGAAGCGCTGCAGGTCGCCTTCGTCGTTGTACAGCCCCAGTGACACACGGATCGCCCCGGCAAGACCCAAGCGCTGCATCAGCGGCATGGCGCAGTGGTGCCCGGCGCGCACGGCGATGCCCTGGTCGGTGAGCAGGTGGGCGAGGTCGCCGCTGTGCACGCCGTCCACGGTGAAGCTGGCCAGGGCCGCGTGGGGCGCGCCGAGCAGGTGGATGCCGTCGCGTGCCGCCATACCGTCGAGCAGCGCCGCGTGCAGCGCGGCTTCATGGGCACTCACGGCGTGGTGGTCGAGCGCGGCCAGGTAGTCGAGGGTCGCGCCGAGGGCGATCACCCCGGCGATCGCTGGCGTGCCGGCCTCGAAGCCCAGCGGCGCCGGGCGGAAGCTGGCGGTGTAGTAGTCGGCCTGCTGCACCATCTCGCCGCCGAACTGCCAGTGGCGCAGCTGCGCCAGCGCCGCACGGCGGCCGTAGAGCAGGCCGACACCTTCCGGGCCGTAGAGCTTGTGGCTGGAGCCGACGTAGAAGTCGCAGCCCATGGCCTGTACGTCATGCCGGCCGTGCACCGCGCCCTGGGCGCCGTCGACCACGGTCAGCGCGCCGTGCGCGTGGGCCTGGCTGAGCAATTGCTCCAGCGGCTGCCAGCGACCGAGCACGTTGGACAGCTGGCTCACGGCGAGCAGGCGCGTGCGCGGGCCGATCAGGCTGGCGGCCTGCTGCAGGTCGATCTCTCCCTGGGCGTCGAGGGGCAGCACCACCAGCTTCAGCGCACGGCGTTGCGCCAGTTGCTGCCAGGGCAGCAGGTTGGCGTGGTGCTCCAGGGCGCTGATGACGAGCTCGTCACCGGCGCTGAAGCGATGCTCCAGGCCGTAGGCCAGGAGGTTGAGGGACTCGGTGGCGCCACGAGTGAAGACGATTTCCTCGCTGCTGGCCGCATTCAGCCACGCGGCGGCCTTGCTCCGGCTGGCCTCGAAGGCGCGTGTGGCACGCTCGCCCGGCAGGTGCTGGGCGCGGTGCACGTTGGCCGCGCCGCCGGCGTAGTAGGCCTGCAGCGCATCCAGCATGGCCTGCGGCTTCTGCGTGGTGGCGGCGCTGTCCAGGTAGGTCTGGCCTTCTGCTGCGAGGGCCAGAATGCCGGGGAAGTCGGCGCGCCAGGGCGAGATCAGTGACATGGGCTGTGGTACCGCGGGAATTCGTGCTGAGTATAAATAGACAGGCCGGGCATGGGCCCGGCCTGTTCACCTTCAGACCGATTTTCAGTTGTGCGCGTGCAGCGCCTCGTTCAGCTCGATCGCGGTCTTGTTGGTCTTGCACTCCACCGCACCGCTCTGCGAGTTGCGACGGAACAGCAGGTCCGGCTGGCCGGCCAGGTCGCGGCCCTTGACCACCTTGACCAGGTTGTTCTGGTCGTCGAGCAGGGCGATCTTGATGCCGGCGGTGACGTACAGGCCGGCCTCGACGATGTTGCGGTCGCCCAGCGGGATGCCGATACCGGCGTTGGCGCCGATCAGGCAGCCTTCGCCAACGCTGATGATGATGTTGCCGCCGCCGGACAGGGTGCCCATGGTCGAGCAACCGCCACCCAGGTCCGAGCCCTTGCCGACGAATACGCCAGCGGAAACGCGGCCTTCGATCATGCCCGGGCCTTCCGTGCCGGCGTTGAAGTTGACGAAGCCTTCGTGCATCACGGTGGTGCCTTCACCGATGTAGGCGCCCAGGCGAATGCGCGAGCTGTCGGCGATGCGCACGCCGGCCGGGACCACGTAGTCGGTCATCTTCGGGAACTTGTCCACGGAGAACACTTCCAGCAGCTTGCCCTTCAGGCGCGCTTCCAGCTGACGCTCGGCCAGCTCGGCCAGGTCGATGGCGCCCTGGCTGGTCCAGGCCACGTTCGGCAGCAACGGGAAGATGCCGGTCAGGTTCAGGCCGTGCGGCTTGACCAGGCGGTGGGAGATCAGGTGCAGCTTGAGGTAGGCCTCGGGTGTGGAGGTCAGCGCGACGTCTTCGGCCAGTACGGTGGCGACCAGCGGCTTCTGGCTTTCGGCCAGACGGGTCAGCAGGGCAGCCTGCTGCGGGTCGATGGTCTTCAGCGCGGCGGCCAGGTCGGACGCCTGCTGGCTGCTCAGGGTGAGCGCCTGGTTACCGCTGCTGTAGCCGATGATCGGGGTGACGGCGGCGGCCAGTTCGGCCGATGGCTTGAGCAGCGGCTGGGCGTAGAAGACTTCCAGCCAGGCGTTCTGGCGGTTCTGGGTGCCAACACCGAAGGCGATGCTGAAAAGTGGGGTAGACATGGCAATTCCTCTTGCTGAATAGGGTGGCTCAGGCTGGCCGGGCAGTGCGTGCGTGCGGCCAGGCGATCATGTTCATGCGGGCTTCACGGCCTCGGCGTAACGCTCGGGCTTGAAACCGACCAGGGTCGAATGGCCCAGGTCGAGCACCGGGCGTTTGATCATCGACGGCTGGGCGAGCATCAGCTCGATGGCTTTGTTTTGGTCGAGGTCGGCTTTCTGCGCCTCGTCCAGTTTGCGGAAAGTGGTGCCGGCACGGTTGAGGACGGTTTCCCAGCCGTGTTCGGCACACCACTTCTCCAGGTTGGCGCGGTCGATGGCCGACGCCTTGTAGTCATGGAAGCTGTAGGCCACGCCGTGCTCGTCGAGCCAGGTGCGGGCTTTTTTCATCGTGTCGCAGGCTTTGATGCCGTACAGGGTGATGCTCATGCTCGAATCCTTGTTTATCGGTCCTTGATCACAGGCCTTTGACGAAGGCGCGGATGCGCTCGGCGGCCTCCACGCATTCGGCCAGTGGCGCGACCAGGGCCATGCGCACGCGGCCAGCCCCGGGATTGTCGCCATTTACCTCGCGCGACAGGTAGGAACCCGGTACCACGGTGACGTGCTCGCGGGCGAACAGGTCGCGGGTGAAGGTCTGGTCGTCGACCGGTGTCTTCGCCCACAGGTAGAAGCCGCCGTCGGGGCGCTGCACGTCGAGCACCGGGCCAAGGATGTCGAGCAGGGCGTCGAATTTCTCGCGGTACAGGTCGCGGTTGGCGCACACGTGGGCTTCGTCATTCCAGGCGGCGACGCTGGCCAACTGAGTCTGCACCGGCATGGCGCAGCCGTGGTAAGTACGGTACAGCAGGAAAGATTGCAGAATGTCGGCGTCGCCGGCGACGAAGCCGGAGCGCAGGCCTGGCAGGTTGGAGCGCTTGGACAGGCTGTGGAATACCACGCAGCGCTTGAAATCGCTGCGGCCCAGTTCGGCACAGGCGCTGAGCAGGCCGGGCGGCGGGTTTTCCTCGTCGAAATACAGCTCGCTGTAGCACTCGTCGGCGGCGATGACGAAGTCGTACTGGTCGGCCAGGGCGATCAGTTTCTTCAGGGTGGCCAGTGGCACCAGGGCGCCGGTGGGGTTGCCGGGCGAGCAGAGGAAGAGGATCTGCGTGCGCTGCCAGACATCCGCGCTGACGGCGTCGAAATCCGGGTTGAAGCCATTGTCGGCCAGGCACGGCAGGTAGTGTGGCTCGGCGCCGGCGAGCAGGGCTGCGCCTTCGTAGATCTGATAGAACGGGTTGGGGCTGACTACCAGGCCCGGCTGCTGGCCGGCTGCGGCGCGCTTTACCACGGTCTGGGTGAAGGCGAACAGCGCCTCGCGGGTGCCATTGACCGGCAGCACGTGGCGCGCGGCATCCAGCCAGCCGCTCGGCACGCCGAAACGGCGCTCGCACCAGGCGGCGATGGCTTCACGCAGGGCCGGAATGCCCAGGGTGGTCGGGTACACGGCCAGCTGGTCGAGGTTGGCGCTCAACGCTTCGGCGACGAAGGCCGGCGAGCGGTGCTTGGGTTCGCCGATGGACAGCGCGATCGGGCGCTTGGCGGCCGGCGGCTGGGCACCGGCGAGCAGGCCGCGGAGCTTCTCGAACGGGTAGGGTTGCAGCTGGTTCAGTGCGTCATTCATGGTCGTTTCCTGTTGCTGCACCCGGCGCTGCTTAGGCGTCAGGGTGTCGGGCCGGCGTCGGGCGCCACTGCGTTCAAATGCTGATACGGCCCACGGTCGCGGCGTTGTTCGCCTCCGACAGCTGGGCACTGATGGTTTCCTGCAGGCGTGCACAGAGTTCCGGATCGGACAGCGGCTGGTTGTGCGCGTCGGTGACGAAGAACACGTCTTCTACCCGCTCGCCGAGCGTGGCGATCTTGGCGTTCTGCAGCGACAGGTCGAAGTCGAGGAAGATCTTGCCGATCCGCGCCAGCAGGCCGGGGCGGTCCGGGGCGGTGATCTCCAGCACGGTGACCGGTCGCTGTGCGTCGTTGTGGATGTTCACCTGCGGAGCGAAGGCGAAATGCTTGAGCTGGCGTGGCACGCGGCGCTGGATGATGTTCGGGTAGTCGTCCGGGTTCTTCAGCGCCTCGACCAGGCCCTCGCGAATCTGCTTGATTCGCGCCGGATTGTCGCCAATCGAGCCGCCTTCGGCCTCGAGCACGATGTAGGTGTCGAGGGTGAACTGGCTGGTCGAGGTGATCACACGGGCGTCGTGGATGTTCAGGTTGAGCTGGTCCATCGCCGCCACGGTCACCGCGAAGAAGTCGTGCTGGTCCGGCGCGTAGATGAAGATCTGCGTGCCGCCCTCGAAATCGCGCTGGGTGGTTTCCTTGATCAGCACCAGCGGGTCGTTGCCGGTCGGGTGCTGGAGGATGGCCTCGGTATGCCAGGCCACGTCGCCGGCGGTGTGGCGCAGGAAGTAGTCGTCGCCGAGCTGGCTCCACAGTTGTTCGGCGTCGTCCTGGTCGATGCCGGCGCGCACCAGGATGTCCAAAGCGGCGCTCTGGGTCTGGCGGATCTGCTCTTCACGGTCCAGCGGGTTTTCCAGGCCGCGGCGCAGGGCGCGTTTGGTCTCGGTGTACAGCTGGCGCAGCAGGCTGGCGCGCCAGGAGTTCCACAGGCTCGGGTTGGTGGCGTTGATGTCGGCCACGGTGAGCACGTAGAGGTAGTCGAGGCGCGTCTGGTCGCCGACCAGTTGGGCGAAGTCGAAGATCACCTGCGGGTCGGAGAGGTCCTTGCGCTGGGCGGTGGTCGACATCACCAGGTGATTCTGCACCAGCCAGACGATCAGACGGCTGTCCCAGTTGGGCAGCTGGTGGCGCACGCAGAAGGCTTCGGCATCCACCGCGCCGAGCTCCGAGTGGTCGCCGCCGCGGCCCTTGCCGATGTCGTGATAGAGCCCGGCGAGGTAGATCAGTTCGGGCTTGGGCAGCTTGTCGATGACCTTGCTGGCCAGCGGGAACTTCTCCGCCAGCTCCGGCCACTTGAGTTTGCGCAGGTGCTTGATCAGGTTCAGCGTGTGCGCATCGACGGTATAGATGTGGAACAGGTCGTGCTGCATCTGCCCGACGATATGGCCGAACTCCGGCAGGTAGCGGCCGAGGATGCCGTAGCGGTTCATCCGTCGCAGGTTGCGGTGGATGCCCTGGGGCGACTTGAACAGCTCGATGAACAGGCTGGTGTTGCGGATGTCGCGGCGGAAATCGTCGTCGATCAGGTCGCGGCTGTCGCGCAGCAGGCGAATGGTGTCGGCGCGCACGCCCTGGATGTCCGGGCGCTGGGCGAGCAGCACGAAGACTTCGAGGATGGCGAAGGGAGTGCGCTTGAACACGTTGGGGTGCGTGACTTCGAGGAAGCCGTCGCGCAGCTGGAAGCGGCTGTTCAGCGGCTGCGTCGGGCCGCTTTCGCCGGCCCGCACGATGACTTCCTCGAAGTGCTGGTTGATCAGGTCGTTGAGCTCGGCGACGGCCATGACCACGCGGTAGTACTTCTGCATGAAACGCTCGACGGCCATCTTCGCGTCGCTTTCCTCGAAGCCGAGGAGGGTGGCGATCTTGCTCTGATGGTCGAACAGCAGGCGGTCTTCGGCACGCCCCGCGAGCATGTGCAGGGCGTAGCGCACCTTCCACAGGAAGTCCTGGCTGGAGGCGAGCATGTTGTGCTCGCTTTCGACCAGGAAGCCCTGTTTGACCAGCGCGTGCAGGTTCAGCGTGCCGAACTGGCGGCGGGCGACCCAAAGGATGGTCTGGATGTCGCGCAGGCCGCCGGGCGAGCCCTTCACGTTGGGTTCGAGGTTGTATTCGGTGTCGTTGTACTTGGCGTGGCGCGCCTTCTGCTCCTTGCGCTTGGCCAGGAAGAAGTCCTTGCTCGGCCACATGCGGTCACTGCCGGTGACTTCCTGCATGCGCTGGCGCAGGCGCTCGGGGCCGGCGATGGTGCGGCTTTCCATCAGGTTGGTGATGACGGTAAGGTCGGCGCGCGCCTCTTCGGCGCACTCGTCCACCGAGCGCACGCTCTGGCCGACTTCCAGGCCGATGTCCCAGAGCAGGGTGAGGAAGCCCTCGATCGGCTCGCGGAAGGTCTCGTGGTCGGCGCTTTCCAGCAGAATCAGCAGGTCAATGTCGGAGTAGGGGTGCAGCTCGCCCCGGCCATAGCCGCCAACCGCCAGCAGGGCAATGTCGGCGTCTTCGCTCCAGTCGAAGCGCTCCCAGGCGCAGCGCAGTATCTGGTCGACGAACCAGGCGCGGTCCTCGACCAGGCGGCGGATGTCGCGGCCCTGGCGAAAGCGCGCATCGAGCACCTCGCGGGATTGCTTGAGGGCTTTCTTGAACGCAGCGATGGGGCTGGACTTGAGCGCCAGTTCCGCCTGGAACTGGCCGCGATCAAACAACTCCGGGTCCATCTGCGGCATGCGGGCCTACCTTCTATATGAGTGCGTCAGGCGTTGGTGCGGGCGATGGTGTCGTCGCTACGCAGGGTAAGGATCTCGTAGCCGTCAGCGGTGACCAGCACGGTGTGCTCCCACTGCGCGGAGAGCTTGCGGTCCTTGGTGATGGCGGTCCAGCCATCGCCGAGCAGGCGGGTTTCCGGGCGGCCCTGGTTGAGCATCGGTTCGATGGTGAAGGTCATGCCTTCCTTGAGTTCCATGCCGGTGCCGGCGCGGCCGTAGTGCAGCACTTGTGGTTCTTCATGGAACACCGCGCCGATGCCGTGGCCGCAGTACTCGCGCACCACCGAGAAACCGTTCTTCTCGGCGTGCTTCTGGATCACCTCGCCGATGTCGCCCAGGCGTGCGCCGGGGCGGACCAGCTGGATGCCCTTGTACATCGACTCCTGGGTGACCTGTGCCAGCTTGATCGCCCACTCCGGCACCTTGCCGACGATGAACATCTTGCTGGTGTCGCCGTGGTAGCCATCCTTGATCACGGTGACGTCGATGTTCAGGACGTCGCCATCCTTCAGTGGCTTCTCGTTGGGAATGCCGTGGCAGACCACATGATTGAGCGAGGTGCAGATCGACTTGGGGAAGCCCGGGCGGCCCGGTGCGGCGCCGTAGTTCAGCGGCGCCGGAATGGCTTTCTGCACATTGACGATGTGATCGTGGCAGATGCGGTCGATTTCTTCGGTGGTGACGCCGGGTTTGACGTGCTCGCCGATCATCTCCAGCACTTCGGCGGCCAGGCGGCCGGCCACGCGCATTTTTTCGATTTCTTCGGGAGTCTTGATGGTGACGGTCATGCAGGCTCTCTCGGCGCCAATGGACGCAAGGCAAAAACGGGAAGACGGCGATTCTAGCAGAAAGGCAGGCCGCGGCGCCGCCCCGTATAGAGCGGGGCGGCATTCGCGTGCCGGGTTTGCGCTAGCCTGGTGCGGCTTTTCATGGTATAAAACGCGCCGCTTTACGGGCAGTGGGCTCGCAAAGCTTTAATCCGCACACGTGTCGACACGATTTCCTGGGTGCCCGCAAGGGTTGGAGATTGGGGCGCGTGGAGGCCTAACCCGACTTATCAAGGAACTATCATGTCCCAAGTCAATATGCGCGATATGCTGAAGGCCGGTGTGCACTTCGGCCACCAGACCCGTTACTGGAACCCGAAAATGGGCAAGTTCATTTTCGGCGCGCGCAACAAGATCCACATCATCAACCTGGAAAAGACCCTTCCGATGTTCAACGACGCTCTGTCGTTCGTCGAGAAGCTGGCTTCCGGTAAAAACAAGATTCTGTTCGTCGGCACCAAGCGTTCCGCTGGCAAGATCGTCGCTGAAGAAGCAGCACGTTGCGGCTCGCCGTACGTCGATCATCGCTGGTTGGGCGGCATGCTGACCAACTACAAAACCATCCGCGCTTCGATCAAGCGCCTGCGTGAGCTGGAAACCCAGTCTCAGGACGGTACCTTCACCAAGCTGACCAAGAAAGAAGCGCTGATGCGTTCGCGCGATCTGGAAAAACTGGACCGCAGCCTCGGTGGTATCAAGGACATGGGCGGTCTGCCGGACGCTCTGTTCGTGATCGACGTTGACCACGAGCGCATCGCCATCACCGAAGCCAACAAGCTGGGCATCCCGGTCATCGGCGTTGTCGATACCAACAGCAGCCCGGAAGGCGTTGACTACATCATCCCGGGTAACGACGACGCCATCCGCGCCATCCAGCTGTACATGGGTGCCATGGCTGACGCCGTGATCCGTGGTCGCGGCAACGCCGCTGGCGGCACCGACGAGTTCGTCGAAGAAGCTGCTGGCTCCGAGGCCAGCGAAGGCTGATAGCGGGCAACTAACGTTCCCGTTGCGCAAGAAGGGGGCTAGGCCCCCTTTTTGCCACTTACGAATTTGTACCCGGTGTCCGGGTTGATTGGTTGACTACCGATTCAAGAGGATCAAGAACATGGCAGAAATTACTGCAGCCCTGGTTAAAGAACTGCGTGAGCGCACTGGCGAAGGCATGATGGATTGCAAGAAGGCCCTGACCAAGGCCGGCGGCGACATCGAGAAAGCCATTGACGACATGCGTGCCTCGGGCGCCATCAAGGCCGCCAAGAAGGCTGGCAACATCGCCGCCGAAGGCGCGATCGCCATCAAGGACGACGGTAAGTCCGCCGTTCTGCTGGAAGTCAACTCGCAGACCGACTTCCTGGCCCTGCAAGACGACTTCAAGGCATTCGTTGCCGCCAGCGTCGACAAGGCCTTCGCCGACAAGCTGACCACCGTCGAGCCGCTGATCGAAGCCCGTGAAGCTGATCGTCTGGTGCTGGTCGGCAAGACCGGTGAGAACGTCAACATCCGTCGTCTGGCCCGCGTCGAAGGCGACGTGCTGGGTTCCTACCTGCACGGCAACAAGATCGGTGTGGTCGTGGCGCTGAAAGGCGGCACCGTCGAGCTGGCCAAGGACATCGCCATGCACGTGGCTGCCAGCAACCCGGAATTCCTCCTGCCGAGCCAGGTTTCTGCCGAAGCTATCGAGCGCGAGAAGAACGTCTTCCTGTCCCTGAACGAAGACAAGATGAAGGGCAAGCCGGCTGAAATCGTCGAGAAGATGATTTCCGGTCGTATCACCAAGTTCCTGGCCGAGGCCAGCCTGGTTGAGCAAGCCTTCGTCAAGGATCCGGAGATCACCGTCGGTGCCCTGGCCAAGAAAGGCGGCGCGGAAATCGTTTCCTTCACCCGTTTCGCGGTTGGTGAAGGCATCGAGAAGCCGGTCGACAACTTCGCTGACGAAGTTGCTGCTCAAGTGGCTGCCGCCAGCAAGCAGTAAGACGGTTCTACACTGTCGTACCGAAGAGGCTGCCCGCTTATGCGTGCAGCCTCTTTTGCAAAGCGCGGGGCATAATCGCCCTGACGCCGCACAAATTCACCCGGTGGCGGTCTGACTGCCGGGTACATCCCGAAGCCGCAGGCTTCGGTTCAAAACGACGCCGCAGGAGAGACACGCATGGCTCAGCAGGTGAGTGGTCGCCAACCTCGCTATAAACGCATTCTTCTCAAACTTAGCGGCGAGGCCCTGATGGGCTCGGAAGATTTCGGCATCGACCCGAAAGTACTGGATCGCATGGCGCTGGAAGTCGGCCAGCTGGTCGGTATCGGCGTGCAGGTCGGCCTGGTGATTGGCGGTGGCAACCTGTTCCGCGGCGCGGCGCTGTCCGCGGCCGGCATGGATCGGGTCACCGGCGACCACATGGGCATGCTCGCCACCGTGATGAACGCGTTGGCCATGCGCGACGCGCTGGAGCGCTCGAACATCCCGGCGCTGGTCATGTCCGCCATCTCGATGGTTGGCGTGACCGATCACTACGATCGTCGCAAGGCCATGCGTCATCTCAAGACCGGTGAGGTGGTGATATTCGCCGCCGGTACCGGCAACCCGTTCTTCACCACCGACTCGGCCGCCTGCCTGCGTGCCATCGAGATCGATGCCGATCTGGTTCTCAAAGCCACCAAGGTCGATGGCGTGTACACTGCCGACCCTTTCAAGGACCCGAATGCGGAGAAGTTCGAGCGCCTGACCTATGACGAGGTGCTCGATCGCAAGCTGGGCGTGATGGACCTGACAGCCATCTGTCTGTGCCGCGACCACAACATGCCGCTGCGGGTCTTCAATATGAACAAGCCGGGTGCCCTGCTCAATATCGTGGTGGGTGGCGCCGAAGGAACCCTGATCGAGGAGAGTACACAATGATCAATGAGATCAAGAAAGACGCGCAGGAGCGCATGCAGAAGAGTCTGGAATCGCTGAGCCAGGCGTTCGGCCGGATTCGTACCGGTCAGGCCCACCCAAGTGTTCTTGCTGGCGTGATGGTGCCTTACTACGGTGCCGACACGCCGCTGAACCAGGTCGCCAACGTCACCGTCAAGGATGCACGCACCCTGCAGGTGGTTGCATTCGAGCGCAACATGCTAGCCGCTGTCGACAAGGCAATCCAAAGCTCTGGCCTGGGCTTCAACCCGACCAACCTTGGCGAACTGCTGCTGATCTCCATGCCGGCGCTCACCGAAGAAACCCGCAAGGGCTACACCAAGCAGGCCCGCGGCGAAGCCGAGAACGCCCGCGTTGCCGTGCGCAACATTCGTCGCGATGCCCTGGCGCAGCTGAAGGATTTGGTGAAGGAAAAGGAAATCAGCGAAGACGAAGAGCGTCGTGCTGCCGACGACGTGCAGAAGCTGACCGACAAGTTCGTCGCCGAAGTGGAAAAGGCGCTGGAAGCCAAAGAATCCGATCTGATGGCGGTCTGACGGTCTTTTCGCTATGGCCAAGAACAAGCAGGAAGCAGCCGCGATAGTGCCACGTCATGTGGCCATCATCATGGACGGTAACAACCGCTGGGCGAAGAAGCGCCTGTTGCCTGGCGTGGCCGGGCACAAGGCCGGCGTGGATGCGGTGCGGGCAGTGATCGAGGTGTGTGCCGAATCCGGGGTCGAGGTACTGACCCTGTTCGCCTTCTCCAGTGAAAACTGGCAGCGCCCGGCGGAAGAGGTCGGTGCACTGATGGAGCTGTTCCTCTCGGCGCTGCGCCGCGAGGCGCGCAAGCTCAAGGACAATGCCATCAGTCTGCGCATCATCGGTGATCGCTCGCGTTTCCATCCCGAGCTGCAGGCTGCGATGCGCGAAGCTGAGCAGCAGACGGCGGGCGACAGTCGCTTCATCCTGCAGATCGCCGCCAACTACGGTGGCCAGTGGGATATCGCCCAGGCCGCCCAGCGTCTGGCGCGTGAGGTGCAGGCCGGCCATCTGCAACCCGAGGACATCACGCCCGGGTTGTTGCAGGGCTGCCTGGCTACTGGCGATCTGCCGTTGCCGGACCTGTGCATTCGTACCGGTGGCGAGCACCGCATCAGCAACTTTCTGCTCTGGCAGTTGGCCTATTCCGAGCTGTATTTCTCCGAGCTGTTCTGGCCGGATTTCAAACACGACGCCATGCGCACTGCGCTGGCCGATTTCGCTACCCGCCAGCGTCGCTTCGGTAAAACCGGCGAGCAGGTGGAAGCCGAGGTAGCCCGCTGATGCTCAAGCAACGGATCATTACGGCGCTGATTCTGCTGCCGATCGCCCTGTGTGGTTTCTTTCTGCTCGAGGGCGGCGCGTTCGCCCTGTTCATCGGTGCGGTCGTGACCCTGGGCGCCTGGGAGTGGGCGCGTCTGGCCGGGCTGGCTGCGCAGCCGCTGCGTGTCGGCTATGCCGCCGTGGTTGCGCTGCTGCTGTATCTCGCCTACCTGACTCCGGTCCTGGCGCCATGGCTGCTCGCTGCTGCGATGGTCTGGTGGGTGGCGGCGACATTGCTGGTCCTGAGCTATCCGTCGAGCAGTCGTTACTGGGGTGGTCTGCCCGGGCGTCTGCTGATCGGCCTGCTGATTCTCCTGCCGGCCTGGCAGGGGCTGGTGCAGCTCAAGCTGTGGCCACAGGCGAATCTGTTGATCATTGCGGTCATGGTGCTGGTCTGGGGTGCCGATATCGGCGCCTACTTCGCCGGCAAACGCTTCGGCAAGCGCAAGCTCGCGCCGCGCGTCAGTCCCGGCAAAAGCTGGGAAGGCCTGGTCGGCGGGCTGATTGCCAGTCTGCTGATCACTGCCGTCGTGGGTGTGCAGCAAGGCTGGCAGGCCGGCAGCCTGCTCATCGCGATGGCAGGTGCCGCGCTGGTGGTACTGGTCTCGGTGGTTGGTGACCTGACCGAAAGCATGTTCAAGCGTCAGTCCGGGATCAAGGACAGCAGCAATCTGCTGCCGGGTCACGGCGGCGTGCTGGACCGTATCGACAGCCTCACGGCAGCGGTGCCGGTATTCGTCGTGTTGCTCTGGCTGGCTGGCTGGGGCGCGCAGTGAGTCATCCGCAGCGGATCACGGTGCTGGGTGCGACAGGTTCGATCGGTCTCAGCACGCTGGATGTGATCGCCCGCCATCCCGAACGCTATCAGGTGTTCGCCTTGTCCGGTTTTTCCCGGCTCGGCGAACTCGAGCAGCTCTGCCTCAAGCATCGTCCGCAGTTCGCCGTGGTGGCGGATGCGGACGCGGCGCGTGTGTTGCAAGGTGGTTTGCAGGCGGCCGGCCTGGCGACTCGCGTGCTCTGGGGCGAAGCCGGGCTGTGCGAGATATCGGCCCACCCCGACGTCGATGCGGTGATGGCGGCGATCGTCGGTGCGGCAGGCTTGCAGCCGACGCTGGCGGCGGTCGAGGCGGGCAAGAAGGTCCTGCTGGCCAACAAGGAGGCGCTGGTCATGTCCGGTGCCCTGTTCATGCAGGCCGTGCGCAAGAGTGGCGCGGTGCTCCTGCCGATCGACAGCGAACACAATGCGATCTTCCAGTGCCTGCCCGGCGATTACGCGCGCGGGCTGCCGGCGGTGGGGGTGCGACGCATCCTGCTCACCGCGTCGGGCGGGCCGTTTCGCGAAACCCCACTGGCCGATCTGGAGCATGTCAGCCCCGAACAGGCCTGTGCGCACCCGAACTGGTCCATGGGGCGCAAGATCTCCGTGGACTCGGCAAGCATGATGAACAAGGGCCTGGAGCTGATCGAGGCCTGCTGGCTGTTCGATGCCCGGCCGGCGCAGGTCGAGGTGGTCATCCACCCGCAAAGCGTCATTCACTCACTGGTCGATTATGTCGATGGCTCGGTGTTGGCGCAGATGGGCAATCCGGACATGCGCACACCGATCGCTCATGCCCTGGCTTGGCCGCAGCGTATCGACTCCGGTGTGCCGCCGCTGGACCTGTTCGCCGTTGCCCGCCTGGACTTTCAGCGTCCCGATGAGCAGCGTTTTCCCTGCCTGCGGCTGGCGCGTCAGGCGGCAGAGGCGGGCGGTACGGCGCCGGCGATGCTCAATGCGGCGAACGAGGTTGCGGTTGCGGCGTTTCTCGAACGGCGCATCCGCTTCCCGGAGATCGCGGGTATCATCGACGAAGTGCTGAATCTTGAGGCGACGGTCCCGGTTGGAAGCCTTGAGTCGGTGCTGCAGGCCGATGCCAGGGCGCGATCCCTTGCCGGCGAATGGTTGAACCGCCACGGGCGTTGAGTCCGGAGGAAGACGATGAGCGCGCTGTACATGTTTTTCGGCACCCTGATTGCGCTCGGGGTGCTGGTCACCATCCATGAATACGGCCATTTCTGGATCGCGCGGCGCTGCGGCGTCAAGGTGCTGCGCTTCTCCGTGGGGTTCGGCAGCCCGTTGCTGCGCTGGCATGACCGCCAGGGCACCGAGTTCGTTGTCGCGGCGATCCCGCTGGGCGGCTACGTCAAGATGCTCGACGAGCGTGAGGGCGATGTCCCGCCGGACCAACTCGATCAATCCTTCAATCGCAAATCGGTACGCCAGCGCATCGCCATCGTCGCAGCGGGGCCGATTGCCAATTTTCTGCTGGCCATTCTGTTTTTTTGGGTGCTAGCGATGCTCGGCAGTCAGCAGGTCAAGCCGGTTATCGGTGCGGTCGAGCCCGAGAGCATTGCTGCCCAGGCGGGCTTGCAGGCCGGGCAGGAAATCATCGAGGTGGATGGCGAGTCGACCACCGGTTGGTCCGCGGTCAATCTGCAACTGGTGCGCCGCCTAGGTGAAAGTGGCGAGTTGCAGCTGCGTCTGCTCGAGCCAGGCTCTACCGTGGCGGTTACCCGTCAGCTGCAGCTGAAGGACTGGCAGCGTGGTGTCGAGCAGCCTGATCCGCTGGTGGCGCTGGGTATCCGTCCGTGGCGCCCGGCCATCGCGCCAGTCCTGCAGGTTGTCGTTCCCGAAGGTCCGGCGCATGCGGCCGGCATCAAGCAGGGCGATCGCCTGTTGGCGGTCGATAGCGAGCGCCTGGATGACTGGCAGCAGGTGCTGGACGTGATGAAGCGTTCGCCTGGCAAGGACGTGGTGTTGCGTGTCGAGCGTGATGGCCAGGTGCTGGACGTGCCGGTCAAGCTCGGCGTACGCGGTGAAGACGAGGCGCGCAGCGGTTACCTGGGTGTTGGTCCGGGCGAAGTCAACTGGCCGCAGGAGATGCTGCGCGAGGTCCGCTTCGGTCCGCTGGAAGGTGCGGTTGAAGGCTTGCGGCGGACCTGGAACATGACGCTGCTGACCTTCGATTCGGTCCGCAAAATGCTGGTCGGCGAGCTCTCGGTAAAAAACTTGAGCGGGCCGATAACCATTGCTAAAGTGGCGGGCGCTTCGGCCCAGTCCGGGGTAGGGGACTTTCTTTATTTCCTCTCCCTGTTGAGCATCAGTTTGGGGGTTCTCAACCTGTTGCCCATCCCGGTTCTGGATGGGGGACACCTGTTGTTCTACATGATCGAATGGGTACGAGGCCGCCCGCTTTCAGAGCGGATACAGGGTTGGGGCATGCAGATTGGTATCAGTCTGGTGCTTGGGGTGATGTTGCTGGCCTTGGTCAACGATCTGGGTCGCTTGTAACCAATCGCTGAATGCCGAAGCTGCCGCGTATCGCGGCAGTTTCTTTATTGTCAGTTGGAATAAGAAAGGACTTCATGAAACGTCTGCTGCTACCTGCGGTCCTCGCCGCATTGATGATCGCCGAAGTTCACGCTGAGTCCTTCACCATCACAGATATCCGCGTCAACGGCCTGCAGCGGGTTTCCGCGGGTAGCCTGTTCGGCGCGCTGCCGCTCAACGTCGGCGAACAGGCCGATGATCGTCGCCTCGTCGAAGCGACTCGCTCCCTGTTCAAAACCGGTTTCTTCCAGGACATCCAGCTTGGCCGTGATGGCGACGTGCTGGTGGTTACCGTGGTCGAGCGTCCGTCCATCTCTGGCATCGAGATCGAAGGCAACAAAGCAATCAGCACCGAAGACCTGATGAAGGGCCTGAACCAGTCCGGTCTGTCCGAAGGTGAGATCTTCCAGCGCGCCACGCTTGAAGGCGTGCGCAACGAGCTGCTGCGCCAGTACGTGGCTCAGGGCCGCTACTCGGCCGAGATCGAAGCGGAAGTGATCCCGCAGCCGCGCAACCGCGTGGCGCTGAAGATCAACATCAACGAAGGTTCGGTCGCGGCCATCCAGCACATCAACGTGGTCGGCAACAGCGTCTTCTCCGATGAAGACCTGATCGACCTGTTCGAGCTGAAGACCACCAACTGGCTGTCGTTCTTCAAGAACGATGACAAGTACGCTCGCGAAAAACTGTCCGGTGACCTGGAACGCCTGCGCTCCTACTACCTGGACCGTGGCTATATCAACATGGATATCTCCTCCACCCAGGTATCCATTACCCCGGACAAGAAGCACGTCTACGTCACCGTCAACGTCGACGAAGGCGAGAAGTACAGCGTTCGCGAGGTCAAGCTCTCCGGCGACCTGAAAGTGCCGGAAGAGGACGTCAAGAAGCTGCTGCTGGTGAAGGAAGGGCAGGTCTTCTCGCGCAAGGTGATGACCACCACGTCCGAGCTGATCACCCGTCGCCTGGGTAACGAAGGCTACACCTTCGCCAACGTCAACGGCGTGCCGGAACCGCATGACGAAGACAACACCGTATCGATCACCTTCATGGTCGATCCGGGCAAGCGCGCCTACGTCAACCGCATCAACTTCCGTGGCAATACCAAGACCGAAGACGAAGTGCTGCGCCGGGAAATGCGCCAAATGGAAGGCGGCTGGGCTTCGACCTACCTGATCGACCAGTCCAAGACCCGTCTGGAGCGCCTGGGCTACTTCAAGGAAGTCAACGTCGAGACCCCGCAAGTGCCGGGCTCCGACGATCAGGTCGACGTCAACTACAGCGTCGAAGAGCAGGCTTCGGGTTCGATTACCGCCAGCGTCGGTTTCGCCCAGAACGCCGGTCTGATCCTCGGTGGCTCGATCAGCCAGAACAACTTCCTCGGTACTGGTAACAAGGTCAGCGTCGGTCTGACCCGCTCCGAATACCAGACCCGCTACAACTTCGGTTTCGTTGACCCCTACTGGACCGCCGATGGCGTCAGCCTGGGTTACAACGCCTTCTATCGCACCACCGACTACGATGACCTCGACGTCGACGTATCCAGCTATGCGGTCGACAGCTTGGGTGCGGGTGTCAGCATCGGCTACCCGATCAGCGAGACGTCGCGTCTGACCTACGGTCTGACCATTCAGCAGGACAGCATCGACACCGGCCGCTACACCGTTGACGAGATCCTCGACTTCATCGAGCAGGAAGGGGACAACTACCTGAATCTGAAGGCTTCGATTGGCTGGTCCGACTCCACGCTCAACCGTGGCGTGATGGCTACCCGTGGTTACTCGCAGAGCCTGGTGCTGGAAAGCACCGTTCCGGGCAGCGACCTGTCGTTCTTCAAACTCGACTACCGTGGCCAGCTGTTCCAGCCGATCACCGAGAACTACACCCTGCGTTTCCATACCGAACTGGGTTATGGCGACAGTTATGGCTCCACGTCCGACCTGCCGTTCTACGAGCACTACTACGCCGGTGGCTTCAACTCCGTACGTGGTTTCGAAGACAGCACCCTCGGTCCGCGCAGCACCCCGAGTCTTGTTCGTAACGCCGATGGCAGCGTCAACAACAGCGGCGCTCGCGATCAGTACGGACGCATTACCGACCCGGATCAGGATCCGCTGCCATTCGGTGGCAACGTTCTGGTCCAAGGTGGTGTCGAAATGCTGTTCCCGCTGCCGTTCATCAAGGATCAGCGCTCCCTGCGCACCGCCTTGTTCTGGGACGTGGGTAACGTATACGACACCAATTGCAGCAAGATTCAGAAGGCCCGTGGTGATAGCTGCGACTTGGATTTCGGCGAACTCGCCAGCTCGGTTGGTGTCGGTGTTACCTGGATTACCGCTCTCGGCCCGCTGAGTTTCGCTCTGGCTGCGCCGATCAAGAAACCGGAAGATGCCGACACGCAGATCTTCCAGTTCTCTCTGGGCCAGACTTTCTAATTGCTAGATCAATGACAACAGTGTTTGTTGCAGGAGTGCATCGTGCGTAAGTTGACTCAACTGGTTCTGCTCACCGTCGCCATGGTGGCAACCCCGGCGTTTGCCGAGATGAAAGTGGCAGTACTGAACTATCAAATGGCCCTGCTTGAGTCCGATGCAGCGAAGAAGTACGCCGTGGATGCCGAGAAGAAGTTCGGTCCGCAGCTGAACAAGCTGAAGCAGCTCGAAACCGACGCCAAACGCATCCAGGACCGTCTGGTCAAGGACAGCGAGAAGATGCAGCAGGCCGAGCGCGAGCGTCTTGAGCTCGAGTTCAAGCAGAAAGCGCGTGACTTCCAGTTCCAGTCCAAGGAGCTGAACGAAGCCAAGGCCGTATCCGACCGTGACATGCTCAAGCAGCTCAAGCCGAAGCTGGACAAGGCTGTGGAAGAAGTCATCAAGGGCGGCAGCTTTGACCTGGTGCTGGAGCGCGGTGCGGTAATCGACGTCAAGCCGCAGTTCGACATCACCCGTCAGGTCATCGAGCGTATGAACAAGCTGCGCTGATCATGAGCGCAGTGCAGTTCACTCTCGGTCAATTGGCCGAGCGTCTCGGCGCCACCTTGCGTGGCGCTGCAGACAAAGCGATCAGTGGCCTGGCGACCTTGCAGGATGCCGGGCCCGATCAGCTCAGTTTTCTGGCCAATGCCCAGTACCGCAAATTTCTCGCCGAGACCCAGGCCGGTGCGCTGCTGCTGACCGCAGCGGATGCCCAAGGCTATGTCGGTGATGCGTTGCTGGTAGCCAATCCTTATCTGGCCTACGCCCAGCTTTCTCATCTGTTCGATCGCAAACCTGTGTCCGAGGTTGGTATTCATCCGACGGCCTGTGTTGCAGCGGATGCTTTCGTCGATGCGACTGCCAGCATTGGTGCCTATGCCGTGATCGAAAGCGGCGCGCAGATTGCTGCCGGCGTTACCGTTGGTGCGCAGTGCGTGGTCGGTGCGCGCAGTTCGATTGGTGAAGGTGGCTGGCTGGCGCCGCGGGTGACGCTGTACCACGACGTGACGATCGGCAAGCGCGTGGTCATCCAGTCCGGCGCGGTGCTCGGCGGTGAAGGCTTCGGCTTTGCCAACGAGAAGGGCGTCTGGCAGAAGATCGCGCAGATCGGTGGCGTGACCATCGGTGATGATGTCGAGATCGGTGCCAACACCACCATTGACCGCGGTGCCTTGGCGGACACGCAGATCGGCAACGGCGTAAAGCTCGATAACCAGATCATGATCGCGCACAACGTGCAGATCGGCGATCACACGGCTATGGCTGGTTGCGTCGGCATTTCCGGCAGCACCAAGATCGGCAAGCACTGCATGATTGCTGGCGGTGTCGGCATGGTTGGCCACATCGAGGTGTGCGACAACGTGTTCGTCACCGGGATGACCATGGTTACCCGCTCGATCACCGAGCCCGGCGCCTATTCTTCCGGCACCGCGATGCAAACCGCCGGCGACTGGAAGAAGAGCGCAGCGCGCATTCGCCAGCTCGACGACATGGCACGCCGCCTGCGCGACATGGAAAAGCGCCTCGCGGCAGTGACCCCGGGCGACGATGCCTCATCAGATGCCTGACCCGCGTCTGACGCACGCCCCTATTTTTTGAACAGGCTTCCTTGGAAATGATGGACATCAACGAAATTCGCGAATATCTGCCGCACCGCTACCCTTTTCTGTTGGTAGATCGGGTGGTTGACCTGGATGTTGAAGGCAAGACGATTCGCGCCTACAAGAATGTCAGCATCAACGAGCCGTTCTTCAATGGCCACTTCCCCGAACACCCGATCATGCCGGGCGTGCTGATCATCGAGGCGATGGCGCAGGCCGCCGGTATCCTCGGCTTCAAGATGCTCGACGTGAAGCCGGCTGATGGCACTCTTTACTATTTCGTCGGCTCGGACAAACTGCGCTTTCGTCAGCCGGTACTGCCGGGCGACCAGCTGGTGCTGGAGGCACGCTTCCTCAGCACCAAGCGCAGCATCTGGAAGTTCGAGTGCAAGGCCAGCGTCGACGGCAAGGAAGTCTGCTCTGCCGAAATCATCTGTGCGGAACGCAAACTATGAGTTTGATTGACCCTCGCGCCATCATCGATCCGTCAGCCAAGCTGGCGGATGACGTTCAGGTCGGCCCTTGGTCGATCGTTGGGCCGGATGTGGAAATCGCCGAGGGGACAATCGTGGGCCCGCACGTAATCATTCGTGGCCCCACACGCATCGGCAAGCACAACAAGATCTACCAGTTTTCCTCGGTCGGCGAAGACACGCCGGACCTCAAGTACAAGGGCGAGGCCACTCGCCTGGTGATCGGTGATCACAACGTCATCCGCGAAGGTGTGACCATTCACCGCGGCACCGTGCAGGACCGTTCGGAAACCACCATTGGCGATCACAACCTGCTGATGGCGTACGTCCATGTCGGTCACGACAGCGTGATCGGCAACAACTGCATTCTGGTCAACAACACCGCGCTGGCCGGCCACGTGCAAATGGACGACTGGGCGATCCTTTCCGGTTTCACCCTGGTTCATCAGTTCTGCCGCATCGGCGCCCACAGTTTTTCCGGTATGGGCACAGCGATCGGCAAGGACGTACCGGCCTATGTCACCGTCTTCGGCAACCCGGCCGAAGCGCGCAGCATGAACTTCGAGGGCATGCGCCGTCGTGGTTTCAGTGCTGAAGCCATCCAGTCCCTGCGCCGCGCCTACAAGGTGGTCTACCGCCAGGGGCTGACGGTGGACCAGGCGCTGGCCGAGCTGGCCGAATCCTCGGCGCAGTTTCCGGAAGTGGCGGTATTCCGCGACTCGATCCAGGCTTCGACCCGCGGCATCACCCGCTGAGCCATGGCCCGTCCTCTGCGAATCGCGCTGGTTGCCGGTGAAGCATCCGGCGATATCCTCGGCTCAGGCCTGATGCAGGCGCTCAAAGCCCGTCATCCTTCCATCGAATTCATCGGCATCGGCGGCCCGCGCATGCAGGCCGAAGGCCTGAGCAGCTACTTCCCCATGGAGCGCCTGTCGGTGATGGGCCTGGTCGAAGTGCTCGGCCGCCTGCCGGAGCTGCTGTCGCGGCGCAAGCGTCTGATCCGTACGCTGATTGCAGAGCGCCCCGACGTGTTCATCGGCATCGACGCCCCTGACTTCAACCTCGGCCTCGAGCTCAAGCTGCGTCAGGCCGGAATCAAGACCGTACATTACGTCAGCCCGTCCGTCTGGGCGTGGCGGCAGAAGCGGGTGCTGAAGATCCGCGACGCCTGCGACCTGATGCTGACCCTGTTCCCGTTCGAGGCACGTTTCTACCTGGAACATGACGTTCCGGTGCGTTTCGTCGGTCATCCGCTGGCCAATACCATCGAGCTGCGCGCCGACCGTCAGGCCGCGCGAGAAAGCCTCGGTCTGCCGGACGATGTCCCGGTGGTCGCATTGATGCCCGGCAGCCGTGGTGGCGAAGTGACGCGGCTTGGCGAGCTGTTCCTCGATGCCGCCGAGCGCCTGCGTGCATTGCGCCCTGGTGTGCATTTCGTCCTGCCCTGCGCCAGTGCCGAGCGCCGCGCACAGCTGGAACAGATGCTCGGCAGCCGCAGCCTGCCGCTGATGCTGCTCGATGGCCGCTCGCACGAGGCACTGGCTGCCTGCGATGCGGTGCTGATTGCCTCCGGCACCGCGACCCTCGAAGCCTTGCTCTTCAAGCGGCCGATGGTGGTGGCCTACCGCGTTGCACCGCTGACCTACCGGATTCTCAAACGCCTGGTGCACAGTCCGTACATTTCCCTGCCGAACCTGCTCGCCGAGCGCATGCTGGTGCCCGAGCTGATTCAGGATGCGGCGACCCCGGATGCTCTGGCGCAGACCCTGTCGCCGCTGCTCGATGGCGGGCAGATCCAGACCGAAGGTTTCGACGTGATTCACCGCGCGCTGCGCCACGATGCATCCGCGCAGGCCGCCGATGCCGTGCTGAAACTGGTAGGGGAAGCCTGATGCAGATGGGCCTGGACTTCAGCCTGGTCGAGGAGCTGGTCGCTGGTGTCGACGAAGTCGGTCGCGGCCCGTTGTGTGGCGCGGTGGTCACCGCCGCGGTGATCCTCGATCCGGCGCGGCCGATCCTCGGCCTCAATGATTCGAAGAAACTCACCGAAGCGCGCCGGGAAAAGCTCTTCGATGAGATCAAGGAAAAGGCGCTGGCCTGGTGCATCGCCCGTGCCGAGGTCGAGGAAATCGATCAACTGAACATCCTGCATGCCACCATGCTGGCCATGCAGCGCGCCGTCGAAGGCCTGCAGATCACGCCCAAGCTGGCGCTGATTGACGGCAACCGCTGCCCCAAGCTGGCAGTGCCCTGCGCGCCAGTGATCCAGGGCGACGCCCAGGTGCCGGCCATCGCCGCGGCATCGATCCTGGCCAAGGTCAGCCGCGACCGCGAGATGCTCGCGCTCGATGCGCAGTACCCTGGTTACGGCATTGCTGGCCACAAGGGCTACCCGACGCCCGTTCATCTGGAAGCGCTGAAGCGCCTGGGTGCCACGCCGATCCACCGGCGCTCGTTCGCACCGGTTCGCGCGGTGCTGGAAAAGGTCGAGTAATCACAGCGCAAGCTGTCGTTTGAGTCCTGGCCCGGTACAATCCGGGCCTTGTCGTTTTTTGTGTTCTGTACGGGATTGTCATGACCGCCACGTTCGTCCATTTGCGCCTGCATACCGAATTCTCCCTGGTCGACGGCCTGGTCCGGGTCAAACCGTTGATCAAGGCTGTGGCGGGTGCCGGCATGCCGGCGGTGGCGGTCACCGACATGAGCAACATGTGCTCGCTGGTGAAGTTCTACAAGGCGGCGCAGGGCGGCGGGATCAAGCCGATCTGTGGCGCCGACATCTGGCTGGCCAGCGACGACGAAGACGGCCCGCTGAGCCGTATGACCCTGCTGGCGATGAACGCCAAGGGCTATCGCAACCTCACCGAACTGGTCTCGCGCGGCTGGAGCGAAGGCCAGAGCAACGACATGGTGATCATCCAGCGCGACTGGGTGAAGGCGGCGGCCGAAGGGCTGATCGCCCTGTCCGGGGCCAAGGATGGCGAGATCGGCCAGGCCCTGCTGGGTGGTGAGCCTGGCCGCGCCGAAGCCCTGCTGGCCGAGTGGCAGTCGGTGTTCCCCGAGCGCTTCTATCTCGAGCTGCACCGCTGCGAGCGGGTCAACGACGAAGAACATGTGCATGCCGCCGTGGCCCTGGCCGAGCGCTGCGGTGCGGCGCTGGTGGCGACCAATGATGTGCGCTTCCTCAAGCAGGGTGACTTCGAGGCCCATGAGACCCGCGTGTGTATCGGCGAGGGGCGCGCGCTGGATGATCCACGGCGCTTGCGCAGCTACTCGGACCAGCAGTACCTGAAGTCGCCCGCGGAAATGGCTGAGCTGTTCAGCGACATTCCCGAGGCACTGGAAAACACCGTCGAGATCGCCAAGCGCTGCAACATCGAGGTGCAGCTGGGCAAGTACTTCCTGCCGGATTTCCCGGTGCCGGAAGGCATGACCATCGACGAGTACTTCCGCAAGGTGTCCTTCGACGGCCTGGAAGAGCGTCTGGCGGTGCTCTGGCCGAAAGAGACCACGCCCAATTACGAAGAGAAGCGTCAGGTCTACATCGACCGGCTGAATTTCGAGCTGGATATCATCATCCAGATGGGATTCCCCGGGTACTTCCTGATCGTTATGGACTTCATCCAGTGGGCCAAGAGCAATGGCGTGCCGGTCGGCCCGGGCCGGGGGTCGGGCGCCGGTTCGCTGGTGGCCTACGTGCAGAAGATTACCGACCTCGACCCGCTGGCCTATGACCTGCTGTTCGAGCGCTTCCTCAACCCCGAGCGCGTGTCCATGCCCGACTTCGACGTCGACTTCTGCATGGACGGCCGCGATCGGGTGATCGACTACGTGGCCGAGAAATACGGCCGCAACGCGGTGAGCCAGATCATCACCTTCGGCACCATGGCGGCCAAGGCGGTGGTGCGCGACGTGGCGCGGGTGCAGGGCAAGTCCTACGGCCTGGCCGATCGCCTGTCGAAGATGATTCCGTTCGAAGTCGGCATGACCCTGGAAAAGGCCTTCGAGATGGAGGAGCCGTTGCGCGACTTCCTCAAGACCGACGAAGAGGCCGCGGAAATCTGGGAGATGTCGCTCAAGCTCGAGGGCATCTGCCGTGGTACCGGCAAGCACGCCGGGGGCGTGGTCATCGCGCCGACCAAACTCACCGACTTCTCGCCGATCGCCTGCGATGACGAAGGCGGCGGCCTGGTCACCCAGTTCGACAAGGACGACGTGGAGGCGGCCGGCCTGGTCAAGTTCGACTTCCTCGGCCTGCGTACGCTGACCATCATCAAGTGGGCGCTGGAGACCATCCATCGCGAACAGCGGCGCAAGGGCGTGCCGGAAAAGGACCTGATCAACATCGACTTCATCCCGCTGGATGACAAGCCGACCTACGCCATGCTGCAGAAGGCCGAGACCACGGCCGTGTTCCAGCTCGAATCCCGCGGCATGAAAGAGCTGATCAAGAAGCTCAAGCCGGACTGCCTGGAGGACATGATCGCCCTCGTGGCGCTATTCCGCCCCGGTCCGTTGCAGTCGGGCATGGTGGACGACTTCATCAACCGCAAACACGGTCGCGAGCAGCTGTCCTACCCGCACCCGGATTACCAGTACGCAGGCCTGGAGCCGGTGCTCAAGCCCACCTACGGCATCATCCTGTACCAGGAACAGGTGATGCAGATCGCCCAGGTGATGGCGGGCTACACCCTCGGCGGCGCGGACATGCTGCGCCGGGCCATGGGTAAGAAGAAGCCCGAGGAGATGGCCAAGCAGCGCGGCGGTTTCATCGAAGGCTGCGCCGGCAACAACATCGACGCGAACCTTGCAGGCAACATCTTCGACCTGGTGGAAAAATTCGCCGGCTACGGGTTCAACAAGTCCCACTCTGCCGCCTACGGCCTGGTGTCGTACCAGACCGCCTGGCTCAAGGCGCACCATCCTTCGCCATTCATGGCCGCGGTGCTGTCGGCGGATATGCACAACACCGAGAAGGTCGTGACCCTGATCGAAGAGTGCCGCAACATGAAGCTGCGCATTCTGGCGCCGGACGTGAACAGCTCCGAGTTCAAGTTCGCCGTGGACGAGGAGGGCAACATCCTCTACGGCCTGGGGGCGATCAAGGGCGTGGGTGAGGGGCCGGTCGAGGCCATCGTCGAGTGCCGTCAGGAAGGGCCGTTCAAGGACCTGTTCGATTTCTGCTCGCGCGTCGACCTCAAGCGCATCAACAAGCGCACCCTGGAAGCGCTGATTCGTGGCGGCGCGCTGGATCGCCTGGGGCCGCACTTCTTCGACGAGGTAAAGGCCTACCAGGCCAACATCGACCAGAACCGTGCGGTGCTGCTGGCCGCGATGGAGGAGGCAGTTCAGGCGGCCGAGCAGGCCGCACGCAGCCATGACAGCGGTCACGCCGACCTCTTCGGCGGGCTGTTCTCCGAGCCCGAGGCGGATGTCTACGTCAACCACCGCAACGCCCGCGAACTGTCGCTGAAAGAGCGCCTCAAAGGCGAGAAGGACACCCTCGGCCTATACCTGACCGGCCACCCGATCGACGAGTACGAAGGCGAAGTGCGCCGTTTCGCCCGCCAGCGCATCATCGACCTGCGCCCGGCGCGCGAGTCGCAGACCATCGCCGGGCTGATCGTCAACCTGCGGGTGATGAAGAACAAGAAGGGCGACAAGATGGGCTTCATCACCCTCGACGACCGTTCCGGGCGTATCGAGGCCTCGCTGTTCGCCGATGCCTTCGCCAGCAACCAGGCCCTGCTGCAGAGCGATGCGCTGGTGGTGGTCGAGGGCGAGGTGAGCAACGATGACTTCTCCGGCGGTCTGCGGCTGCGCGCCAAGCGCGTGATGAGCCTGGAAGAGGCACGCACCGGCCTGGCCGAGAGCCTGCGCCTGCGCGTGGCGCGTGAGGCGCTACAGGGTGATCGCCTGCGCTGGCTGGCCGAGCTGTTCGCCAAGTACCGCGGCGCCTGTCCGCTGACGCTGGACTACAGCGGCAGCGATGCGCGGGCTTTGCTGCAGTTCGGCGAGCAGTGGCGCATCGACCCGGCGGATGGCTTGATCCAGGCGCTGCGTGACCAGTTCGGCCGCGACAACGTCTTCCTCCAATACCGCTGAGCGGCGGGCCACAGGCCTGCCCGCTCGGTCTCGACCCTGGACGCCTTATCCCTTATGGTAGGGCGCCAAACGGAACCAGCCGCCCGGCCGCATGGCCGCCGAAGCAAGACGGACGCCTATGAACCCGAACTTCCTCGATTTCGAACAGCCGATCGCCGACCTGCAAGCCAAGATCGAAGAATTGCGCTTGGTCGGTAACGACAATGCGCTGAACATCAGCGACGAAATTTCCCGTCTGCAGGACAAGAGCCGTTCCCTGACCGAAAGCATTTTCGGCAACCTCAGCAGCTGGCAGATCTCCCAGCTCTCGCGGCACCCGCGCCGCCCGTACACCCTGGATTACATCGAGCACATCTTCACCGAGTTCGACGAGCTGCATGGCGACCGTCACTTCTCCGACGATGCCGCGCTGGTCGGTGGTGTGGCCCGTCTCGCCGACGAGCCGGTGATGATCATCGGCCACCAGAAAGGCCGCGAAGTGCGCGAGAAGGTGCGCCGCAACTTCGGCATGCCGCGCCCCGAAGGCTACCGCAAGGCCTGCCGGCTGATGGAAATGGCCGAGCGCTTCAAGCTGCCGATCCTGACCTTTATCGACACCCCCGGTGCTTACCCGGGCATCGATGCCGAGGAACGCAACCAGAGCGAGGCCATCGCCTGGAACCTGCGCGTGATGTCGCGCCTGAAAACCCCGATCATCGCCACGGTGATCGGCGAGGGCGGTTCCGGTGGCGCGCTGGCCATCGGAGTCTGCGATCAGTTGAACATGCTGCAGTACTCCACCTACTCGGTGATCTCGCCGGAAGGCTGTGCCTCGATCCTGTGGAAGACCGCCGAGAAGGCGCCGGACGCCGCCGAGGCCATGGGCATCACCGCCGAGCGCCTGAAAGGCCTGGGCATCGTCGATCAGGTGATCGGCGAGCCGCTGGGTGGCGCTCACCGCGATCCGGCCACTGCCGCCGCTAGCATCCGCGAGAATCTGCTGACTCAGCTCAAGGGCCTGCGCGAACTGGAAACCGGTGCGCTGCTGGAGCGCCGTTACCAGCGCCTGATGAGCTACGGCATCGCCTGATTGCGTCGAGCGTTTCAGCACACGGGCCCTTCTGGGCCCGTTGCTGTTTTAACCGGTTGATATTTTAGCCGGGTGTTGTTTTAAGCTGGCGCCATGAGTGATCTCCTATCCCGACTGCTGAGCGCGCTGCAACCCTGGCGCCAGGCGCCTGCCTGGCGCATTGCGCTGTCCGGCGGACTGGATTCCAGCGTGCTGCTGCATCTGCTCGCCAGCCTGGCACGCCGGCACGCGTTGCCGCCCTTGTCGGCAATCCATGTGCACCATGGCTTGCAGGCGGTGGCGGACAGCTGGCCGGCGCATTGCCAGCGGTTGTGCGCGCAGCTCGGCGTGCCGCTGCAGATCGAGTACGTGCAGGTTGCAGGCGGTGCCAGTATCGAACGCGCCGCGCGTGAGGCGCGTTACGCGGCGTTCCGTCAGATCACGCAGGCCGGCGAGGTGCTGCTGCTGGCCCAGCACCGCGACGATCAGGCCGAGACGCTGTTGTTCCGTCTGCTGCGCGGCGCCGGTGTGCGTGGGTTGGCGGCAATGCCGCGACAGCGTGAGCTGGGGCAGGGTGTTCTACTGCGCCCATTGCTGGATGTACCTCGCGCCGAACTCGAGGCTTATGCCCAGGCGCATGAACTGGGATGGATCGAGGACCCTTCCAATACCGACATGCAGCTGTCGCGTAATTTTCTCCGTCACCAGGCGTTACCGCTGCTTGCCCGGTATTGGCCGCAAGCCTCGGCCAATCTGGCGCGCACGGCGGAACATCTGCGCGAAGCGCAGCAACTGCTCGATGAGCTGGCCCAGGCCGACCTCGCGACGGTCGCTGCGCCCAGCGAGTTTGCCTGGCTCGGCCTGCCGTCACTGGCGCTGGAGCAGTTGCGCGAGCTGTCGCCGGCCAGGCAGCGCAATGCCTTGCGCCATTGGCTGGCGCCACTCACGGAGTTGCCCAACAGCGACCACTGGGCCGGCTGGGGCGATCTGCGCGATGCGCAGTCGGACCGTGCGCCGATCTGGCGTCTCGCTCGCGGCGAGCTGCACCGCGCCGACGGACGGTTGTGGTGGCTCGGCGGCGAATGGCTGCAGCCGGTCAGCGAGCCCGTAATGTGGGTCGACCTTGCTCTGCCACTGGCGCTTCCAGGCAATGGTCGGTTGCACCTGCAGGGTCAGCTTCCAGATAGCGTGGTGCAGGTGCGTTATCGCCAGGGCGGCGAGGTGATGGTGTTGCCGCAGCGGGGCCATCGGGACCTCAAGCGCCTGCTCAACGAGCGGCGCATCCCCGCGTTTGTGCGCGCGCGTCTGCCCCTGCTCTACGTGGATGACCAACTGCTGGCCGTGGCCAATCTGCCGGGGCTGGACGGTGTGCAGGTTGGCGAATGGCAGCTGCGCTGGTCGCCACCGACGAACGACCAAGGTTTGAGCTGAAAGGGCCTTTCCGGTAGACTACGCTCCCGTCTTGTTACTGCTTCTGCGGATTCCCCCGGAACCCGTGGCGGCATGCTTATTTCAGGTTGGCCAGGTGTGCCGGCCTGCGCTTTCACCCCGGCGGCGCTGACCGCTTGAACGCAGACTTCTAGGATTTTTCATGACGCGCTACATCTTCGTCACGGGTGGTGTTGTTTCTTCATTGGGGAAAGGCATCGCCTCGGCATCACTGGCGGCCATCCTGGAGGCGCGGGGCCTGAAGGTCACCATGCTCAAACTGGACCCCTACATTAACGTCGATCCGGGCACCATGAGCCCGTTCCAGCACGGCGAGGTGTTCGTCACCCACGACGGCGCCGAGACCGACCTCGACCTGGGCCACTATGAGCGGTTCATCCGCACCACGATGACCCAGAACAACAACTTCACCACCGGCCGCGTCTATGAAGACGTGCTGCGCCGCGAGCGCCGTGGTGATTACTTGGGTGCGACCATCCAGGTCATTCCGCACATCACCGACGAGATCAAGCGCCGCATCATCAAGGGTGCCGGCGACGCTGACGTGGCGATGGTCGAGATCGGCGGCACGGTTGGCGACATCGAGTCTCAGCCGTTCCTCGAAGCGATCCGCCAGCTGCGTGTCGAAGTCGGCGCCAAGCGCGCGATGCTGATGCACCTGACCCTGGTGCCGTACATCGCCACTGCGGGCGAGACCAAGACCAAGCCGACCCAGCACTCGGTGAAAGAGCTGCGCTCTATCGGCCTGCAGCCGGACGTGCTGATCTGCCGCTCCGACCATGAAGTCGACCTGTCCTCGCGGCGCAAGATCGCCCTGTTCACCAACGTCGAAGAGCGTGCGGTGATCGGTCTGGAAGACGTCGATACCATCTACAAGATTCCGTCGGTGCTGCACGCACAGGGCCTGGACGACTTCGTCGTCGAGCGCTTTGCCCTGCAGTGCGGCCCGGCCGACCTCTCCGAGTGGGATCGCGTGGTCGATGCCAAGCTGAACCCGGAGAAGGAAGTCACCATCGCCATGGTCGGCAAGTACATGGAGCTGCTGGACGCGTACAAGTCGCTGATCGAAGCGATGAGTCACGCCGGTATCCAGAACCGCACCAAGGTCAACCTGCGCTACATCGACTCCGAAGACATCGAGAACCAGGGCGTGTCCCTGCTCGAAGGCGTCGACGCCATCCTGGTCCCGGGCGGCTTCGGCCTGCGCGGCGTAGAAGGCAAGATCAAGACCGTGCAATACGCCCGCGAGAACAAGATCCCGTACCTGGGTATCTGCCTCGGCATGCAGGTCGCGGTGATCGAGTACGCCCGTAATGTGCTGGGCTGGAAAGACGCCAACTCCACCGAGTTCGACCAGAACAGCGGTCACCCGGTGGTTGGTCTGATCACCGAATGGCAGGACGCCACCGGCGCCACCGAAGTGCGCACCGACGCCTCCGACCTCGGCGGCACCATGCGTCTGGGGGCGCAGGACTGCCAGCTGGAAGCCGGTTCGCTGGTGCGTGGCTGCTACGAGAAGGATGTCATCGTCGAGCGCCACCGCCACCGTTACGAAGTGAACAACAACCTGCTGCCGCAGCTGATCGAGGCGGGCCTGAAGATTTCCGGCCGCTCCGGCGACGGCGCTTTGGTCGAAGTGGTCGAGGCGCCGGATCATCCGTGGTTCGTCGCCTGTCAGTTCCACCCGGAATTCACCTCCACCCCGCGTGACGGTCATCCGCTGTTCAGTGGTTTCGTCAATGCGGCACTGGCCCAGAAGGCGCGCAAGGCATGACCCAGAAGATCATCCGTGTCGGCGACATCGAGATCGCCAACGACAAGCCCTTCGTGCTGTTCGGTGGCATCAACGTCCTCGAGTCGCGCGACCTGGCCATGCAGGCCTGCGAAGAATACGTGCGCGTGACCGAGAAGCTCGGCATTCCCTACGTGTTCAAGGCCAGCTTCGACAAGGCCAACCGTTCCTCCGTCACCTCCTTCCGCGGCCCAGGCCTGGAAGAGGGGCTGAAGATCTTTGAAGACGTGAAGAAGGCTTTCGGCGTGCCGGTGATCACCGATGTCCACGAGCCGTACCAGGCCGCGCCGGTGGCCGAGGTCTGCGACATCATCCAGCTGCCGGCCTTCCTCTCGCGGCAGACCGACCTGGTGGTGGCGATGGCCAAGACCAACGCCGTGATCAACATCAAGAAGGCCCAGTTCCTCGCGCCGCAGGAGATGAAGCACATCCTGACCAAATGCGAAGAAGCGGGTAACGACCAGTTGATTCTCTGCGAGCGCGGTTCCTCCTTCGGTTACAACAACCTGGTAGTGGACATGCTCGGCTTCGGCATCATGAAGCAGTTCAACTACCCGGTGTTTTTCGACGTCACCCACGCCCTGCAGATGCCGGGCGGCCGTTCTGATTCTGCTGGCGGCCGTCGTGCCCAGGTCACCGACCTGGCCAAGGCCGGCATGAGCCAGGGCCTGGCGGGTCTGTTCCTCGAGGCCCACCCGGACCCGAACAACGCCAAGTGCGATGGCCCGTGCGCGTTGCGTCTGGACAAGCTGGAACCCTTCCTCACCCAGCTCAAGCAGCTGGATGACCTGATCAAGAGCTTTGCGCCAATCGAGACTGCTTAAGGAGCGCCGCTCAGGGTCTACTACGGCCTTGAGCGGTTTCCACGTCTCTGGAACTGCATCTTTCAACTGTTGGAGCTAACAAGAATGGCAAAAATCGTCGACATCAAGGGCCGTGAGGTTCTCGACTCCCGTGGCAACCCCACTGTAGAAGCCGATGTAATCCTCGAAAACGGCATCATCGGCAGCGCCTGTGCGCCGTCCGGTGCTTCCACCGGTTCGCGCGAAGCGCTCGAACTGCGTGATGGCGACAAGAGCCGTTACCTAGGCAAGGGCGTGTTGAAAGCCGTGGCCAACATCAATGGCCCGATTCGCGACCTGCTGCTGGGCAAAGACGCCCGTGAGCAGAAAGCCCTCGACCTGGCCATGATCGACCTGGACGGCACCGAGAACAAAGGCAAGCTGGGCGCCAACGCCATCCTCGCCGTGTCCCTGGCCGCCGCCAAGGCTGCCGCTCAGGCCAAGGGCGTGCCGCTGTACGCGCACATCGCCGACCTCAATGGCACGCCGGGTCAGTACTCCATGCCGGTGCCGATGATGAACATCATCAACGGCGGCGAGCACGCCGATAACAACGTCGACATCCAGGAGTTCATGGTTCAGCCGGTTGGCGCCAAGACCTTCTCCGACGCGCTGCGCATGGGCACCGAGATCTTCCATCACCTGAAAGCCGTGCTGAAGGCCCGTGGCCTGAGCACGTCCGTCGGTGACGAAGGTGGCTTCGCGCCGAACCTGACCTCCAACGAAGACGCCCTGGCCGCTATCGCCGAAGCCGTGGCCAATGCCGGCTACAAACTGGGTACTGACGTGACCCTGGCCCTGGACTGCGCCTCTTCCGAGTTCTTCGAAGACGGCAAGTACGACCTGGCCGGTGAAGGCAAGGTGTTCGACGCCGCCGGTTTTGCCGACTACCTGGCCGGCCTGACCGAGCGCTACCCGATCATCTCCATCGAAGACGGCATGGACGAGTCCGACTGGGCTGGCTGGAAAGTCCTCACCGACAAGATCGGCGAGAAGGTGCAACTGGTGGGCGACGACCTGTTCGTGACCAACACCAAGATCCTCAAGCGTGGCATCGATGAGTCCATCGGTAACTCGATCCTGATCAAGTTCAACCAGATCGGTTCGCTGACCGAAACCCTGGAAGCCATCCAGATGGCCAAGGCCGCCGGCTACACCGCCGTGATCTCGCACCGTTCCGGTGAAACCGAAGACAGCACCATCGCCGACCTGGCCGTGGGCACCGCTGCTGGCCAGATCAAGACCGGCTCCCTGTGCCGCTCCGACCGCGTGTCCAAGTACAACCAGCTGCTGCGCATCGAAGAGCAACTGGCTGGCAAGGCACCGTACAAGGGCCGCGCCGAGTTCCGCGGCTGAGAACGCGCTCGGCGTCGACTGCGCGCCGGACCTGCTGCCCTGCGGGGCAGGGCTCCGGCTCGCAAGGCGTCGAACAGGTTCCACGCAATGGTGCCAGCCCGACCGGGGATTCGTCGCTGACGTTTTCACTGGCCGGGTAAAGAATGGTAAAAGGGCAGCGCAAGCTGCCCTTTGTATATGGTTTCCCTGATGGCTAAAGCCCCCTACTGGTTGTTCGTCGTACTGGTGCTGGTTCTTTCCGGCCTGCAGTACCGCTTGTGGGTGGGTGACGGAAGCCTGGCCCAGGTGACCGACCTGAAGCGGCAAATTGCCGAACAGGCGGGCGAGAACGAGCGTCTGCTGGAGCGCAACCAGATCCTCGAAGCCGAGGTGATGGAGCTGAAGAAGGGCACCGAGACCGTCGAGGAGCGTGCCCGTCACGAACTCGGTATGGTCAAAGAGGGCGAGACCCTCTATCAGTTGGCCGAATGAGCGCGGCAGTCCTGCCGGCGTTCTGGGTGATCATCCCGGCGGCCGGAATCGGCTCGCGCATGCGTGCCGACCGTCCCAAGCAATACCTCGAACTGGCCGGGCGCACCTTGCTCGAGCACACCCTCGACTGCTTTCTCGACCACCCCCGGCTCAAGGGCCTGGTGCTGCCGCTGGCGGCAGACGACCCGTGGTGGCCGGCGTTGCCGGTGGCGGGCGATGCACGCGTTCGTCGCGTCGAGGGCGGCAGCGAGCGTGCCGACTCGGTGCTCAACGGGTTACTGCACCTGCTCGAGCTGGGCGCCAAGGCCGATGACTGGGTGCTGGTGCACGACGCCGCGCGGCCGAACCTGGCGCGCGCCGATCTCGATCAGCTGCTCGCCGAGCTGGCCGACGACCCGGTTGGCGGCCTGCTCGCCGTACCGGCGCGCGACACCCTCAAACGCGTGGGCGCCGATGGGCGTGTGGCAGAGACCGTCGACCGCAGCGTGATCTGGCAGGCGTTTACCCCGCAGATGTTTCGTTTCTCCGCCTTGCACCGGGCCCTGGCCGACGCGCTGGTCGCGGGCGTGGCGGTGACCGACGAAGCTTCGGCGATGGAGTGGGCAGGGCTGTTCCCGCGCCTGATCGAGGGGCGCGCGGACAACCTCAAGGTGACCCGCCCGGAAGACCTCGACTGGCTTCGCCAGCGCTGGGCGCACAAGGGCTAGCAATGCCTAGGGTGGGGTCACGCTTTGTCGACCCAGCAAGCGTGTCTTCATGACACGTAACTCACCGCCAGCCGGATGATGACATGCGCGCCAGCTACCGGTGCGCACGGCGCAGCCTGTGTGTGGTTGTTCGTCTGTGATCGGGTGGGATGGCGATGGGGCAGGGCGCCCCATCGCCGTGGGTTCACACGCGGAACTGGTTGATCAGCCGGCGCTGCTGTTCGGCCAGCTTGGTCAACTCGGCGCTGGCCGCGCTGGCCTCGTCGGCACCGCCGGCCACTTCCGCGGCAACCTGGCCGATGTTGGTGACGTTGCGGTTGATGTCCTCGGCCACCGCGCTCTGCTCCTCGGCCGCACTGGCGATCTGCGTGTTCATGTCGTTGATCACCGACACCGCCTGGGTGATCGCCTCCAGCGCCTCGGCCGCGGCTGCGGCCTGCTGCACGCTGTCGTCGGTCTTGGTCTGGCTGTGCTCCATGACATTGACCACTTCGCGCGTGCCGCTCTGCAGTTGCTGGATCATCGACTGGATTTCTTCGGTGGCCTGCTGGGTCTTCTGCGCCAGGTTGCGCACCTCGTCGGCGACCACGGCAAAACCGCGGCCCTGCTCGCCGGCACGGGCGGCCTCGATGGCGGCGTTGAGCGCGAGCAGGTTGGTCTGCTCGGCAATGCCGCGAATGGCCACGAGGATGGCGTTGATGTTCTCGCTGTCCTTGGCCAGGGTCTGCACGACGCCCACGGCACGGCCGATTTCGGTGGCCAGCACGGCGATCGCGTTGGAGGTGTTCTGCACGATGCGCTTGCCGTCGTTGGCCGAGCGGTCGGCGTGGTTGGCGGCCTCGGCAGCGTGGGTGGCGTTGCGCGCCACGTCCTGTGCGGTGGCGGTCATCTCGTGCACGGCGGTGGCGACCTGATCGATCTCGGCCATCTGCCGCTGCACGCCCTGGTTGGTGCGGATGGCGATGTCGGCGGTGTGCTCGGAGGAGTCACTGACCTTTTGCACCGAGCTGACCACGTCGCGGATCATCACCTGCAGCTTGTTGAGGAAGGTGTTGAAGCCACTGGCGATCTGCCCGAGTTCGTCGACGCGGTTGACCTCCAGACGCTTGGTCAGGTCGCCGTCACCCTTGGCGATGTCGTCGAGCATGGCGACCATCTGTTTCAGCGGGCGGGCGATGCCGAAACCGACGAACCACACCACGATCAGACCAAGCCCGGCGATCAGCAGGCCGACCACGGTCATGCCGAAGATATCGGTGTCGTGCTGGCTGCGCAGCTCTTCCTGCAAGGTCAGCAGCTCGGCATACACGGCGCTCTGCGGCAGGTGCATGACCAGCGTCCAGCGGGTCGGCGTGTTGGCCACGGAGAAGGGCAGCAGCAGCTGGATCTGCCCGTTGGCGTCGTCGGTGCTGAGGTGTGCCTTGCCCAGCTGCAGCTGTTTCAGGTCACCGAGACCGCTGAAGGTCTGTGCGCTCGGTTCACCGAGCTTGCTGGCGTCCTTGGTGTAGGCGACCAGGCGATCGTTGGTGGAGATCAGCGCCATCTCGCCGGCGCCGTCGTACAGCTCGGCGTCGGCTTTGCTCAGCAGCTGCTGGACGAAGTCCACCGCGAGATCGGCACCGACCACGCCACGGAACTGGCCATTGACCAGGATCGGCACGTTGAAGGAGGCCATCATCACCATCTTGCCGCCCATTTCGTAGGGTGCCGGGTCGATGATGCAGATGCTCTTGGTCTCGCGCGGGCACAGGTAGTACTCGCCGGCACGCACGCCGGTGGGCAGGCGCTTCTCGTTTTCCATGTCCGAGCCCAGCGGTTCGGCCGTCGGCGTGCCATCCGCCTTGCGGTACCACCAGGGCATAAAGCGCCCCGATTCGTCGTAGGCGTTCTCGGTCTGGCCGGCGTAGAGGTCGTCGTCCTGGTCGAAGGCATTCGGCTCCCAGCCGATGTAGGCGTCAATCAGCCTGGGGTTCTTCACCACCACGTTGCGCAGCAGGTTCGACAGCTCTTCGCGGCTGGCACCGATCAGCGCATTGCCGTTGGCGTCGGTTTCGCCCATCAGGGCGTTGGTCTGGGCCAGGTTGCCGGCGACGATCAGCGGGTATTCCAGCTCACGCTGGATCTGGCTGACCTGGGCTTCGGCCAGGGTGACCAGACGGTCCTTGATCATCTGCTCGAGCAGGCCGCGCGTGCTGTCCTCGACCATCGCCTGGGTGCGCGCCCCGGAAAACAGCGAGTACAGCACCAGCGCCACAACCACGGCCAGGACACTGGCACCGGCCAGTGCCGCGACGGAAAACTGGATGGACTTGAATCGCATAGGGGCTCCACATCATTGGGTTGTGCCTGTCCCTGGCTTTATCGGCAGATGAATGGCAAAGCATTAGCCCGCGCAAGGTGCCTTTGCAAGGCCCTGTCGGGCATAAGCGCACGCCTCGCCGGGCGTGTTGTCTGTAGCAAAGATGGCGATTGGCCAGAGTGCAAGTGAGGTTGTCGCCGCGCAGGCGCCGGCCTAGCATACGGCCCCGATTCGAGCGTCGTCGCGGTTGCGGCGAGCCCCTTCACCGATCTAGGAGCAATGGCATGAATAATCTGTTTCGTCTGTCGGCCTTGGCAGTCTGCTGCGCCCTGGCGGCGTGCCAGGCGGTGAATACCACCAGTGGCGGCGCGGTGGGCGTGGAGCGCAAGCAGTACATGTTCAGCATGCTGTCGACCGACCAGGTCAATCAGATGTATGCGCAGTCCTACCAGCAGACCCTGAGCGAAGCGTCGGGCAAGGGCGTGCTGGACAAGAGCAGCGCCAACGCCAAGCGCCTGCAGGCCATCGCCGCGCGGCTGATCAAGCAGGCCCCGGTGTTCCGCGCCGATGCCGCGCAGTGGCCGTGGGAGGTCAACCTGATCGACAGCGAGGAGCTGAATGCCAACTGCGGGCCCGGCGGCAAGATCATCTTCTACAGCGGCCTGATCGAGAAGCTGCAGCTCAGCGACGACGAGATTGCCGCGGTCATGGGCCACGAGATCGCCCACGCCCTGCGCGAGCACAGCCGCGAAGCCATGTCCAAGGCCTATGGCATCGAGGTGGCGAAGCAGGGCGCCGGTGCGCTGCTCGGCCTCGGTGAGAACAGCATGGTGCTGGCCGACACTGCAGTGCAGTACGGCATGACCCTGCCCAACAGCCGTGGCAACGAGAACGAGGCAGACATCATCGGCCTGGAGCTGTCGGCGCGTGCCGGTTACAACCCGAACGCGGCGGTCGGCCTGTGGCAGAAGATGAGCAAGGCCGGTGGCGGCTCGCAGCCGGAATTCATGAGCACGCACCCGGCGTCGAGCAATCGCATCGCCTCGCTGCAGGCGGCGATCCCCAAGGTGATGCCGCTGTACGAGCAGGCCAAGGGCCAGCGCTGAGCGCAGCGGCACCTGAGGGTATCGGGTTAAGGCAGGGCTTTTTCGGCGTAGGGGCGGGTTTCCAGGCCGAGCTGGGCGCGGAAGCTTTCCATGTCGAACATGGTGCAGATCTCGCGGATCTCGCCAGCGGGCGTGAGGGTCCAGAAGGCCATGGCCGAGATGCTGAGGACCTTGTCGCTGGGCGGGTAGCCCAGCGCAGGTTTCTGGATGGTGCCGATCAGGGTGCTCCAGGTCACCACCTTCTGCCCTTCGGCGATGCACTCTTCGAGCACCACTTCCAGGTCCGGCATGGCCTGGCGGATTTCCCGCACCATGCCGGTGAAGGCCGCACTGCCCAGGGGGCGGCCGACGAAGGAACTCTTGTAGAGAAAGTCGGCGCTGTGCAGCTGTTCGGCCAGGGCCAGGTGGCCTTTGTTCCAGCTCAGCTCGATGTGCTGACGCACCCGTTTCTTCATCTCATCCAGTGACATCTACTACTCCTTGGTCGGGCTGGACTGGCATCGTGTTGCACAGATTACCCAGCCCGCCGCGCCGGCGGAATCGCCCCGCCGGGAGCCGTTTCGGCCTTGCGCATCAGCCGCTGGCGCCGAGCCCCAGTGCCTGACAGGCCGCGTAGATGGCGAGGGCAGCGAAGGCCAGTGCGGCGAGGCGACGAATGAGCGTCAGTGGCAGACGATCGGCAGCGAAGTTGCCGGCCAGTACCACCGGCACGTTGGCGATCAGCATGCCCAGGGTCGTGCCGATCACCACCATGAGGAAGTCCGGGTACTGTGCGGCCAGCATGATGGTCGCCACCTGGGTCTTGTCGCCCATCTCGGCGAGGAAAAAGGCGATCAGCGTGGTGAGGAACGGGCCGAAGCGCTTGAGATGGGATTCCTCGTCATCGTCGAGCTTGTCGGGGATCAGCGTCCACAGGGCAACGGCGGCGAAGCTGCCGGCGAGGATCCAGCGCAGGGCGGTGGGTGAAAAGAAGCTGGCGACCCAGTTGCCCACGGCGCCGGCGGCGGCGTGATTGGCCAGGGTGGCGATGACGATGCCCCAGATGATCGGCCAGGGCCGACGGAAGCGGCAGGCCAGCAACAGGGCGAGCAGCTGCGTCTTGTCGCCGATTTCGGCTAGCGCGACGATTCCGGTAGGGACGAACAGGGATTCCAACATCAGGGTATTCCTACGGGGGCAGGTTCGACGGTTAGCTATGACACGTGCGCCTCCCCGCCCCGGGTAAGGTGTACGTGTCATAGGTCTTGTCAAACCCAGGCTTCTGACGAGCCTTGAGTCGCATGCGCCATGGTCTGTGGACCAAGTATGTTGACGCATGCCGGGTGAGCGGGCGCTCACGGGAGACTACTCCCCTAGGACGGGGCGAATTCTGCCCAATGCGGCTGGCGACGGCAAGCGCTTATGGCGTTTCGCCGCGCGTCGGGCTGACGTCCATCTCTTCGTAGCGCACGAAGCAGCTGCCGTGTTTCAGGCGGTAGCCCAGCCAGATGGCGAGGAACAACGGCAGGCTGACGTAGGTGGCGACCAGCCCGGCCCAGTCGACCTGATCGCCGATGAAGGCCTGATAGTTTTGCCCCAGGGTGATCGCCAGGCACAGGCTGAAGGCGAACAGCGGACCGAACGGGAACCACTTGGCACGGTACGGCAGATCCGTGAGGTTCCCACCCTGGGCGAGGAAGCCCTTGCGAAAGCGATAGTGTGAGGCGGCCACGCCCAGCCAGACGATGAAGCCGCACATGCCCGAGGTGTTGAGCAGCCAGGTGTAGACCGTCTTGTCGCCGACGAAGGTAGTGAAGAAACACAGCATGCCGACCAGCGTGGTGGCGTACAGCGCGTAACGCGGCACGCCGCTGCGCGACAGGCGGGCGAACAGGCGCGGCGCTTTGCCCTGGGTGGCCATGGTGTAGAGCATGCGGGTGGAGGCGTACATCCCCGAGTTGCCGGCCGAGAGAATCGCCGAGAGGATCACCGCGTTCATCACCCCGGCGGCTGCGGCCAGCCCGGCACGCTCGAACAGCAGGGTGAAGGGCGAGGTGCTGATGTTGTCGTCGCCGGTCTTCAGCAGGTTCGGGTCGGTGTAGGGAATCAGCATGCCGATGATGAAGATCGACAGGATGTAGAACATCAGGATGCGCCAGAACACCTGGCGGATTGCTACAGGAATGGTTTTGCGCGGGTTTTCCGACTCACCGGCGGCGACGCCGATCAGCTCGGTACCCTGGAACGAGAAGCCGGCGATCATCGCCACCCCGATCATCGCCTGCAGGCCGCCGACGAAGGGCGCGTCACCGTCGGTGAAGTTGCTGAAGCCGGGCGAGTCGACGCCGCTCATGATGCCGAAAATGCTGGCCAGGCCAATGCCGATGAAGATCACCACGGCGACGACCTTGATCAGGGCGAACCAGAACTCGCTCTCGCCAAAGCCCTTCACCGAGAAGAAGTTGAGCAAGAACATCAGTGCCAGGAACAGCCCGCTCCAGTACAGCCCCGGCACGTCGGGGAACCAGAAGCTCATCACCAGCTGCGCCGCCACCAGCTCGGCGGCGATGGTCACGGCCCAGTTGTACCAGTAGTTCCAGCCCATGGCGAAGCCGAAGCCCTGGTCGATGAAACGGCTGCCGTAGGTGCAGAACGAGCCGGAGTCGGGCATGTAGGCGGCCAGCTCGCCGAGGCTGGTCATCAGGAAGAACACCATGATGCCGATCAGCGCATAGGCGGCCAGCGCGCCGCCGGGACCGGCGCTGGCCACCGTGCTGCCGGAGGCGACGAACAGGCCGGTGCCGATCGAGCCGCCGATGGCGATCATGTTCAGGTGGCGCGCCTTGAGTGCGCGCTTGAGGGTCGGCGGCGTGCCTTCCGGGGATGTGGCGAACACCAGCCCGGCGTCCTGGTCAGTGGTTTTCACAAGCGTCTCGACAACGGGGGCGGCGCCGCGGGCAGGGCGGCGTCAATGCAGTGTGGGTGCTGGTCGGGCAAACGCAACCTCACGACCGGCGCACGGCTGTGTGAAGCGGCGGCTCAACCGCGGCGGGCGCTGTAGATGCTGAAACCGTCAGCCTTGCCCAGCGTGCGACAGGGGCCGAGGTGGATTTCAATCAGCGGTGGGTACGTGAGGAAGCTGTTGGCCACCAGGCGCAGCTCGCCGCCCTTGTTCAGGTGCTCGCGGGCCTGGCGCAGCAGGTCTTCGCTGGCTTGGTAGTGGGTGTGTACGCCTTGGTGAAACGGCGGGTTGCTGAGAATCGCCGTCAGTTCCGAGGGGGCGGCGGCGATGCCGTCAGCGCAGATTACCTCGCCCTCCAAACCATTGGCGGCCAGGGTCAGGCGGCTGCTGGCGGCGGCGAAGGCATCGACATCCAGCAGGCTGACGCAGCTGTCCGGGTAGCGGCGCTTGAGGACCGCACCGAGCACGCCAGCGCCGCAACCGAAGTCGAGCAGGTGGCCGCCGGGAAGGCCGTCGAGGTGTTCGAGCAGCAGGGCGCTGCCGCGATCCAGGCGACCGTGGCTGAATACGCCGGGCAGGCTGAGCACCTGCAACGGGCCGTCGGCCAGCTGCAGTTCGTAGCGTTGTGCCAGGGCGTCGAGGTCCGGTACCGCTGGTGCCTGGTCGATGCTGACCTGCCACAGCTGACAATGCCGCGCGCTGTCCAGCTTGCGTGGTTTTCCGTAGACGGCGAGCTGCTTGGCGGCGCGCTCGATGCCGGCGCGTTTTTCGCCGACCAGGTACAGCAGGCCGCCGCCCAGGCGCGCGGCCAGGGCCTGCAGCAGGTAGGCGGTCAGCTCGCGGGACTTGGGCAGGAACAGCACGGCAGCTGAGAAGGCGCGTTCGGGCGCCTGGGTACCGAAGTGGCTGCGTTCGCCAAAGCGAGTCAGCAGGGTGTGCTGTTCGCCGGCATGCCAGCTCCAGCCGTGGGCTGTTGGCAACTGCGCGAGCAGGTCATCGGCCGGCAGGCCGGCGAGCAGCAGGTCGCCCTGGAAGAGGTCTGCCTGACGCAGCAGTACTTCGCTTCGGGGGTCCATGCGTGTCTCCGGCCATGAAAAGGGCGCGTAGTTTACAAGCCGAGGTGCCGGGGAGCGAGCGACAGCCGTCGTGCAGGTGCGCGGCGGTTGCCGTGGCGAATCGTTGGGTCAGCTGACCACGCGTTGCGGCGTGCCGGCGAAGAATGCGGCGGCGTTTTCGCTGAGCTGGCCGACGATGCGCTGGCGTGCCTCGCGGCTGCCCCAGGCACTGTGCGGGGTGATGATCAGTCGCGGGATATCGCCTGCGAGCAGCGGGTTGCCCTGACGCGGCGGTTCCTCGGTGAGCACGTCGAACGCCGCGCCGCCCAAGTGGCCGGCGCGCAGGGTATCGGCTAGCGCCTGCTCGTCGACCAGGCCACCGCGGGCGGTGTTGATCAGCAGGGCGGTGGGCTTCATCCGCGCCAGTTCTGCCTTGCCAATCAGGTTGCGTGTCTGCTCGGTGAGCGGGCAGTGCAGGGTCAGGGCGTCCACCTGGGGCAGCAGTTCGTCCAGCGGAACACGGTCGGCGCGTGGCGGCCGGCCGGGCAGGGCGCCGAGCAGCACGCGCATGCCGAAGGCTTCTGCCAGGCGCGCCACGGCACCACCGAGTTCACCGTGGCCGAGCAGGCCGAGGGTCTTGCCTTCCAGCTCGATGATCGGGAAGTCGAGCAGGCAGAACTGCGCTGCCTGTTGCCAGGCACCGCCGCGCACGGCCTGCTGGTAGTCGGGCAGGCGAGTGGCCAGGGCCAGTAGCAGGAGCAGCGTGTGCTGGGCCACCGATGGCGTGCCGTAGCCCTGGCAGTTGCACACGGTAATGCCCTGCTGGCGAGCGGCCGCGAGGTCGACGTTGTTGGTGCCGGTGGCCGAGATCAGGATCAGCTTCAGCTCCGGGCAGGCGGCGAGGCTAGCGGCGTCGAGCGCCACCTTGTTGCTGATCGCCACGTGTGCTCCCTGCAGACGCTGGGCGATGTCGCCAGGCTGGCTACTTGAATGCAGTACCAGCTCGTCGAACGCCTGGCGCAGGGGCTGCAGATCAAGGTCGCCGAGGTCGAGAGAGGCGTGATCAAGGAATACTGCTCGGGTGCTGCTGGTCATGGCATCGGCCTTTGCTGACGGGTCGGTTTGAATTTCAAATTAATTCAGACGCTTAGTGAAAGGAACCGTTTTATGGCCGGGACTGGGCCGTTGCTCGCTTCGTGCGGGCGTCTGCGACGGCCTTTTGCTGAGGTGTGCTCCTTCGCCTGACGCTGATGAGCCGTCGAGCCGGTTTTACGCGGTTTGCCTGTGTTGAAGCCGCTCAGAACCACTGTTCATTACTCGCCTGCCGGTGGCCGATATGGAGGTGTTTCCAGGTGGCTGTATCTGTTGTGGCGAGGTGAGCTGGCGTAAGGTTGCCAGCCTGATGCACTTGTCCCTTGTTCGGAGGTTCCATGTACTGGGCGGAATTTCTCACCGTTGCCCTGATCCATCTGCTGGCTGTGGCCAGTCCTGGGCCGGACTTTGCCATCGTGGTTCGCGAGAGCGTGGCGCATGGCCGACGTGCCGGTGTCTGGACCGCTGCCGGTGTCGGCATGGGGATCTTCGTGCACGTCGGCTATTCATTGCTTGGGATCGGCCTGATCGTGTCGCAGTCGATCGTTCTGTTCAACGCGCTGAAATGGCTGGCGGCGGCTTACCTGCTGTATATCGGCATCAAGGCGTTGCGTGCCAAGCCGGCGGCCGAGGGCGCGCTGGACGTGACGGGGGATGGCCAGGCGCGCGCGCCGCTAGCGGCGTTCATGACCGGTTTTGTCACCAATGGGCTGAACCCCAAGGCCACGCTGTTCTTCCTGTCCCTGTTCACCGTGGTGATCAACCCGCACACGCCGCTGGCGGTGCAGGCCGGTTATGGCGTGTACCTGGCGTTCGCCACCGCGCTGTGGTTCTGCCTGGTGGCGCTGCTGTTCAGCCAGTCGCGGGTGCGCGCCGGCTTCGCGCGGATGGGCCATTGGTTCGACCGGGTCATGGGCGCCGTATTGATCGGCCTGGGGGTGAAGCTGGCGTTCAGCGAGCTGCGCTGAGCGATCTGCCGGATGGCTTGAGTGCGTAGTGGTCGGTATTGCTGCTGCGCCTTCTTTTCGCGCGACCATGAAAAAGCCCCGCCTGGGCGGGGCTTTTTCGTTGCCTCGGGCTCAGAGCAGTTCGATGGCCACCGCAGTGGCTTCGCCACCGCCGATGCACAGCGAGGCCACACCGCGCTTGCCGCCTTTCTTCTGCAGGGCGTTGATCAGCGTCACGATCAGGCGCGAACCCGTGGAGCCGACCGGGTGGCCCTGGGCACAGGCGCCGCCGAAGACGTTGACCTTGGCGTGGTCGAGGCCGTGTTCACGCATGGCCAGCATGGTGACCATGGCGAACGCTTCGTTGATCTCGAACAGGTCGACATCGTCCTTGTTCCAGCCGGTCTTCTTGAACAGGTTGCTCATGGCGCCGATCGGCGCGATGGTGAATTCGCTCGGGTCCTGGCTCTGGGTGGCGTGGGCGACGATCCTGGCCAGCGGCTTGAGGCCGCGGCGGGCCGCTTCATCGGCAGTCATCAGCACCAAGGCGCTGGCACCATCGGAAATCGAGCTGGCGTTGGCGGCGGTGATGGTGCCGTCCTTGCGGAACGCCGGCTTGAGACCCGGAATCTTCTCCAGATTGGCGTTGAGCGGTTGTTCGTCGTCCTTGACCACCACCTCGCCCTTGCGGCTGGTGACGGTGACCGGAACGATCTCGCTGGCCAGCTCGCCGCTCTGGATCGCAGCCTGGGCACGCTTGAGCGACTCTATGGCGTAGGCGTCCATCTGCTCGCGGGTGATGCCGTACTGGTCGGCAGTTTCCTGGGCGAAGGAGCCCATCAGGCGGCCGGTGCGAGCGTCTTCCAGGCCATCGAGGAACATGTGGTCCTTGATCTCGCCATGGCCCATGCGCAGGCCGCTGCGGGCCTTTTCGATCACATAGGGGGCGTTGGACATGCTTTCCATGCCGCCCGCGATCATCACGCTGTTGCTGCCGGCCTTGAGTGCATCGAAGGCCTGCATCACGGCCTTCATGCCGGAGCCGCAGAGCTTGTTGATGGTGGTGCAGCCTGTGGCCGCTGGCAGGCCGGCATTCAGCGAGGCTTGACGCGCCGGCCCCTGCTTGAGGCCGGCAGGCAGTACGCAGCCCATGATCACTTCCTGCACATCTTCCGGCTGGATGCCGGCACGGGCTACCGCCTCGCGGATGGCGATGGCGCCAAGATCCACAGCGGCAACGCCGGACAGGCTGCCCTGGAAGCCACCCATGGGGGTGCGGGCGCCGCTGACGATGACGATATCGGACATCAGGATTACCTCGTTGTGGTGAAGCCGCGCGCGGCTGATGCCGCCGATTCTACTGCGTGACCGAAAATGGCCAAAGAGTCACGGGGAAAATCATTCTTTGGGCTGATTTGGCTGTCGCTCGACGGCTCTAGATTGGGCGCCATAGAAAAACTCCAAGAAAAAAGGTGCGCCCATGCTGCAGACCCGTGTCATTCCGCCGGCTGAAAACGCCAACCAGGCTCCGCTTCTGATCAAGCGCCTGCTGCTCTCCGGCAGCCGCTACGAGAAGACCCGCGAGATCGTCTACCGCGACAAGCTGCGTTACAGCTACGCCACCTTCAACGAGCGCGTGGCGCGCCTGGCCAACGTGCTGACCGAGGCCGGTGTGCAGGCAGGTGACACCGTGGCGGTGATGGACTGGGACAGCCACCGTTACCTGGAGTGCATGTTCGCCATCCCGATGATTGGCGCGGTGCTGCACACCATCAACATTCGCCTCTCGGCCGACCAGATTCTCTACACCATGAACCACGCTGAGGACCGCTTCGTGCTGGTCAACAGTGAGTTCGTGCCACTGTACAACGCCGTCGAGGCGCAGCTGACCACCGTCAAGAAGACCCTGCTGCTGACCGATGGCGAGGAGAAGACCGCCGCGCTGCCGAACCTGGTCGGCGAGTACGAGAGCCTGCTGGCTGCCGCCAGCCCGAAGTATGACTTCCCGGACTTCGACGAGAACTCCGTCGCCACCACCTTCTATACCACCGGTACCACCGGTAACCCCAAGGGTGTGTACTTCACCCATCGCCAGCTGGTGCTGCACACCCTGGCCGAGGCGAGCGTGCTGGGCAGCCTGGACAGCGTGCGTCTGCTGGGCACCAACGACGTGTACATGCCGATCACGCCGATGTTCCACGTGCATGCCTGGGGTATTCCCTACGTGGCCACCATGCTCGGCATCAAGCAGGTCTATCCGGGCCGCTACGACCCGGAATTGCTGGTCGAGCTGTGGAAAAAGGAAAAGGTCACCTTCTCCCACTGCGTGCCGACCATTCTGCAGATGGTGCTCAACGCCAAGGCGGGGCAGGGCGTGGACTTCAACGGCTGGAAGGTCATCATCGGCGGCAGCGCGCTGAACCGTGCACTGTACGAAACCTCCAAGGCGCGCGGCATCCAGCTGACCGCCGCATACGGCATGTCCGAGACCTGCCCGCTGATCTCCTGCGCGCACATCAACGATGAGATGGTGGCTGGCAGCGAGGATGAGCGCATCACCTATCGGATCAAGGCCGGCGTTCCGGTGCCGATGGTCGAAGCCGCCCTCATGGGCCCGGATGGCAGCCTGCTGCCGGCCGATGGCGAGACCCAGGGTGAGCTGGTACTGCGCGCGCCGTGGCTGACCATGGGCTACTTCAACGAACCGCAGAAAAGCGCCGAACTGTGGGAGCACGGCTGGCTGCACACCGGTGACGTGGCCACGCTGGATGACTTCGGTTTCATCGACATCCGCGACCGCATCAAGGATGTGATCAAGACCGGCGGCGAATGGCTGTCCTCGCTGGAACTGGAAGATTTGATCAGTCGTCACCCGGCCGTTCGCGAAGTGGCCGTGGTCGGTATCGCCGATCCGCAGTGGGGCGAGCGCCCGTTCGCCCTGCTGGTGCTGCGCGATGGTCAGCAGCTGGATGCCAAAGGCCTGAAGGAACACCTCAAACCTTTCGTCGAACAGGGGCATATCAACAAGTGGGCGATACCCAGTCAGATCGCCGTTGTTACCGATATTCCCAAAACCAGCGTTGGCAAACTGGACAAGAAACGAATTCGTCTGGATATCGTTCAGTGGCAGGCGGCAGGGAGCGAATTTCTCTCTACTCTCTAGGCGCTTTCACGGGTTTTTCACCTGTTTGATGGATTCCGATCAAACGCTTGGCTCATAAATTGCTGTCCCGATACCGCTCTAGATCGATGGGTAGTTTGTGACTGGCCGGTCTAGAGCGGTCGGGGGCTGGAAATCACACTTTAGAGGGATCTAGCCCTACTACCGTCTGGCTATAGTCCGCACCATCCATAACAAAAAACACATGGAGTAGCGTCGATGACAACAACTAAACAATTCTGGCGTCTGGCCAAGCTGCCTTTGGCAGTCAGCCTCGCTTCCACACTCGCCACTCCAGCTCTCGCAGTGAGCTTCAATATCGGCGAAATCGAAGGGCAGGTGGATTCGTCCCTCTCCGTAGGTGCTAGCTGGTCGACAGCTAATCCCGACAAAAACCTGATTGGTGCCAACAATGGCGGCAAGGGTCTCTCGCAGACCTCCGACGATGGCCATCTGAACTTCAAGAAAGGTGAAACTTTTTCGAAGATCTTCAAGGGGATCCACGACCTCGAACTGAAATATGGCGATACCGGTGTGTTTGTTCGCGGCAAGTACTGGTATGACTTCGAGCTGAAAGACGAAGGCCGTGAGTTCAAGGACATTTCCGACTCCAACCGGAAGCAAGGCGCACAGTCGTCCGGGGCAGAAATACTCGACGCCTTCGTCTACCACAACTACGACATTGCTGATCAGCCAGGCTCCGTGCGTTTTGGCAAGCAGGTCGTGAGCTGGGGTGAAAGTACCTTCATCCAGAACGGCATCAACTCGATCAACCCGGTCGACGTTTCTGCATTTCGTCGCCCTGGCGCCGAGGTCAAGGAAGGTCTGATCCCGGTCAATATGTTCTACGTTTCGCAGAGCCTGACTGAGAACTTGTCCGCTGAGGCTTTCTACCAGCTGGAATGGGATCAGACCGTTGCCGACAACTGCGGCACCTTCTTCTCCCAGGCTGATATCGTTGCGGATGGTTGCGACAACAATCTCAATGTTCTTTCATCTTTGAGCCCGGCACAGCTGGCTGCGATCAACGGCAACATTGATGCCCTCAATGCCATACCGGGTCGCAATGTAGATCTGGTTTCCTCTACCAGTGAGGGGGTGGTCGTTCCTCGTTATGGTGATGAGGATGCCCGTGACTCCGGCCAATGGGGCCTGGCGTTCCGCTACATGTTCGAGCCTCTAGACACCGAATTCGGTGCTTACTTCATGAACTATCACAGTCGTGCACCAATTTTCAGCGGTGTGGGCGCTAGCGCTGGAGCTATCGCTACGGCGAACACGATTGCACAAGGTAACTTGGGGCTGGGTGCATCTCCCTCGGTAGCTGCTGGCTCTGGTGCAACTGTCTTGGCGGCCAACGGCGGCTATTTCATGGAGTACCCGGAAGATATCAAACTGTATGGCCTGAGTTTCTCTACCACTCTGCCTACAGGCACCGCATGGTCCGGTGAAGTCAGTTATCGCCCTAATGCGCCGGTACAGCTGAACTCTACCGACATTCTTTACGCTGGGGTAAAGGGCGTTGCGCTGACTGTAGCGCCGGGCGTGGTTGTTAATCCTTACGGGCTTGCTTCGCCTCTTAACGCGGATGCCGAGGGTCTGTTGCATGGCTACCGTCGCAAGGAAGTGACTCAGTTGCAAACCACCTTCACGCACTTCTTCGATCAGGTGATGGGCGCTTCTCGCTTGACTCTGGTGGGTGAGGTCGGCTGGACTCATGTGGGGGGGTTGGAAAACTCCAATGATATCCGTTATGGCCGCGATCCGATCTTTGGGTCGGGCGGTGATATGTGCCTTGCTTTGAACAGAGGCACCGGTGGCGCCAGTCCTGATGGCGGCAACGTCGCTAAAGGTTGTGACAATGATGGTTTCACCACCGCCAACTCCTGGGGCTATCGCGCTCGCGCCATCTGGGAATACCCAGACGTTTTCGCCGGTGTGAACCTTAAACCGAGCGCAGCCTGGTCGCATGATGTTGAGGGTTACTCGCCTGGCCCAGGCGGCAACTTCGAGGAAGGTCGCAAGGCAATCAGCCTGGGTCTGGAAGCTGAGTACCAGAACACCTACACCGCGAACCTGTCCTACACCAACTTCTTCGATGGTAAGTACACAACCGTTGATGATCGTGACTTCGTAGCTCTCAGCTTCGGCGTGAACTTCTAAGCACAGGAATCTTGAGGAAAGACATGCACATGAAAACAACAAAATACCTGCTGCAATCCGGTGCTCTGGCTCTGTCTCTGCTGGCTACCAGCGTAATGGCTGCCGTATCGGCTGATGAAGTTGCCAAGCTGGGTGCTACCCTGACTCCGCTGGGCGCCGAGAAAGCCGGCAACGCCGATGGCAGCATCCCTGAGTGGACCGGTGGTCTGCCGAAGGATGCCGGTACCGTGGACGCACGTGGTTTCCTGTCGAACCCGTTCGCCAACGAGAAGCCGCTCTTCACCATCGACTCGAAGAACGTCGACCAGTACAAGGACAAGCTGACCCCTGGCCAGCTGGCCATGTTCAAACGCTACCCGGAAAGCTATCGCATCCCGGTGTACACCACGCACCGTACGGCTACCGTTCCGCAAAGCGTGCAGGATGACGCCAAGCACAACGCGGCTAACACCAAGCTGGTTCAGGGCGGCAACGGTCTGGAAAACTTCAAGACCGCGAACCCGTTCCCGATCCCGCAGAACGGCCTCGAAGCAGTCTGGAACCAGATCACCCGCTACCGTGGCGGCAGCGTGCGTCGTCTGGTTACCCAGGCTACCCCGCAGGCCAATGGTTCGTTCAGCCTGGTCTACTTCCAGGACGAATTCACCTTCCCGACCAGCCTGACCGACTACGATCCGAGCAAGCCGACCAACATCCTGTTCTACTTCAAACAGCGTGTGACGGCTCCTTCGCGTCTGGCAGGTAACGTACTGCTGGTACACGAAACTCTCGACCAGGTGAAAGAGCCGCGTCTGGCGTGGCTGTACAACGCCGGTCAGCGTCGTGTTCGCCGAGCCCCGCAGGTTTCCTACGACGGCCCGGGTACCGCTGCAGACGGTCTGCGTACTTCCGACAACCTGGACATGTACAACGGTGCACCTGACCGTTATGACTGGAAGTTGAACGGCAAGAAAGAGATCTACATCCCGTACAACACCTATGCTCTCGATTCGCCGCAGCTGAAATATGCTGACGTAATCAAAGCTGGTCACATCAACCAGGACCTGAGCCGCTACGAGCTGCACCGCGTATGGCACGTGACCGGTACCCTGAAAGCCGGCGAACGTCATATCTACGCCAAGCGTGATATGTACATCGACGAGGACACCTGGCAAGCAGCGGTCATCGACCACTACGACGGCCGTGGTTCGCTGTGGCGTGTGGCCGAAGCGCACTCCCAGTACTACTACGACAAGCAGGTTCCTTGGTACACCCTGGAAACCCTGTATGACGTGATTTCCGGTCGCTACCTGGCCCTGGGTATGAAGAACGAGGAGAAAAAAGCCTACGACTTCAACTACAAGGCCTCTTCCAGCGATTACACCCCGGCCGCTCTGCGTCAGGCCGGCGTGCGTTAATCTCGCGTCGTGTTACAAGAAAAAGCCGGCCTTGCGCCGGCTTTTTTCGTTGTGGCGACTGATGGGCTTCAAATGCGCAAGACAAGGGGATAGTCTGCGGGCACTTAGCCAGCCATTGAGCGCATGCCTGTCACGTGACCGATCTGTCCCGCTCCCCCGGCCTCGCCTATGTACCCGCCAGTGCCAGTGAAAGCCGTTTCTTCCGGCCTCCGCTGCCTGAGGGGCATGTCCTGCGCCCGCGTCTCTGCGAGCAGCTTGCCGAGGGCATGAGTGGACGGCTGTTGCTGGTCAGTGCGCCGGCAGGATTTGGCAAGAGTTCGCTGGCGATCGAGTTCTGCGAGCGCCTGCCGGCGGCCTGGCAAAATCTGTGGCTCAGCCTCACTCGCCGCGACAGCGACCCCGGGCGCTTCCTTGAGCGCCTGCTCGAGGGACTTCGCCGGCACTATCCAGGTATCGGTGACGAAGCGCTGGGCCTGCTGAAAATGCGTCAGCGTCATCAGCCTTTCGCCTTCGAAGAATTGCTCGATGGCCTGCTCGATGAACTTGGCGAGCGCCTGGACGAGACGGCGCCGTTACTGCTGGTACTGGACGATTACCACCTGGCACAGGGCCCGGTCCTCGATCGCTGCCTGCAGTTCTTCCTCAATCATCTGCCCAGTGGCTTGCTGTTGCTGGTGACCAGTCGCCAGCGTCCGGACTGGCACCTGGCGCGCTTGCGCCTGTCACGGCAGTTGCTCGAACTGCAGGAACAGGACCTGCGCCTGACCACCGCGGAAACCCGCGAGCTGCTGGTCAGCCAGGGCAGTCGCCTGCAAGGCGAGGCGCTGGATTGCCTGTTGCAGCGCAGCGAAGGTTGGGTCGCCGGCTTGCGGTTGTGGCTGCTCACCCTCGATGAGCATGCCAGTGAGGAGCTGCCGCAGGACCTGCATGGTGCCCAAGGGCTGATCCGCGATTACCTGCTGGAAGAGGTGATCGAGCGCCAGGCTGCCGATGTGCAGGCCTTCCTCTATGACACAGCCTGCCTCGACCGCTTTTGTGTCGAACTATGCGATGCGGTGCGCGACAGCCACGACAGTGCGGCGATTCTCCAGCACCTGCAGGCCAATCAGGTGTTCTTGGTGCCGCTGGATGAGAGTGGGCGCTGGTTCCGCTACCACCACCTGTTCTCCGATCTGCTGCGTGCCAACCCTGCACCGGGTTTTTCCGTTCCGCAGTCGAGTCTGCACCTGCGTGCGTGCCGCTGGTTCAGTGCCCATGGCTTGCTCGACGACGCGGTGGAGCAGGCCCTGCGCGCAGGTCAGCCGGACGTCGCTGCCAATCTGGTGCAGAGCTTTTCCGAGGAGCATCTACTGGCCGAGCAGAACGTCGCCATGTTGCTGCGCTGGAAGATGGACTTGCCCGATAGCCTGCTCAGCAGCACGCCGCGACTGATCGCGCTATACAGCTGGGCATTGGCCCTGGCCTGCCAACTGGATGCGGCGGAAGACCTGGCCAACCAGCTCGAGCGCTTCCTTCCCGCACCTTCGGCGCAGGCGCAGCAGTCCTTGCTGGCACAGTGGCTGGCGGTCAGTGGCGTGATCGCCCGCGGTCGGGGCGACAGTGAGCGCGCGGCGCGTTATTGCACCGAAGCGCTGGCCGCGTTGCCGCCGGATCGTTTCGGTCCTCGTCTGCTGTGCCTGTTCAATCTGGCCAACCTTGCCGTGGTGCAAGGTGACCTGTGGCGTGCCCGCGGGCTCAACCGTGAGGCGCTGGAGCTGGCGCAGCGCCAGGGCAACCCGCTGTTCGAGGCGCTTTGTCACTACAACCGTGGTCGGGTGCTGCTGGCCCGTGGCGAGATCGTTCGCGCGCTAGAAGAGATTCGCCATGGTCTGGAGCGCTTGCGCAACCTGCCGGCGCAGCGTGTCTACGCTGTGCGCGCGCGTCTGACTCTCTATGAAGGTTTTCTTCTGGTGCTACGCCTGCAGCCCGCAGAAGGCGGCAGAAAGTTGCTCGCCGGGATTGCCGAGGCGCGCGCCTGTCGCGACATCAGCCTGCTGGTCGGCTACTGCATTCTGGCCAGCCAGGAAGGGCGTGCCGGGCGCTATGCCGAAGCGTTTTCGCTGCTGGCCGAGGCCGAGCGGCTGATGCACATCTGGGATGTGCCGCCGGTGTACTACCTGGCCATGATCACCTTGGCCAAGTGCGAGTTGTGGCTGAGCCAGGGGCAGACCGACCTGGCCAATGCCTGGCTCCTGCGCCTGGCGGAAACCTACGGCGGCGAAGAGCCGGCAACCGCGCCGGAGTTTCACCCACAGCTGTCCCTGCACATCGAGCTGCACCGTGCGGCGCTGGAGCGTTTGCAGGGGCAGGGCGACGCTGCGGAGCGCCGCCTGCGCGCCCTGGTGATGCGTGCGCAAGGCTGTGGTGGGCATCTGATCGGCGTCTTTGCCCAGGTGCAGCTGAGCCTGTTGCTGTGTGCCGCAGGTCGCGAGCGTGATGCCCAGCAGCAGTTGCACAGCTGCCTGGGTGCGGCGGTTGGCGGTGGCTTGCTGCCGTTCCACGAGCTGCTGGCGCACAAGCCGGACTGGCTGCGCGAACAGCTGTTGGTCGCGCCGGCGACCCCGTTGAGTCAAGCGCTGCGCGAGCACCTGCCCGAGCCCGACGAGGAGGGTGAGGACGTGGTCGCCCTCGCCGCCACGGACACCCTGAGTACGCGGGAGTTGGCGGTGCTGCGCCTGATCGCGCTGGGCTGTTCGAATCAGGAAATCAGCGAGCGCTTGTTCATCTCGCTGCACACGGTGAAGACCCACGCCCGCCACATCAACAGCAAGCTCGGCGTCGAGCGGCGCACCCAGGCCGTGGCGCGCGCCAAGGGCCTGGGATTGCTGCGCTGATCAATCGGCCTGCAGTGGCAGGTCGAACTGGCGCCGATAGTCCTCGATGATGTGCAGGTTGTCGTGCTGCCACGGATGGAAGTCGCGTTTGTAGAAGTCCAGGTAGACCCGCACCAGCGGACGCAGAATGCCGCGGCTGCCCCACAGCCAGGCCAGGCCGTCGCGCCATACCTGCCAGTTCCATAGCAAACCATCGCGCTTGAGCATGTGCACCAGGCCCTTGAAGGTGTCGAGGGTGAAGTACAGCGTGCTGTAAATCATTGCCCGGCGGCGTAGCCAGGGGCTGGTGCCGACCTGTTGATAGAGGTCGAACGCAACGGCCTTGTGCTCGCTTTCTTCCAGCGCATGCCAGCGCCACAGTCGCGCCATGGCCGGGTCGGCACCCTCCAGCCAGTCAGGATTCTGCAGGATGGCGTCGGCCATGATCGCGGTCAGGTGTTCCACCGCGACGGTGGAGGCCAGGTGTACCTTGGGCGGCAGGTGCTTGCGCACGAACGCCAGGCGCCGCTTCAGGCGATGTTCCAGATAGTCGAGGTCGTAGCCGGTGGCGCGCAGGGCGTCGCTGTAGTGCTGGTGTTCGCGGCTGTGGTGCGCCTCCTGGCCGATGAAGCCGCGGATCTGCTCCTGTTGCTGGGGATCGGTTACCCGGTCGCGGTAGTGGCGTACCGAGTCGATGAAGAAACGCTCGCCATCGGGGAACAGCAGCGACATGGCGTCGAAGAAGTGGCTCTTGAAGGCATTGTCGCCATGCCAGTGGCGCAACCAGGGTTGCGGCAGGTCGAAACCAGGCTGGCGCGGCTTGATCGTCAGGTCGGGCGGTGTGGGATTGGACATGAGGCCTCCCAGTCGTTGTTATGGCGTGCAGCGACTATGGCCTTGTGGGGTTTTGTCGGACAAGGTTATCTTCAGCCATTGTTCCGGTCATTTATGGCCATCGCGAGACCCGGACGACCATGCGCAAACTGCTTACTCTCGACACCGAACTGGTGCCCATGACTTACGCCGAAGCTCTGCTGGAGCTAGCCGCGGAGCGGGGTGTGGGCAGAGAGCAGTTGCTGGCACATGCCGGCCTTTCAAGCGAGTGCCTGCACAATGCCAGCGGCCGCCTGTCACTGAATGCCATCTATTTTCTGGGTAATAGCGCGCTGGTTCTGTGCAAGGAGCCGGCGTTGGGTCTGCTGCTGGGGCAGCGGCTGAACGCCTCGGCGCACGGCATCCTCGGCTATGCGCTGCTCTCCAGCCCTACGCTGGAGCGCGCGGTGCACTTCGCGCTGAAGTATTACCGGGTACTCGGCTTGACCTTCGACCTGGAGCTGGTCGAGCACGAGGATTACCTGGAGTTGCGGGCCAACGAGTCGATTCCCCTTGGCGTGCTCGGGCGTTTTGCTGCTGAGGGCTTGTTTGCCGCGCTCTACAGCATCGCCGGGTTTCTCTTGGGCGAGGAACCGCAGCAGGTGCAGGTCGGCTTCGTTCATCCGCGCCCCGTACATGCCGAGCGCTACCGAGAGGTGTTTGGCTGTGACGCGTTGTTCGACCAGCCCTGGCACTGGCTGAAACTGCCGCGCAGATACCTGGACAAACCCATGGCGCTGGCCAATCCGGCGACCATGCGCATGTGCGAGGAGCAGTGCGAGGCGCTGCTGGCGGCTCTGGATGTCGAGGATGGCTTGCTCACCCGCTTGCGCCGCCTGCTCCTGGCGCGCCCTGGCGACTTCCCCAATCTCGACAGCGCGGCGCACGCCCTGCATACCAGCGGCCGCAGCCTGCGTCGGCACCTGGCCGAAGCCGGTACCAGCTACCAGAAAGTGCTCGACGAAGTGCGCAAGCGCCTGGCGTTGCAGTACCTGACTACCACCCACCTGCCGCTGTTCGAAATCGCCCTGTTGCTGGGCTTCAGCGACCCTTCCAATTTCCGCCGTGCCTTCCAGAAATGGACGGGCAAGCGGCCGGGCGACTATCGTGCGCGCCCGGAGCAACCATGAGACCCGCCAGATGAGCCCCACGCCGCCCACGCTGATTCGCGAAACCTTCCCCGTCGGCCCTTTGCAGTGCAACTGCACGCTGATCGGTGATCCGCTGAGCAAGAAGGCCATCGTCGTCGATCCGGGCGGCGAGCCGGAGATGATCCTCGCGCGCCTGCAGGCGCATGGGCTGACGCTGGTCAGCATCATCCACACCCATGCCCATCTCGATCACTTCCTGGCGTCCGGCCAGTTGAAGGAACTGACGGGCGCGACCCTGCACCTGCACCAGGAAGACCAGTTCCTCTGGGACAACCTGGAAATGCAGTGCCGCATGTTCGGCGTGCCTTATCGTCCGGTGCCGGCGCCGGATCAGTGGCTGGCCGACGACGAGGAGCTGGCCTGCGGTTGCGGTGTGGCGCTGCACACGCCGGGGCATACGCCAGGCTCCATGAGTTTCTGGTTTCCCCAGGCCAAGCTGTTGATCGCCGGTGACACGCTGTTCCGCCGCGGCATCGGGCGCACGGATTTGTGGGGTGGCGATTACGCGACCATCGAGCGCTCGATCAAACAGCGTCTGTACAGCCTGGACGAGGAGGCTACGGTGGTCACCGGTCACGGCCCGGATACCCGCCTGGGCGATGAGATGCGCGACAACCCGTTCGTGCGCGCGTGACGGCGGTCAGGGAATCTTCGTTGCCGGCAGGGCTCTAAGCCCTTGTCAGCCACTCAGGCTGGTCCTAGCTTTTTCGGGAGCCCCAAACATGTTGACTACCCCACGCCTGATCCTCGCTGCCACTGTCGTCGCACTGGTCACAGGCTGTGCCTCGCAGAATCCGTACGACAACCAGAACACCAGCCAGAACGGCAATCAGAATTCCGGCGGCATGAGCAAGACCGCCAAGTACGGTGGCCTCGGCGCACTGGCCGGTGCCGCCGCCGGCGCCGCGATCAACCACGACAAGCGCGGCAAGGGTGCGCTGATCGGTGCCGCCGTCGCCGGCGCAGCGGGGGCGGGCTACGGCTACTACGTCGACAAGCAGGAAGCGGAGCTGCGCCGCAGCATGGAAGGCACTGGCGTTCAGGTCGAGCGCCAGGGCGACAACATCCAGCTGATCATGCCGGGCAACATCACCTTCGCCACCGACTCGGCCGACATCGCCAGCAACTTCTATACGCCGCTGAACAACCTGGCCACGTCGTTCCGCCAGTACGATCAGAACAGCATCGAGATCGTCGGCCATACCGACAGCACCGGCAGCCACTCGCACAACATGGCGCTGTCGCAACGCCGTGCGCAGAGCGTAGCCAACTACCTGCAGGCGCAGGGTGTGAACGCGGCCCGGGTGAGCACCCGAGGTGCCGGCCCGGACCAGCCGGTGGCGAGCAACGCCAACGAGTCGGGGCGTGCGCAGAACCGCCGCGTCGAGGTCAATCTGCGGCCGCTGCCTGCTCAGCAGTAAGCGCTGGCGCAGCGACACAAGAAAGCCCTCGGAAGAGGGCTTTCTGCTTTTTTCCTGCCGTCTGTCGTCAGTCCGATGCCTGCGTAAATCCTGACTAAACTGCCAGAAGGTCCCGGCACAACAGGTGTCGGCGCATGCCTGTGGCATGTGGATGGATCAGGAGAGTTCATGGACGACACCCTTACCGTTGCCCCTAGTGCCCGCAAACCCTGGATTCCCCTTCTGGTTACGCTGCTGTTGCTGGTCGGTCTGGGTGCGCTGGTCGGTTGGCAATGGTGGACGCTGAATGCCGGTAGCGAAGCCGCTCAGCAGGAACGCTTCGACCTGGCGGTGGATGGCGTCGAGCAGAGTGTGCGCGAGCGCATGCGCGCCTATGAAATGGTCCTGCGCGGCATGTCCGGCCTGCTCGCCGGCAGTTCGGAGGTTTCCGACGATGAGTGGCAGCGCGCTACCGATCAGCTGCAGCTGCAGGACCGTTACCCCGGCATCCAGGCGCTGAGCTGGGGACGCTACCTGCAGCGCGCCACGCTGGGACCCTTTCTGCAGCGCGTGCAGGCCGAAGGGCGGGCCTATTTCCAGATCTACCCGACCGGGGTTCGCGACGAATACCTGATCGTCGATTTCGTCCATCCGCTGAACTGGCGCAACCGCCGCGTGCTGGGCTTCGACATGTTCAGTGAGAGCACGCGTCGCGAGGCCATTAGCCGAGCCCGCGACGGTGGCGAAGCGGCGCTCACCGGGCCGCTCAGGCTCAAGCAGGAAACCGAGCAGGACGTGCAGAGCGGCGTGCTGTTGTACCTGCCGGTGTATCGGCAAAACGTGCCGCTGAGCAGTGTCGAGGAGCGCCAGGCTGCGTTGCTCGGCATGGTTTCCGGTTCCTTTCGCATGGCCGATCTGATGCACGGGATTCTCGGCAGCAGCAGTGATCTGTTCTGGATCGAGCTGGTCGACGCCCAGGGCGGCGCGCATCTGCTGCAGGAGTTCGACGGTCGCGAGGCCACTTCGCGGCTGCAGGCATCGCGCACGCTGAACGTCTACGGCCGCGAATGGCTGCTCAAGGTCGGCAGTACACCGCAGTACGAGCAGACCCTGCGCAACAGTACGCTGACCGTGGGCCTGAGCACCGGCCTGCTGGCCGCGCTGCTGCTGTCGTTGCTGGTTGGTGGCTACCTGTTCCTGCGTGAGCGGGCGATGGTCGAAAGCGAGCGCCAGGCCCAGGGGCTGCGCGAGCGCGAAGAGCGTTTTCGCATGGTGGTCGAGGCCTCGCCCAACGCCATCGTGCTGGTCGATAGTCGCGGGCTGATCGCCATGGTCAACCGGCAGACCGAGTTAATGTTCGGTTACCCGCGTCAGGAGTTGCTGCAGCAACCGGTGGAAATGTTGCTGCCGGAAGCGATTCGCGCAGCCCATGTGGGCTTGCGTGCGCAGTACCAGGAGAGTCCGGAGCCTCGTCGCATGGGGGGCAGCCGCGAGCTGTTCGGCCAGCACCGCGATGGTCGTTCGATTCCGCTCGAGGTCGGGCTCTCACCGCTGCGCAGCGGTCACGACGTGCTGGTGCAGGCGGTGATCATCGACATCAGCGCGCGCAAGGCCGCCGAGGAGCGCTTCCGCCTGGTGGTCGAGGCTTCGCCCAACGCCATCGTGCTCGCCGATGCCAAGGGGCTGGTGAGCATGGTCAACCGGCAGACCGAGCAGATGTTCGGCTACAGCCGTGACGAACTGCTCGGCCAGCCAGTGGAGCGGCTGCTGCCGGAAACCCTGCGCGGCCTGCACTCTGGTCTGCGCCAGGTGTTCACCCAGGACCCGTCGCCGCGGCGCATGGGCAACAACCGTGAACTGTTCGGCCAGCACCGCGATGGTCGGCTGATTCCGCTGGAGGTCGGCTTGTCGCCCCTGCGCAGCGGCGACGACATGCTGGTGCAGGCGGTGATCATCGATATCAGCGAGCGCAAGGCCGCCGAGAAACGCCTGCGTGAACAGGCCGAGCAACTGGCGCTGGCCAACCGCTACAAGTCGGAATTCCTCGCCAACATGTCCCACGAGCTGCGCACGCCGCTGAACAGCATCCTGATCCTCAGCGAACAGCTCAAGCAGAACGCCGCCGGCAACCTGACCGAGAAGCAGGTCAAGCATGCCGACATCGTCTATCGCGCCGGCAACGACCTGCTGCAGCTGATCAACGACGTGCTCGACCTGGCCAAGATCGAAGCCGGTCGTGTGCAGCTGAGGCTGGAGCCGCTCAACGTCCACGACATGCTCGTCGAACTGGATGCCAGCCTGCGGCCGATGGCCGAGGTGAAGGGCCTGCAGCTGTTCAGCCATGTCGAGCCGGGTGTGCCGCGGGTGATCAACAGCGACCGCGGGCGCCTGCACCAGATCCTGCGCAACCTGCTGTCCAACGCGCTGAAGTTCACCGAGAGCGGCGAGGTCGAGCTGACCATCGCCTGCTCGCCCACGCCGCTGGACGATGAGCGCGAGACCCTGCAGATCGTCGTGCGGGACACCGGTATCGGCATTGCAGCGGAGCAGCACGAGCGCATCTTTCAAGCCTTTCAGCAGATCGATGGGTCGACCAGCCGGCGCTTCGGAGGCACCGGCCTGGGCCTGGCCATCACCCGTCAGCTGGTCGAAGTGCTGGGTGGGCAGATCAGCCTGCAGAGTACGCCCGGCCAGGGCTCGCGGTTCATCGTGCAGCTGCCGGTGGTGGCGCCGGTGCAGGTCGATGCCCACGAGCCCCCGGTCAGCGCACCGGTACGCAGTGGTCAGGGGCCGGCCATGCTGATCGTCGAGGACGACGCCAATTTCGCCTCGGTGATCGCCGAGGCTGCCCAGGCCCACGGCTTTTCCTGCGTGCAGTGCCGCAGTGGCAAGCAGGCCATCGAATTGCTGCAGAGCGAGCGCTTCGTCGCGGTGGTACTCGACATCCTGTTGCCGGACATCAGCGGCTGGCAGATCTATCGCCGCATGCGTGGCCTGGCCCAGCACCGCGAGGTGCCGGTGCACATCATTTCCTGCGTGCCGCAGCCGCAGGACTGGCAGGCCGACGGTACCCACTATCTGGTCAAACCGATCGGCCGTCAGGCCCTGGAGCAGGTCTTCCAGGACCTTGCCGTGCCGGGGCAGGCCGAGCGGCCACTGCTGCTGGTGGAAGATGTCGATGCCGAACGGGCGTATTACGGCGAACACCTGCAGCAGCTCGGCTTCACCTGTACGCCCGCTGCGACTGCCGCCCAGGCGCTGCAGCTGTATGCCCGCGAACCGTTCGGTGCGGTGGTGATCGACCTCAACCTGCCCGATCAGGACGGCTTCGACCTGCTCGAGGCGATGCACCGCGAACGGCCGCTGCACGGCACCCGCGTGGTGGTGAACACCGGTGTCGATGTCAGCCACCAGGACCTGCAGCGCCTGCGCCATTACTCGGCGGTGGTGGTGCGCAAGAGTGGCAACGACCTTGCCGCGCTCGACTCGGCGGTGCAGGGCTTTCTTGCCGCGGTGCGTACGCCGCCGGCCAGTACCGCGCCGGTTCTGAACGGCAAGCGCGTGCTGCTGGTGGATGACGACATGCGCAACATCTACGCGATGACGGCGCTGCTTGACGAGATCGGCCTGCACGTGACACCGGCCAAGGATGGTGTGGAGGCTCTGGAATGCTTCGCCCGCGAGCCGTTCGACGTGATCCTGATGGACATGGCCATGCCGGTGATGGACGGCTACACCGCCACGCGAATTTTAAAGGAAGAACATGATTGCCGGATTCCGGTCATAGCTCTGACGGCTCATGCAATGAAGGGCGACCGGGAGAAATGCATCACCGCCGGCGCCGATGACTACCTGGCCAAGCCGGTGGCTCGCCAGGATTTGCTGGACCTGCTGCAGCGCTGGCTCAGCACCACGCCCGAGGCATCGCGCCGGGCTCAGGGAGACAAGCAGTGATAACGGACTATCGTAGCAAGACCACTGTCATCCACAGGCTATGCCGGAGACGAGCCGGTTACGCGCTGACATCAGTGATTGCCGCAGGAGGTGAGTATGCAGCTGGCACAGTTTGAGGTGTCAGTCGATTGCCAGGATCAGGTGCTGCTGGTGGTGGACGATCGCGAGGAAAACCTGATCGCCATGGAGGCACTGCTCGGCGACAGCGACTGGGACGTGCGCACGGTGAACTCCGGCGAGGCGGCCCTGCAGTGCATGATCGACGAGCCCGTCGGCCTGGTCCTGCTGGACGTGCAGATGCCGCGCATGGACGGCTTCGAAGTGGCTCGGCTGATGCGGGGCAGCCCGCATACCCGGCACACGCCGATCATCTTCCTTTCGGCGATTGCCCACACCGAGGACTCGGTGCTGCACGGCTATGCCATCGGCGCAGTGGATTTCATCCTCAAGCCGTTCGATCCCAGCGTGCTCAAGCACAAGATCAACGCGCTGCTCGAGCACGAGCGCCATCGCCACGAACTGCAGCTGCTCAGCCAGCAACTGGACAGCGCGCGCGCCTTCAATGCCTCGGTGCTGGAGAACGCGTCCGAAGGCATCGTCGTGCTGGATCGGCTCGGTGCCATCAGCTTCGTCAATCCGGCCATGGCGCAGATGCTCCATGCGGAAATCGACGACCTGCTCGGCAGCTCGCTGCTGAACTACCTGAAGTCGCCGGACATGCCGGAGAACTGGCAGGAGACCGAGTTCTTCAAGCACTGGCGCGAAGGCCAGACCTATCGTCTGCACGATGCGGTGCTGACCACTTTCAGCGGCAGCTTCCTGCCGGTGGCACTGTCCTGTTCGCCTCTGCCGCAGTACCAGGATTCCATGGTGCTGATCGCCCTCGACATGTCGGTGGTGCGCAACCTGCACGCCCAGCTGGAGTCCCAGGCCATCACCGATGCCCTGACCGGCCTGTACAACCGCCGCGGTTTCCACCAGACCCTGGAGTCGTCGCTGTCGCGCATCGACCGCAGCGGCAAGCGCATGGCGATTCTCTACCTCGACCTGGATGGCTTCAAACGCATCAACGACTCCCTTGGCCACGCCGCAGGCGACCAGGTGCTGCGCCGTGTCGCCGAACAGCTGAAGACCTGCCTGCGTCCTTACGATGTGCTGGCGCGCATGGGCGGCGACGAGTTCACCGCGCTGCTCGACTCGCTGGACCACCCCGAGGATGCCGCTCGCGTGGCGGAAAAACTCATCGAACTGGTGTCGACCCGGCAGAAGGTCGACGGTGTCGAATTCACCCTGGGTGCCAGCGTCGGCATCGCCTGTTTTCCCGAATGCGGACAGAGCGTCGACGGCCTGCTGCGCGCCGCCGACATGGCCATGTACGAGGCCAAGCGCGCGGGGCGTCAGCAATACCGTTTTTTCTCCCCGGAAATGAACGGCCGCGCGCGCTCGCGGCTGATGCTCGAAGAGAGCCTGCGCATGGCCATCGAGCAGGATGATTTCCGCCTGGTCTATCAACCGCAGATCGACCTTGCCAGCGGCCGCCTGCGTGGTTTTGAGGCGCTGCTGCGCTGGCAGCACCGGGTCGCCGGAACCATTTCGCCGGGGGTATTTATTCCGCTGCTGGAGGAGACCCGGCTGATCAATCGCCTGGGCGACTGGATCTTCCACGAGGGCATCCAGCAATGCCTGGCCTGGGGTGAGCGCTTCGGCGAGGAGTTGGTGATCAGCCTCAACGTCAGTCCGGTGCAGTTCAGCATGCCGCAACTGGTCGATGACCTGCGCCGCCTGCTTGGCGAGATCGGCCTGAAACCGTCACAACTGGAAGTGGAGGTGACCGAGAGTGCGCTGATGCAGGATGTCGACACCGCCAGCGAGCAGCTGCGCCAGCTCCGTTCGCTGGGGGTGCGCATCGCCATCGATGACTTCGGCACCGGCTATTCGTCGCTGGCCTACCTGCGTCACTTTGAACTGGATACGTTGAAGATCGACCGCCTGTTCATCTCCAACATGCTCGACTCGCCGAAAGACGCGGCGATCGTCAGCACCATCATCGACCTTGGCCATCACCTCGACCTGGAGGTGATTGCCGAGGGCGTGGAAACCGTGGCCCAGCGCGACTGGCTGATCGCCCATCAGTGCACGACCATGCAGGGTTTTCTGGTGGCGCCGGGCCTGCCGGTGGAGCAGGCCACGACCTTTCCGAGCAAGCTGGACTGGACGATCTGGCGCCCGGGCTCGTGATCAGTCCTTGCCTGGGAACTCCGCGTGCAGGCGTTCCAGTTCGGCGTCCTTGGCTTCCCAGAGCTGATTGACCCACTGCTGGAACTGCAGGCGGTAGGCGGCGTCCTGGTCATAGTTCTGGCCGATAAACTCGGCCGGGATCGGCAGCTCCTCGAAGCGCACCACCACCTCGCCGATACGGCCGCTGAGCAGGTCCCAGAACCCCGGATTGCCGCCGGGGTAATGGATGGTCACGTTGACGATCGAGTGCAGTTGCTCGCCCATCGCGTCAAGCACGAAGGCAATGCCGCCAGCCTTGGGCTTGAGCAGGTACTTGAAGGGTGATTGCTGCTCCGCGTGCTTCTGCGGGGTGAAGCGCGTGCCTTCGAGGAAGTTGAACACCGACACCGGGTTGGTCTTGTAACGCGCACAGGCCTTGCGTGTGGTGGCCAGGTCCTGGCCGAGCTTTTCCGGGTGCTTGGCCAGGTAGGCCTTGGTGTAGCGCTTCATGAAGGGGAACTCGAGCGCCCACCAGCACAGGCCGATCATCGGTACCCAGATCAGCTCCTGCTTGAGGAAGAACTTGAGGAAGGGCAGGCGCTTGTTCATCAGGTATTGCAGCACCAGGATGTCGACCCAGCTCTGGTGGTTGCTGGTGACGAGGTAGGAGTGCTTCATGTCGAAGCGCTGCAGGCCCTGAACGTTCCACTCGGTGCGCCGCACCATGTTCATCCAGAACTTGTTCACGCTGATCCAGAACTCGGCGATGCCGTGCATGACGAAGCGCAGGACGCGCTGGATCGCCGGTACCGGCACCAGCAGTTTGAGCAGCGAGACGGCGAACAGCGGCCAGCAGCAGATCAGGGTGTTCAGCGCCAGCATCAGGCTGGCCAGCAGGCCGAGCAGCGGGGCAGGGAGAAAGTGCAGCATGGGCGCGCGCGCCTCCTGAAAGAGGGGCATTCTGTGTGCCCCGGAATCGGTCGAAACATCTGCGGCGCTTTGTGGCGCCGGGCTTTCCGGTGCCAAGGTTAACGCTTGTACACTGAACGGCAAGTGCTGGGGCGGACTCGTTGGTCAGCCTGGTTGTCGTCCGGCGCAGCAGGTGGCCGCGATTCTAGCGCACGCCCGCCTGGGCGGGTGAGGGGGCTGGCGAGTGAAGGTTTCCCACGCGCCATAGGAAAACTCCATCAGGGACGTTCCACGCACGCAGAACGCCTGCAAGCGCACTCCCACGCGGAGCGTGGGAGCGATCACGGCACGAACGGCCCTACGACTTCTTGGCCACCGCCTGGATCGCGGTCAGGGCGATGGTGTAGACGATGTCGTCGACCAGCGCCCCACGCGAGAGGTCGTTCACCGGTTTGCGCAGCCCTTGCAGCATCGGCCCGACACTGAGGCATTCGGCGCTGCGCTGTACGGCCTTGTAGGTGGTATTACCGGTGTTCAGGTCAGGGAAGATGAACACCGTGGCGCGGCCGGCCACGGGGCTGTTCGGCGCTTTCTGCCGGCCGACGCTGTCGATGGCGGCGGCGTCGTACTGCAGCGGGCCGTCGATCAGCAGGTGCGGGTTCTGCGCCTGCGCCAGGTGGGTGGCCTCGCGGACCTTTTCCACCTCGCTGCCGCTGCCCGAGTCACCAGTCGAATAGCTGATCATCGCCACCCGCGACGGGATGCCGAAGGCTTCGGCCGACGCCGCGCTCTGCAGGGCGATCTCCGCCAGCTCCGGTGCCGTCGGGTCGGGGTTTACCGCACAGTCGCCGTAGACCACCACCTGATCCGGCAGGAGCATGAAGAACACCGATGACACCAGGTTGTAGCCCGGTGCGGTCTTGATCAGCTGCAGGGCCGGGCGGATGGTGTTGGCGGTGGTGTGGATGGCGCCGGAAACCAGGCCGTCGACCTCATCGAGGGCGAGCATCATGGTGCCCAGCACCACGGTGTCTTCCAGTTGCGCGGTGGCCACCGGCGCCGTCAGGCCCTTGCCCTTGCGCAGTTCGACCATCGGCTCGACGTAGCGCTCGCGGATCAGGTCCGGATCGAGGATTTCCAGGCCTGGCGGCAACTCGATGCCCTGCGCCTTGGCCACCGCCAGCACGGCGTCGGGCTTGGCCAGCAGCACGCAGCGGGCGATGCCACGGGCCTGGCAGATCGCCGCGGCCTGCACGGTGCGCGGCTCGCTGCCTTCGGGCAGGACGATGCGCTTGTTCGCCGCCTGGGCGCGACGCATCAGCAGGTAGCGGAATGCCGGTGGCGACAGGCGCGGCTCGCGCGGGCTGCCGCAGCGTTGCTTGAGCCAGTCATGATCGATGTGCCCGGCGACGAATTCGGTGACCTTCTCCGCGCGCTCGCGGTCGTCGATGGGGATTTCCTTGTTCAAGCGATTGAGGTTGGTCGCCGTGTCGTACGAACCGGTGCTCACGCTGAGCACCGGCAGGCCGCTCTGCAGGGCGCCGCGGCACAGCTCCATGATCCGCGGGTCTGGTGGGAAATCGCTGCACAGCAGCAGGCCGGCCAGCGGCACGCCGTTCATCGCGGCCAGGCTGGCGGCGAGGATGATGTCGTCGCGGTCGCCAGGGGTGACCACCAGCACGCCGGGCTTGAGCAACTGGACGGTGTTGGGCACGGCGCGGGCGCAGAGGACGATCTGCATCACCCGGCGCTGTTCGTAGTCGCCGGCGTTGATCACCCGCGCGCCGAGCAGGTCGGCGATGTCGCGGGTGCGCGCGGCGTTGAGTTCTTCCTGCCAGGGAATGCAGCCGAGCAGGTGGAATTCCTCGGTCTTCAGTAGCGGCGAGAGCTCTTGCAGGCGGTCGGCAAAGCCTTCGCCGCGAACCTTGTTGAGGATGGTGCCGAGTACCTTCGGGTCCTTCGGGCCGCCGAACAGTTGCGCCTGGATTTCGATACGGTCGGACAGTTCGATCAGGTCCTGCGCCGACTCGCCGTCCGGCGCCGAGACCAGGATGATCTCGGCGTCCAGGCTCTTGGCCAGGTGCACGTTGATCCGCGCCGCGTAGCTGGCGTGGCGGGTCGGCACCATGCCCTCGACGATCAGCACGTCCATGCCTTCGGCGGCCTGCTGGTAGAGGCTGATGATTTCTTCCAGCAGTTCGTCGAGGTGGCCATCGCCGAGCATGCGCTCGACGTGGGGCAGGCCCAGCGGCTTGGGCGGCGTCAGGCCGAGGGTGCGGGCGATCAGTTCGGTGGAGCGCTCCGGGCCTTCGTCACCCGGGTGCGGTTGGGCGATCGGCTTGAAGAAGCCGACCTTGAGCCCGGCACGTTCCAGGGCGCGGACCAGGCCGAGGCTGATCGAGGTGAGGCCGACACCGAAGCCGGTAGGGGCGATGAAAAACGTATGCATGCGAACGGGCGCCTTCAGTGGAGTAGGGCGAGGGTGTCGAGGGCGATCTGCCGCTCCTCGTTGGTCGGCACCACCAGCACGCGCGGGTGGCCGTAGGCCTGGATCGGGCCGCCGACGCCGCGGATGCTACGGGCGTTGGCCTCCTTGTCCAGGGCCAGGTTGAGCAGTTTCAGGTGGGCCACGGTCTTGCTCCGCACCAGGGGCGAGTTCTCGCCGATGCCGCCGGTGAAGATCAGGCCGTCCAGCTGTGGCAGGGCACAGCTCATGGCGGCCAGGGACTTGGCCAGGCGGTAGCAGAACACCTCGATGGCCAGCGTGGCGCCGACGTGGCCCTGATCGCGCGCCTGTTCCAGGCTGCGCATGTCGTTGGACAGGCTGGAGAGGCCGAGCAGGCCGCTGTCCTTGTTCAGCATCGCGTCGATCTGTTCCAGGCTCCAGCCCAGAGCGCGGGCCAGGTGGCCGTGCAGGTTGGGGTCGACATCGCCGCTGCGGGTGCCCATTACCAGGCCTTCGAGCGGGGTCATGCCCATGCTGGTGTCGCGGCTCTGGCCGTTGACGATGGCGCAGGTCGAGCAGCCGTTGCCCAGGTGCGCGGACAGCCAGCTGCTGTCGCCGACGGCCAGCCCGGCGATTTCCGCGGCGCGGTGGCTGACGTAGCGGTGGCTGGTGCCGTGAAAGCCGTAGCGGCGCACGCCGTGCTCGCGGTAGAGGTGTTCCGGCACGGCGTAGCGGTAGGCGTGTTCGGGCAGGCTCTGGTGGAACGCGGTGTCGAACACCGCCACCTGCGGCAGCTGCGGGTGCAGGCTGAGGGCTGCTTCGATGCCCAGTAGGCTGGCCGGGTTGTGCAGCGGGGCCAGCGGGGCGATGGCGCGAATCGCGGCGATCACCTGCGGGTCGAGCAGGCTGGCGCTGGTGAAGTGTTCGCCGCCGTGGACCACGCGGTGGCCGATGCCGTGCAGCGTGCCGCCGGCGGCGTTCTGCACCAGCGGCAGCAACTGGGCAAGGGCGGCGCGGTGGTCGCCGTCGGGCAGCATCAGGCTGCCTTTCTCGTCGCCGCGTTGCCAGTGCAGCACGGCGTCGTGGCTGCCCAGGCGTTCGGCCAGGCCGCTGAGGGTGAAATGCGAGTGGGCCTCGTTGATCAGGGCGAACTTGATCGACGAGCTGCCGCAGTTGATCACCAGAATGTTGCGTGCCGGCATGCGTGCTCCTTGGCTAGCGTTCTATCCGTTGGCGGGTTTGTCGCGCTGCTGCGCGCACCAGCCGCATTCGAAGGGTTGACCGACCCGTTGCTGGCGCAGTTCCGGGTCGTCCACCCAGGCGCGATTCTGCCAGGGTGGCAGGTGACGCAGGTGCTGCGTATGGCCGCAGGCAAGCTCGGCCACCCAGTGCCCCTCCTCGTCCCGGCGATAGCCTGTGAGGACCGTCGTCGTTGGGTTCCGTCCGTCTGCGCTCGGGTCGCTTTCGGTCGAATCGGCAGGTAAACTTGCGCGTTCTTCAATCTTTTGCAAAAGGTCTCGCCCCATGCTGATCGCCGCCAACAAGGCTGTCTCCATCGACTATACCCTGACCAACGACGCCGGGGAGGTCATCGACAGTTCCGCAGGCGGCGCGCCGCTCGCGTACCTGCACGGTGCCGGCAACATCATCGTCGGCCTGGAAAAGGCGCTCGAAGGCAAGCAGGCCGGCGACGAGCTGGATGTGACCATCGAGCCGGCCGACGCCTATGGCGAGTACAGCGCCGAGCTGGTTGCGACCCTCAACCGCAGCATGTTCGAAGGCGTCGACGAACTGGAAGTGGGCATGCAGTTCCACGCTTCCGGCCCGGACGGCGGCATGCAGATCGTCACCGTGCGTGACCTCGATGGCGACGACGTGATCGTTGACGGCAATCACCCGCTGGCGGGCCAGCGTCTGAACTTCAAGGTCAAGGTAGTCAGCGTGCGTGACGCCCTCGCCGAAGAGCTGGCCCACGGCCACATCCACGGTGAAGGTGGTCACCACCACTGAGTCCGAGCGTGATCGGCGAAAGCGGATCGACGGCCTGATTGGCGGCTGCGCAATACGACTTATGGTCGTTTCACCCGCAGGCGCGGCTGCTAAGCTCAGCGAACGGAAAAGGCGCCCGCGGGCGCCTTTTTTTCCTCTGCGCGGATTTTGTGTTGCGTTCACAAGGAGTTAGCCATGAGTGCCTTTCACGACCTGAACCTGCGTGCGCTGGATGGCCAGGATCTGCCATTGGCGCCGTACAAGGGCCAACTGGTGCTGGTGGTCAATGTGGCCTCCAAGTGCGGGTTGACTCCGCAGTACGCGGCCCTGGAAAACCTCTACCAGCAGTACCGCGAACGCGGCTTCACCGTGCTCGGCCTGCCGTGCAACCAGTTCGCCGGTCAGGAGCCGGGCAGCGAGGAAGAAATCCGCGCGTTCTGCAGCCTCAACTATGACGTGAGCTTCCCCCTGGGCAGCAAGCTCGAGGTCAACGGTCCTGGGCGTCATCCGCTGTACCGCCTGCTGGCGGGCGAGGGTGCGGAGTTTCCCGGCGACATCACCTGGAACTTCGAGAAGTTCCTGGTTGGCCGCGATGGCCGCGTGCTGGCGCGTTTCTCGCCGCGCACCGCCCCGGATGATCCCGCAGTGATCCAGGCCATCGAGAAAGCCCTCGGCTGATCGGTTCGGCGCATGGCTCGGATAGGCGGGCATTTGCGCCAATGCCTGGGCTGTTCGGCACCGGGTGCTTGTTGCCTGTGGTCATCGGCGGCTTAATCGGGTGATCTGCCGAGGACACCCGCGATGAACAGCTTCTCTCCTGACGATACCGCCGCCCATGTCTCACCCGCTGCCCTGCGCGCGCTGATCGAAAGCCGCCGCGCGGTGCGACGTTTCACCGCCGAGCCGGTGCCCGAGGCGGTCATTCGCGACTGCCTGGAACTGGCGACCCTCGCGCCCAACTCCTGCAACCTGCAGCCCTGGAGCTTTCAGGTGATCCGCGACGCCGAGCTGCTCGCGCGTCTGCATCCGGTATGCATGAGCCAGAACGCGGCGAAGGCACCGCTGATCATTGCCGTGCTGGCGCGTCCCGATACCTGGCGGCAGGCCTGCCGCGACATCATCACCTTCTGGCCGGAGCCCGAGGTGCCGGCGCGCGTTCGCGACTTCTACGCCAGGACTGCGCCGTTCCAGTACAACCAGGGGCCATTGGGATTGCTGGGCTTCTTCAAGCGCCAGCTGCTGCGCATCGTGGCGCTGCGCAAGCCGTTGATGCGTAAGCCAAACAGCAGGGCCGACATGCGTATCTGGGCGGTGAAGTCGACCGCCCTGGCGGCGCAGAACCTGATGCTGGCGTTCCAGAGCCACGGCTTCGCCACATGCCCGATGGAGGGCTTCGACGAGGTGCGCCTGCGCCGCGTGCTCGACCTGCCGCGCGCGGCGATCCCGATCATGCTGCTGGCGGTCGGGCATCAGGGGGATAAGGACGTGTACAACCCGCGGCTGCGTTTTCCGCTGGAGCAGCAGGTCACCTGGCTGTAGGCAGTCCCTCACCCTGCTATGCCCCTCAATCACCCCTATCAATAGTGCTGGGCGGGGCGAGACGACCGGTCATATGCTGGCGGCATGAACAACAGCATCCGACTCGACAAGCGCGACCTGATCCTGGCCAAGGGCTCGGCGGTGATGACCCGCCGCGGCTACCACGGTACCGGGGTGCAGGAGATCGTCCAGGCTGCGGGCATTCCCAAAGGCTCGTTCTATCACTACTTCGCCAGCAAGGAAGACTTCGCCTTGCACGCCCTCGAGTTCGTCTACCGTCCGCGCCTGCAGCGCTATGCCGAGGCTCTGGCCAATCCGGCGCTGAGCCCGCGTGCGCGCATCCTCGCCTATTACCAGGACCTGCAGGGCCATTTCGCCCGCCAGGACAAGGCCGAGTACCACTGCTTCATCGGCAGCCTGAGTTTCGAGATGGCCGACCTGCTGCCGGCCATCGGCGCCCAGGTCGATGCTATCCAGCAGGCCTCGGTGGACATCCTGCGCGGGTGCCTGGAGCTGGCTCAAGAGGCTGGCGAACTGGCGGCCGACGAGGATTGCGACAACCTCGCCACCTTCATCAACAGCGCCTGGCAGGGCGTGCTGGCCCGCCTCAAGGTTGGCGCCGGTTCGGCTCCGCTGCACGCCTTCAACACCCGTCTGGAACTGCTTCTGCAGCCCTGATTTTTATTGCCCGTAAACGAGACGACCGGTCATCTGCCCGGCATTTGGAGTCCCCATGAACGCCCCTGCAAAAGCCCTGTTTCAACCCTTCCAGCTGGGCAACCTGGAGCTGCCGACCCGTGTGGTAATGGCGCCGATGACCCGTTCCTTCTCCCCGGGCGGCGTGCCCAATGCCAAGGTCGTCGAGTACTACCGTCGCCGCGCTGCCGCGGGTGTCGGCCTGATCGTCACCGAAGGCACCACCGTTGGCCACAAGGCTTCCAACGGCTACCCGCACGTGCCGCGCTTCTACGGTGAAGACGCCCTGGCCGGCTGGAAAGAGGTGGTCGACGCGGTGCACGCCGAAGGCGGCAAGATCGTTCCGCAACTGTGGCACGTGGGCAACGTGCGCAAGCTCGGCACCGAGCCGGACGCCAGCGTGCCGGGCTACGGCCCGAGCGAGAAGATCAAGGAAGGCAACGTGGTCGTGCACGGCATGACCAAGGCCGATATCGACGAAGTCATCGCGGCCTTCGCCCAGGCTGCCCGTGACGCCCAGGCCATCGGCATGGACGGGGTGGAAATCCACGGCGCCCACGGCTACCTGGTCGACCAGTTCTTCTGGGAAGGCAGCAACCAGCGCACCGACGAGTACGGCGGCGACCTGGCCCAGCGTTCGCGTTTCGCCATCGAGCTGATTAAGGCCGTGCGCGCCGCGGTCGGCCCGGACTTCCCGATCATCTTCCGTTTCTCGCAGTGGAAGCAGCAGGACTACACCGCGCGCCTGGTGCAGACGCCGGAAGCCCTGGGTGCCTTCCTCAAGCCGCTGGCCGACGCCGGCGTGGACATCTTCCACTGCTCGACCCGTCGCTTCTGGGAGCCGGAATTCGAAGGTTCCGATCTCAACCTGGCCGGCTGGACCCGCCAGCTGACCGGCAAACCGACCATCACCGTGGGCAGCGTCGGCCTGGACGGCGAATTCCTGCAGTTCATGGTCAACACCGACAAGGTTGCCGAGCCGGCCAGCCTGGAAAATCTGCTGGAGCGCCTGAACAAGCAGGAGTTCGACCTGGTGGCCGTGGGCCGTGCGCTGCTGGTCGACCCGGACTGGGCGCAGAAGGTTCGCGAAGGCCGCGAGCAGGACATCCTGCCGTTCAGCCGCGAAGCACTGAAACAGCTGGTCTAATCCTGCCCGCTTGAGCGCTCCCACACTCTGCGTGGGAGCGCTCAAGGTCAGGAGCCCACGCTGGAGCGTGGGAACCACAGGATCACCTTGGCATCGGGTGCGGCGCCAGGCGCCGCATCACGCTTCAAGCCCCGGCACACCGGGGCTTTTTTTCGTCCGTGATATGTGCGCTGCTGGCATCCTGCAGCAGGTGCTCGAACTGCGCGACGATGGCATCCCAGCCCTGTTTGCCGGCGTGCTGGCGGGCATTCAGGCGCACGCTGCGCAGGCTCTCGCGGTCTTCCAGCAGCCAGCAGGCGGCGTCGATGAAGCCCTGCTCGTCGCCCGGCATGGCCAGCGCGCCGTTGTGTCCGTGGTGAATATGTTGCGCGGCGGCGGCCTGGTCGTAAGCCACTACCGCCAGCCCGGCGGCCTGGGCCTCGAGCACCACGTTGCCGAAGGTTTCCGAAAGGCTGGGAAAGAGGAACAGGTCGCCGCTGGCGTAATGCTCGGCCAGTGCGGTACCGCGTTGCACGCCGCAGAAGATCGCCTGCGGCAGTTCCTCTTGCAGCTGTGCGCGCAGCGGGCCGTCACCGACCAGCACCAGCTTCAGGCGTTGTTGCGGGAAGCGTTGCTGCAGTTCGCGGAAGCTGCGTACCAGCAGCGCCAGGTTCTTCTCCGCGGCCAGACGGCCGACATGCAGCACGGCGATATCGTCCTGGCCCAGGCCCCAGCTGGCGCGCAGTTCAGGCGAGCGGTGGCTGGGATGGAACAGCTGGCCGTCGACGCCACGGGCCAGCAGCATCAGGCGCTCGAAACCGCGGCGCTGCAGCTCCAGGCGCTGGCTCGGGCTGGGTACCAGGGTCATCCGCGTGCGGTTGTGGAACCAGCGCAGGTAGCGGGTCAGCGCACGGGTCAGCAGGCCCAGGCCGTAGTGCCCGGTGTACTGCTGGAAATTGGTGTGAAAACCGCTGACCACCGGGATGCCCAGGCGCCGCGCCGCACGCAAGGCTGACAGCCCCAGCGGGCCTTCGGTGGCGATGTAGAGCACGTCCGGGCGCTGACGTTGCCAACGTCGTAGCAGCTTGTGCAGCGACGACTGGCCCCACTGCAGGCCGGGGTAGCCGGGCAGCGGCCAGCCACGGGTCAGCAGCAGGTGCTCGTCGCTGGCCTGCTGCTCGTCCGCCAACTGGCGCGGGCGAATCAGCTGCAGGCGATGGCCGCGCTGGATCAGGCCCTGGCTAAGGCGGCCGAGCGTGTTGGCGACGCCGTTGATTTCCGGCGGGAAGGTTTCGCTGATCAAGGCGATGTGCAGGCTTGTGACATTCATGGCGCCAGTGTCGACCGGCGCCATGTAGGAGACGTGACGGCGGCGTTACGCCTTTGTGACGGCGCCCGGCTGGCGTTCGCGCACCCAGAACAGCGTGGCCCCGGCGACGGCGGCGGGCATGACCAGGATGTTGACGAAGGGAATCAGCAGCGCCAGGTACACCGCGCCGCCGAAGCCCAGGCTCTGCCAGCGTTTCTCGCGTAGCCAGGCGAGCATGTCGTCCCAGGAGACCTTGTTGTTGTCGCACGGGTAGTCGATGTATTGCACGGCCATCATCCACACGCCGAAGAGGATCCACAGCGGTGCGGCCACCAGGTTCAGCACCGGGATGAAGGTGAGGATCAGCAGCGGGATGGCGCGTGGCAGGAAGTACGCCAGCTTGCGCAGCTCGCGGCCGATGGTGCGCGGCACCATGGCCATCAGCTCGGCCCAGCTGAAGGGCGGGAAGTCGTCTCGCCCGCGGGCTACCACCTCGACCTTCTCGGCGAGGAAGCCGTTGAACGGCGCGGCGATGATGTTGGCGAGCATGGTGAAGCTGAAGAACATGATCAGCAGCACCACCAGCACGAACAGCGGCCAGATGATGTACTGCACGAAGCTCAGCCAGTCCGGCAGGTTGGGCATGAAGGTGTCGACCCAGCCGCCGAACTGCTGCATGGCGAGCACGATCAGGCCGATGAACAGCAGCAGGTTGACCGTCAGCGGCAGCAGCACGAACAGGCGCAGGCCAGGGCTCAGGACCAGCTTCAGGCCTTCGCCCAGATACTGCGGGCCAGAGAGGGCGGGGGTGGGCATCGACGTCTCCCGGAGGTGGAAAATGCGCCGACCTTACCGGCTTTCCGTGGTCGACGAAAGGGCGCTGGGCTGGTACACGCAGGCGTTGTTGCGCTGGCGTTTGGCCTGATACATGGCGTGATCCGCCGCGCTGATCAGGCTGGTGGCCTCGTTGGCGTGCTCCGGGTACAGGGCGATGCCGATACTGGGCGTTACAAAGTCGATCAGGCCCTGGCGCACGTTCATCGGCTGCTGCATGTTGCTCAGCAGTCGGTCGGCCAGGCGCTGCGCCGATTCGCGGGTGCCGCCGGGCATCAGCAGGGTGAATTCGTCGCCGCCCAGGCGATAGATACGGTCCGGGTCACGCAGGCTGCTGCGCAGGCGCTCGGCGATCAGGGTCAGCAACTCGTCGCCAGCGTCGTGGCCGAAGCGGTCGTTGACCTCCTTGAAGCGGTCCAGGTCGATGTAGAACAGCGCCAGGCTGCGCTGGTGCGTGTCGGCTTCCTCGATGCTCAGGCGCAGCTGCTCGAGGAAGGCCTTGCGGTTGCCCAGGCCGGTCAGCGGATCGCGGTAGGCCATGTCCATCAGGCGATTCTGCAGCGCCACCTGGCCGCTGACGTCGCGCACGATGCCGCGATAGCCGATGCGCTGGTTGCCCTGGCCGTAAATCACCGAGAAGCGCCCTTCGAAGTGGCCGAAGCTGCCGTCGCGGCGCTTGAGCTGGGCGCTGATCACCGCCTTGCCCTCGGCCTCCAGCGCGGCAATGAACTGCGCGCGGGTGCGCAGGGCGTCGTCGCTGTGCAGCACGTCGACGATGGGCTGGCCGCGCATGCCGCCGGGCGGGTAGCCGAGCATCTGTTCCAGCGAGCGGTTGGCTGACATCACCTTGCCGCTGACGTCGAGTTCGAAGAAGCCGTCCTGGATGTTGTCGAGGATCACCCGGTCGCGTCGTTCGCTCTGCTCGATGCGTTCGAGCATCTGGTTGATCTCGCCGGCGAGCTGGCCGAATTCGTCATGCCCGGTTTCGTGCAGGCGCTCGCTGTCGTTGTGCTGGCCGATGGCGGAAACCGCGCGGTTCATCTGCTGCAGGCGGCGGATTACCCACACCTCGAGGCCGAGGAAGCCGCCGGCCGCGCCGAGCAGGATGATCACCAGCACGCTGAAGACGAACAGGTTGATGCTCTGCCGGCCCTGCTGGTAGATCGGCCGCTCGCGCTGCAGGGCGAAGCTGATCACCGGCTGGCCCTGGTCGTCGAGCAGGACCAGGCGGGTTTCCTGGTGGTCACCGACGAGCTGGCGCGGGGTCAGCCAGGCCTGGCTGCTGGCGTGGCTGCTGCTGATGTCGAGGGGGAACGAGCCGGCAGGTACCGGCTGGTTGTCGGCCAGCTGGAACTGCATCAGCAACTGGTTCTGCTGTTCCTTGATCAGTTCGCGGGTGAGGAAGTAGCCCATCACCATGTTGCCGTTGGCTTCGATGCCGTCGCCGGTGCGGCTGGTCGGCGTGCTGTTGGCCAACGCCGGCAGACCGCCGACCTTGAGCCAGGCGCTGACGGTTTCGCGCGGGTCGCGGCGATAGCGGCTGATGCCGTACTGCTCGATCTGCTCCAGGACCAGGCGCTGCTGCTCTTGGGCAGCAGGAAGGCTGGCGCCGTTGGCGGTGATCAGCTGGTTGGCGGCGGGCAGGTTCCAGCGCTGTTCGATCAGGCGGCCCTGGCGATCGTAGATCAGCAGGAAGTGCAGGCGCAGGTTGACCAGGGTGGTGAGGTCGAGGTTCTTCTCGACGTAGCGGCGGTTGTGGTCCTCGACGAAATTGTAGGTGTCGTCCCACCACGCCCAGTCGCGGCCCTGCATGGTCAGGCGAGCCATTTCCTGGTGCAGCTGCAGGTGCAGCTGGTTGGCATCGTCGGCCAGTTGTTCCGCATCCAGCTGGTCAAAGCGTTGCAACAGTATCTGCTGACTGAGCAACCACACCGCCGCGAGGCTGAGCAGCATCAGCGGCAGGAACAGCAGGAGCAGGCGGTTGCGCACGGGCATGAGCTATCCACCGCATGAAGTGTTCGCTGGCAAGTATAGGCACAGTCGATGGGCGACATTGAGAATGGCAACTTTTGTTGGCGCCTGCCCGCGACTAGGGTGGCCTCCAGCAAACGCGTGCATCGGCACGCGCCACTTTACGGGTTGTCCGCATGTCCCAAGCCTTCCCCAAGTGCTTCCGGGCAGCCCCTTTTTTCGCGCCGGTCGTTGCCGGCAGGAGTGCCCCATGTCAGCAGTGCGCCATTCCCGGGTGATCATCCTCGGTTCCGGCCCCGCCGGTTACAGCGCGGCGGTGTACGCCGCGCGGGCCAACCTCAAACCGCTGCTGATCACCGGCATGCAGGCCGGCGGCCAGCTGACCACCACCACCGAGGTCGACAACTGGCCGGGCGACCCCCACGGGCTGACCGGCCCGGCACTGATGCAGCGCATGCAGGAACACGCCGAGCGCTTCGAGACCGAGATCGTCTTCGACCACATCAACGCCGTGGATCTGGCCGGCAAGCCGTTCACCCTGCAAGGCGACAGCGGCACCTACACCTGCGACGCACTGATCATCGCCACCGGTGCCAGCGCGCGCTACCTGGGCCTGCCTTCGGAAGAGGCCTTCATGGGCAAGGGCGTGTCCGCCTGCGCCACCTGCGACGGCTTCTTCTACCGCAACCGCGAGGTAGCGGTGGTCGGCGGCGGCAACACCGCAGTGGAAGAGGCGCTGTACCTGGCCAACATCGCCAGCAAGGTGACCCTGGTGCACCGTCGCGACAGCTTCCGTGCGGAGAAAATCCTGCAGGACAAGCTTCAGGCACGCGTGGCCGAGGGCAAGATCGTGCTCAAGCTGCACGCCGAGGTGGACGAAGTGCTGGGCAACGCCATGGGCGTGACCGGTGTGCGCTTGAAGAACCGCGATGGCAGCCACGATCAGCTGCAGGTCGACGGTCTGTTCGTGGCCATCGGCCACACGCCGAACACCTCGCTGTTCGACGGTCAGCTGCAGCTGCGCGATGGCTACCTGGTGGTCAACGGTGGCCGCGACGGCAATGCCACCGCGACCAACCTGCCGGGCGTGTTCGCCGCGGGCGACGTGGCCGATCACGTCTACCGCCAGGCCATTACCTCCGCCGGCGCCGGCTGCATGGCGGCGCTCGATGTGGAGCGTTACCTCGACGCGCTGTGAGGCCGTGCTGAAACCGCGGCGTATGTGGACATCCCGCGCAGGCCCACCACCGCCCCTGAATGAAAAAGCCCCGCTACGGCGGGGCTTTTTTCTGCGCGGTGAATCGCTAGCGGCTTACTTGCGGCTCAACGCCTGCCGCTCGAACGTCACCCCCGGCAGGCCGGTGTCCTGCAGGGCGCGGATGTTGCCGTGGTCGCTGCCGTCGGGGCTGGCCAGCACGGCGCGGTAGTGCTCGCCAAAGGCGCGCAGGGTTTCTTCCAGGCTCAGGCCTTCGAGCAGGGCCAGGCCGAGGGTCTTGCACGAGCCTTCGTTCTGCCCGGCGGCGTTGTCGACGTGGCCGTTGCGAAAGGCGCTCTGCTGGTAGTCGTAGTGCTCGGCGATGAACGCCAGCGTTTCGGCGAAGAGGAACTGCTCGCTGTGCAGGCGGGCGCGGAAGTCTTGCAGCTGGCTCATGGTTGCTGTCCTTTGGTGAATGCGGCCAGCTGCTCGGTGCTGGCTTCTTTCTGGTGCTGGGCTTTCCACTCGGCGTACGGCATGCCGTAGACAACCTCGCGGGCCTGCTCCATGTCGATGTCCACGCCCTGCTCATCGGCGGCGGCCTTGTACCACTTGGACAGGCAGTTGCGGCAGAAACCGGAGAGGTTCATCAGGTCGATGTTCTGTACATCGGGGCGAGAACGCAGGTGCTGAACCAGATGGCGGAAAGCCGCGGCTTCCAGTTCGAGGCGTTGTTGCTCGGTCATGGCTGACTCCCAGTTTGCGCAAGGGGGCGAATGATAGAAGTGCTGCCGGTCGGCAGCAATGCCCTGCGCAGGGCGCAGCAGGGCAGTAGAAAGCGTGTGCCTAGCGCTGGGCGGCGAGGGTGATTGACACCGACTCGGCGAAGCGCAGGGCGTGCAGTTTGTCGACCTCGACCTCGGCGTAGCGCACGTCCGGGTTGCTCATCACCAGGTCGAGAATTTCCTGGGTCAGGCGCTCGAGCAGGGCGAAACGGTTTTCCTCGACGTGGCGGATCACCGCCTTGGTGATGGTGCGGTAGTTGAGGGCGTGTTCGATGTCGTTGTCGCGCACGGCTTCGTCGGCGGGGTAGAGGATGGTGAGGTTGATCAACACATCCTGCTTGTTGAGGATTTCCTCCTCCTTGATGCCGATGAAGGTGCGCAGGCGCAGGTCCTTGACCCGGATACGCGCCATGCCGGGGTCCAGTCGTGGCATTTACTTGCTCCGTCCGATCAGTTGCAGAAATTCCTGGCGGGTGGTGTTGGACGCGCGGAAGGCGCCCAGCATAACCGAGGTGTTCATCGACGAGTTCTGCTTTTCCACCCCGCGCATCATCATGCACATGTGCTGCGCCTCGATCACCACGGCCACGCCGGCGGCCTGGGTGACGCTCTGGATGGCCTCGGCGATCTGCCGCGTGAGGTTCTCCTGGATCTGCAGGCGCCGCGCGTACATGTCGACGATGCGCGCCACCTTTGACAGGCCCAGCACGCGGCCGGTGGGCATGTAGGCGACATGCGCCTTGCCGATGAAGGGCAGCAGGTGGTGTTCGCACAACGAATACAGCTCGATGTCCTTGACGATCACCATCTCGTCGTTGGTCGAGGCGAACAGCGCGCCGTTGACGATCTCGTCCAGCGACTGCTGGTAACCGTGACACAGGTACTGCATGGCCTTCGCGGCGCGTTTGGGGGTGTCGAGCAGGCCCTCGCGTTCGGGGTTCTCGCCGAGGCCGACGAGAATCGCGCGATAGTGGTGGGGCAGGTGCGGGTTCATGGGCTAGGTCCTCGCGGCACGCCTCAGTTGAGGTGGCGGCCGCCATTGACGGCGAGCGTCGTGCCGGTGACGTAGGGGTTGTCCAGCAGGTAGCGCAGGCTCTGGTAGATGACATCGGCGCCGGGCTCGATGCCGAGGGGCGATTCCGCAAGGCGTCTGCTGCGGTAGGCCGCATCGTCGCCCTCGTTGAACAGGATCAGGGCCGGGGCGATGCCGTTGACCTTGATGGTCGGGGCGAAGCGCGCGGCGAAGGACTGGGTGAGGCTGTCGAGGCCGGCCTTGCTGGCGCAGTAGGCCGGGCGCTTGCCGCTGCCGCTGCGTACCACGTCGTCGCTGATGTGCACGATGTCGGCGTTGTTCGAGCGCTGCAGCAGCTCGGCGCACTGCAGGTTGATCAGGTAGGGCGCGAGCATGTGCACGCTGACCATTTGCTGGAACACCGCAGCTTCGTTGCCCGGCGTTTCGCTGAGCCAGTCCGAGGCGTTGTGGACGATTGCGCGCAGGCTGTCGGTGTGGCCCTTCAGGCTATCGATGAACGCCTGGATACCGGCTTCGCTGGAGAAGTCCGCCTGCAGCGTCAGTGCGCCACGCTCGCGCAGCAGCTGCACGCCGGGGCGTTCGCTACGGTAGCTGACGATCAGCCGATGACCGTCGTCGAGCAGGCGTTCGGCGCAGTGCAGGCCGATGCGCTGGCCGGCGCCGGTGATCAGGATCGGGGCGTTGCACACACTCATGACGGGCTCGCAGGACACGATGAAAAAGGCACGCAGCCAGGGGCTGCGCAGGCCCGGGCAACGGTATCGCAAGGGGTATGGCGGTACAACCATGCGCATCTTGTGGAGATGCGCGCTGTGCGTCGGTTCAGGCGGGGAAACGAGTGCTGCGCCAGCCCCGTGATGGGGCCGGTGGATCAGCGCGTCTGTACCTGGGCGTGACGCTGGCGCGCCTGCAGCCAGGGTTCGAGCAGACGGGTCGACAGCGGGATGAACCAGTAGGTCATCAGCGGCGTCAGCGCCAGGGTGCTGAGGAGGATGCGCAGGGCCAGCGGCAGTTCGCCGAGCCAGCCGCCGAACAGCAGGTTGAAGCCCAGTGAGACCGGGAAGAACGCCAGCCAGATGGCCACGCTCTGCTTCCAGCGCGGCGGCTTCTGCGGCGTGCTGCCGAACCAGGCGTCGAGGCCGCGCACGTGCAGCTCCTGCGGTTCACTGAACAGGCCGCTGCCGCGCTGCAACCAGGCGCCGCGTGCCTCGGAGTGCACCCAGGTGGTCAGCGTGGCTTCGTCGGCGAAGCGGAAGACGATCTGGAACTCGTCGTCATCGGGTGGCGGGGCCAGCACGCCCGAGCCGAGATAGCCGGGATAGTCGGCGGCCAGCAGCTCACCTTCGTGCAGCCAGGAACGGAATTCGTCGAAACGCTCGCGGGGAACGCGGCGAGCCACCATGAAGGTGACGGGATCGGCAGACATTGTGTATCTCCTTGCAGCGGGCGCTGCCCGGATAGGGCATGGCGCGATACGTGGCACCGGGGTGATGGCGCGACGCAAATGACAGGCAAGGATTATTCCGATTTTTGCGAAATACGCCAGAGCCGCGCATTGCTGTGGACTGCCGTCGGGCTGGAAAGTGCGGGATCCGGCCGCATGCCGACGCCTGCGCCCCGACAGCGTGCGTGCGGCCCCGCGCCGGTGCATAGCGCCGCGCGCGTGGTGCGGTACACTCTGCCGATCTTTTCCCGGCCCCATGCCCATGAACGAACTCGCCAGCCGGCTCCTGGCTTCTGCATCGCTGCAGCAGGAAGAGCTGTTCCCCATTCGTGAGGTTTCGCGCGTCACCGGCGTCAACCCGGTGACCCTGCGTGCCTGGGAGCGGCGTTACGGGCTGATCCAGCCGACCCGTACCGAGAGTGGCCATCGCCTGTATTCCAGCGACGATATCGACGCGGTACGCAGCATCCTGGCGTGGATCGCCCGCGGCGTGCCGGTGAGCAAGGTCGGCAAGCTGCTCGCGCGCAGCAGTGCCCTGGCGGCCTCGGCGCCGGGGTATCAGCAGGTGGTCGATGGCGAGTGGGGCGAGTGGCAGGCGCGCATCCGCCACTGCGTCGCACAGTTCGACGCGGCGCAGCTGGAGCGTCTCTACGGCCAGATCTTCTCCAGCTACCCGTTGGTGGCGGTATTCCAGGATGTGCTGATGCCGGTGTGGCGCGAGTTGCTCGCGCGGCGCGACGACTTCGGCCAGACCAGCGAGTGGTTGTTTCTCGACAGTTTCCTGCGCGCCCGCGCCCTGCAGCGCCTGCAACTGGCGGCGAGCGGTTCGGTAGACGTGTTGCTGGCGAGCATCCCCGGACATTGTCAGGAACTGGAGTTGCTGGTCGCCGGGTTGCTGCTGGGCGATGGCGAGTCGCGCGTGCAGGTATTGGCGCTCGGGCAGCCGCTGGCGGAGCTGGCGCTGGTCTGCGAGAAGGTCCGGCCGCAGGCGCTGGTGCTGTTCTCCAACCGCCCGCCGGCTGACGACCTGGCCAAACTGCTGGGGCGTCAGGCACTGGTATTACCGTGCCCGTTGCTGTTGGCCGGCGAGGTGGCCGAACTGATCGAGGACCAACTCGACGGCTCGCCGATCGCCCGCCTGGGCAGCGAAGGCCGACTGATGCAGCGCCGCCTGCAGCAGTTTCTTGCCGGGCGTCTGGATACCTGAGCCGACTCCCGTAGGGTGCGCCGTGCGCACCACCCGTAACGCTGACGCATCAGGCATTCAAGGCCTTATACCCACCGTAAGCCCGCCCGCTGGGTCGATGACGCCTGAGTCACCCTGCACGAGCAGTGTGCTGAGAAACGCCCATAAAAAAGCCCGGCATCGAGCCGGGCTTTTTCGTCACGCGCGAATGCTTACTTCACTTCGACAGCCAGGCTTTCGATGATTTTCTTGTTCCAGATCGCCGGGCCGGTGATGTGCACCGACTCGCCTTTGGTGTCGACCGCCACGGTGACCGGCATGTCCTTGACCTCGAACTCGTAGATCGCCTCCATGCCCAGTTCGGCGAACGCCAGCACCTTGGACTTCTTGATCGCTTGGGCGACCAGGTAGGCGGCGCCGCCGACGGCCATCAGGTACACGGCCTTGTTGTCCTTGATCGCATCGATGGCGATCGGGCCGCGCTCGGACTTGCCGATCATGCCCAGCAGGCCGGTGCTTTCGAGGATCTGGCGGGTGAACTTGTCCATACGGGTGGCGGTGGTCGGACCGGCAGGGCCCACCACTTCATCACCGACCGGATCGACCGGGCCGACGTAATAGATGAAGCGGCCCTTGAGGTCGACCGGCAGTTCTTCGCCCTTGTTCAGCATGTCGACCATGCGCTTGTGCGCGGCGTCGCGGCCAGTGAGCATCTTGCCGTTGAGCAGCACGGTCTCGCCCGGTTTCCAGCTCTGCACGTCTTCCGGGGTGATGGTGTCGAGGTCGACGCGGCGTGCACTCGGGCCGGCTTCCCAGACGATTTCCGGGTAGGCGGAGAGGTCCGGCGCTTCCAGTTCGGCCGGGCCGGAACCGTCGAGCACGAAGTGTGCGTGGCGGGTGGCGGCGCAGTTGGGGATCATGCATACCGGCAGGCTGGCTGCGTGGGTCGGGTAGTCCATGATCTTCACGTCGAGCACGGTGGTCAGGCCACCGAGGCCCTGGGCGCCGATGCCCAGCTGGTTGACCTTGTCGAACAGCTCGAGGCGCATTTCCTCGATCTTGTTCTGCGGGCCGCGGGCTTTCAGCTCGTGGATGTCGATGTGTTCCATGAGCACTTCCTTGGCCATCACCGCGGCTTTCTCGGCGGTGCCGCCGATGCCGATGCCGAGCATGCCCGGCGGGCACCAGCCGGCGCCCATGGTCGGCACGGTCTTGAGGACCCAGTCGACGATCGAGTCGGACGGGTTGAGCATGGCCATCTTCGACTTGTTCTCGGAGCCGCCGCCCTTGGCGGCCACGTCCACTTCCACGGTGTTGCCTGGGACGATGGAGTAGTGGATCACCGCCGGGGTGTTGTCCTTGGTGTTCTTCCGTGCACCGGCCGGGTCGGCCAGGATGGAGGCGCGCAGGACGTTTTCCGGCAGGTTGTAGGCGCGGCGCACGCCCTCGTTGATCATGTCGTCGAGGCTCATGGTTGCACCATCCCAGCGCACATCCATGCCGACCTTGACGAACACGGTGACGATCCCGGTGTCCTGGCAGATCGGCCGGTGGCCCGTGGCGCACATGCGCGAGTTGATCAGGATCTGCGCCATGGAGTCGCGTGCAGCCGGCGATTCTTCGCGCAGGTACGCCTCGTGCATGGCCTGGATGAAGTCGACGGGGTGGTAATAGGAGATGAACTGCAGCGCGTCGGCGACGCTCTGAATCAGGTCATCCTGCTTGATCACGGTCATGCAAGCGCTCCTCTAGTTGGGAACATCAGTAGGGAAGCGCCGGACCACGACCCGGCGCAGGTGCAAGAAAAAGGGCGCCGAAGTATAGCGCGGCAGAGCTGTCGGGCACAGTCGCCGGCAGTCGACCTAGGTCTGAAAGACAAACCGACTGTGCACGTATGTCACGCATTCTTCCTAGGTTTTTTGTGATCACAGGGGTAGAGTGGCGGCAAGGTGCCAGTACGGGATGGAGCCCATGAGCACGAACAATTCCAGTGTCTCCCAGCGTACGTTGCAAAGCCTGCTGCTGAAGCGTTTCGGCATGGCAGTGGGGACGTACGGTCTGATTACCGTGCTGCTCTGGGTCGCGGTGTACAACGACCTGTACCGTGGTGCGCTGATCGGCGCGACCACCTTCAGCGGCCTGGCGGCCGTCTCGCAACTGATCTTCCTGGCGCTGTTCCTGCGCGGTGACAACCTGCGCTTTCGCGACCCCAGCCTGACCGAAGCCCAGGTGATGGTCGGCGTCATCCTGCTGACCTGCCTGATCGCCCAGTTCGACACGGCACGCGGCACACTGATGATGTTCTACGTCCTGATCCTGATGTTCGGCGTGTTCCAGCTGCAGCCGCGGGTGTTCGTGCGCTGCGCGGCGCTGGCGTTCTTCGGTTTCGCCCTGGTGAACCTCTGGGAAGGCTATCAGATGCGCCTCAGTGATCCCGGCCTGGCCTTGATGCAGTGCTGCGCACTGTTCATTGCCCTGGTCTGGCAGAGTCTGTTCGCCAGCTACGTGCAGGCCCTGCGCCAGCGTATGCGCCAGCGTCGCTACGCCTTGCAGGCGCACCAGGACACCCTGCGCGGCATGATGCGCCAGCTCGAAGACCTGGTCGCCACCGACGAGCTGACCGGCCTGTACAACCGCCGCCATTTCCTGCGCCTGGCGCTGCGTGAGCTGGATAACCTGGCGCCGGGACGGCAACATGGCCTGGCGTTGATCGACCTGGATTACTTCAAGCGCATCAACGATGTGCACGGCCATGCCGCTGGCGACCGTGTCCTGCAGACTTTTGCCGCCGTGGGGCGGGCCTGCTTGCGCGATGGCGACGTGCTGGCCCGCTACGGTGGCGAGGAATTCGTCCTGTTCCTGCCCAATACCGATGCCGATCAGTTCACCAGCTGCTGCGAGCGCCTGCGCGAGGCCTTCGCCAGTGCCGAGCCGGTCGGCGTGCAGGTGGCCAACCTCAGCCTGTCCGCCGGCATGACCCTGCTCAATCCAGGTGACGACCTGGACGAGGCGTTGCAGCGCGCCGACCAGGCGCTCTATCGGGCCAAGCGTGGCGGCCGCAACCGTTGCGACGCCGCCTGGGAGAGCACGGGTGCCTGATCTGCTGGCTGCTGGGCGCAGCTGGTCGGTCCCGGCGGGCAGCAATTTGCTCGATGCCCTCAACCAGGCCGGCCTGCGCGTACCCTACAGCTGCCGCGCCGGGAGTTGCCATGCCTGCCTGGTGCGCTGCATCGCCGGTGAGGTGCAGGACGACATGCCCGAGGCGTTGGACGCCGCGCAGCGTGCCCAGGGCTGGTGCCTGGCGTGCCAGTGCCGGGTCAGCGGTGACCTCGCAGTGGAGGTGTTCGACCCCCTGCGTGACGGCTTGCCGGCCGATATCCTCGCCTGCGACTGGCTGAGTGCCGACGTGCTGCGCCTGCGCGTGCAGCCGCACAAACCGCTGCGCTACAGCGCCGGCCAGCATCTGCTGCTGTGGACTGCCGATGGCTTGGCTCGCCCGTACTCATTGGCCAGCGTGCCGGGGCTCGATTCCTGGCTGGAATTCCATATCGATTGCCACGAGCGCGGCGCCTTCAGCGACGCCGCGCGCACCTTCCAGCCTGGCGCACCACTGCGTCTGGGCGAACTGCGTGGTGGGGCGCTGCACTACGACCCCGACTGGAGCGAGCGCCCGCTGTGGCTGCTGGCTGCCGGTACCGGGCTGGCGCCGTTGTGGGGCATCCTGCGCGAGGCGCTGCGTCAGCAGCACCAGGGGCCGATTCGCTTGCTGCACGTGGCACGTGAGCGGTCCGAACTGTACCTCGCCGGACCACTGTGCGAGCTGGCGGCGCAGTATTCGCAGGTGCAGGTCGAACAGCTGGACGCGACCGAGCTGGCGGCGGTTTTGGCGGAACTGAAGCTTGTTTCACGGCAAACCCGCGCCTTACTCTGCGGCTCTCCTGCCAGCGTTGAACGCTTTGCCCGGCGCCTGTACCTGGCCGGCCTGCCGCGCAACCAGCTGTTGGCCGACGTCTTTCTGCCGCGCGCCTGAGCCTGCTCACGGTGCGTCCGGCACCAGTGAGGAACATTTGATGAGCGAGCACATTCTGGTCGAGCGTGATGGCGGCCTGCTGACCCTGCGCCTGAATCGTCCGGACAAGATGAACGCGCTGACCCGCGACATGTACAACCGCATGGGCGATGCGCTGGACGCCGCCGATGGCGACAGCAGCGTGCGCGTGGTGCTGATTACCGGTGGCGCGGAATGCTTCACCAGCGGCAACGATGTCGCCGATTTCCTCCAGGCGCCGCCGACCAGCCTGGACAGCCCGGTGTTCCACTTCATGCGCGCGCTGTTCGAGTTCAGCAAGCCGGTGGTCGCCGCCGTCGCGGGGCCGGCGGTGGGTATTGGCACCACGCTTTTGCTGCATTGCGACCTGGTCTACGTGGCGCGTGACACCAAGCTGAAAATGCCTTTCGTCAACCTCGGCCTGTGCCCTGAGTTCGGCTCCAGCCTGATCCTGCCGCGCCTGCTCGGGCAGGCCCGGGCGGCGGAACTGCTGCTGCTCGGTGAGAGCTTCAATGGTCAACAGGCCGCGGATTGGGGCATTGCCAGCGGCGTGCTCGAGGACGGTCCGAGCACCCTGGCCAAGGCCCGCGAGATGGCGCGGCGCTTCCTAGAACTGGCGCCCTCGGCCATCGCCGACAGCAAACGCCTGATGCGCACACCGGGACGCGAAGAGTTACGCAAGGTGATCGAGGAGGAGGGCGCGCTGTTCGGTCAGCGCCTGAAATCGCCCGAGGCGCTGGAGGCGCTGTCGGCATTCATGCAGCGGCGCAAGCCGGATTTCTCCAGGTTCGCCTGAAGCGCACCCTACGGATCACGCAATAAAAAGGCCGCTCATCGAGCGGCCTTTTTCAGTGCTGCAGCAGCTCAGACCATCTGGTCGCCGACGTGCAGGATCTTCATGGTGTTGGTGCCGCCGGTGCCGTGGTAGCTGTCACCCTTGGTCAGGATCACCCAGTCGCCTGGTTCCACCACACCGCGTTTCAGCAGTTCGTCCACCGCGGCCTGGCTGACCTTGTCGGCGGGCATGCTCTTCGGGTCGAACGGCACGGTGTAGACGCCGCGGAACAGCGCTACACGGGCCTGCGCTTCGCGGTGCGGGGTGAACGCGTAGATCGGGATCGAGGAGCGGATACGCGACATGATCAGCGGGCTGTAGCCGCTTTCGGTGAGGCTGATGATCGCCTTGACGCCCGGGAAGTGGTTGGCCGTGTACATGGTCGCCAGGGCCACGCTTTCGTCGCACCGCTCGAACTGGCGGCCGATGCGGTGGCTGGATTTCTGGCTGGTCGGATGCTTCTCCGCACCCAGGCAGACGCGGGCCATGGCCTGCACGGCTTCCAGCGGGTATTCGCCAGCGGCGCTCTCGGCCGAGAGCATCACCGCATCGGTGTAGTCCAGCGCAGCGTTGGCTACGTCGGAGACTTCCGCACGGGTCGGCATCGGGCTGTGGATCATCGACTCCATCATCTGCGTCGCGGTGATCACGGCTTTGTTGTAGCGGCGGGCGTGGGCAATGATTTTTTTCTGGATGCCGACCAGTTCGGCATCGCCGACTTCCACGCCGAGGTCGCCACGGGCCACCATCACCGCGTCGCTGGCACGGATCAGGCCGTCGAGGGCGGCGTCATCGGCCACGGCTTCGGCGCGTTCGATCTTCGCCACCAGCCAGGCGGTGCCGCCCGACTCGTCACGCAGGCGCCGGGCCAGTTCCATGTCCGCCGCGTCGCGCGGGAAGGACACAGCCAGGTAGTCGACTTCCATTTCCGCGGCCAGCTTGATGTCGGCCATGTCCTTTTCGGTCAGGGCCGGCGCGGTCAGGCCACCGCCGCGGCGGTTGATGCCCTTGTTGTCGGACAGCGGGCCGCCGATCAGTACGCGGCATTCCAGCTCGTCGGCGCGCTTGGCTTCGACCTGCATGACCACGCGGCCGTCGTCGAGCAGCAGCTCGTCATTGATGTCGCAATCCTTGATCAGATCGGGGTAGTCGATGCCGACCACTTCCTTGGTGCCCGCCGTGCGCGAGTGGCTGGAGGAGAGGCGGAAAATGTCGCCTTCCTTGAGCTCGATGCGCTTGCCTTCAAACTTGGCGATGCGGATCTTCGGGCCTTGCAGGTCGCCGAGCAGGGCGACGTGGCGGCCATGCTTGGCGGCCAGGTCACGCACCAGCTTGGCGCGGGCCTTGTGTTCGTCGGGAGTGCCGTGGGAGAAGTTCAGACGGGCCACGTCGATGCCGGCGAGGATCAGTTGTTCGAGAACTTCCGGCGAGTTGCTGGCGGGGCCGAGGGTGGCGACGATTTTGGTACGGCGCAAGGTCATGCGGGGACTCCAGGATTGCTGCGTGCGCTGAGGCTACTACGGCAAAAAACTGTAGTCATTGTTCTCGTTCACTACCTTGTCGGCGTCGTCAGGCGGGCAAGATGCCGCTGTGCGGCTGCAGAAAAATCCACCCCGGCCGATACTGTGAAAATGTGGAGGACACCAGCATGCGCATTCTGATCATTCTTACCCTGATGGCCGGCCTGGCCGGTTGCACCCGCGTGGCGCTCGACCGGCATCTCGACGAGGCCTACCGCAACTACGACCTGGGCAATTGCGACCAGGCGCTGCTCGACCTGTCGCGCGCCGAGCGCAGCAGCCGTTCGCGCAGTTACATCCAGCCGGAAATTTCCCTGCTGCGCGGCCAGTGCCTGGAGCGCCAGAGCCTGTTCGTCGATGCGGCGCAGACCTACCAGTTCATCATCAGCCGTTACCCGGCCAGCGAGTACGCCTACCGCGCCCGTGCGCGCCTGGAAACCCTGCAGCAGCTGGGTCATCACGGTGCGCCGGAGCCGGCCAAGGCCTCGCCGGCGGCGCTCTGATCCGTCAGCGCTATTCACTCGCGCGGCGGCCGGTTTAAGCTCTGCTTTTCGAGGGAGCGAATCATGCGTTATCTGCTGTTGAGCGTGTTGCTGCTGCCTGCGCTGGCGAGTGCGGAAATCTACCGCTGGACCGACGAGCAGGGCCGTGTGCACTTCGGTGCCCGGCCCGGTGCGGCCAGCGCGCAACAGATCGAGGTGAAACCCCAGGTGGTCGAGCGCGACGACGCCACCCGCGAGCGTGAGGCTCGGACCGCGCAATTCTTCGATGCGCGCCGGGCGGAAAAGGCCCAGGCCGACTCCCGCGCTGCCGAGGCCCATGCCAAGCGCAGCCAGGAATGCGGCCAGTTGCGCGACAAGCTGGAGCAGATCAACCGGGATGGGCGCTACTTTCGCACCGATGCCGACGGCAACCGGGTGTATTACCAGGATGCCGAAGTGGAGGCCGCACGTAGCCGTTTGTCGACCCGAATTGCCGAGCGGTGCGGCTGAGTCTGGCGCGATGCCGGCTCTGCGCCCATACTCGAAAACCCCTTCGTAGCGATTGGCCATCATATTTATGCAGCGCCGCATCGAACGTCATCAGTTGCCTTATTACCTAAAGGTCTTCAACCGCTTTACCGACAAGCCCATGGGCTATATCGGCAACGTGTCGTTGGACGGCCTGATGCTGATCAGCCAATTGCCGATGCTGGTCAATGCACGCTTCGACATGCGCCTGAAGATTCCCGGTCAGGATGGGCAGATCCGTCACATCGACTTCTATGCCACCTGCCAGTGGAGCCGCGAAGACGTCACCCCCGGCAGCTTCGACTCCGGCTTCAGCCTGGTCGCGCCCCCCGCCGAGTACGTCGAGATGGTCGAGGCGCTGCGCAACTACTTCAGCTTCCACCCGATCCAGGCGTCGGCCTGACGCCCGTCAGGCAATCGGCGGCAGGACGATCTGGTCGCTGCGCGTCACCCCCACCGTCAGCTCACGGCACTGTTCGAGGAACTCGCGCATCGCTGCGGTCTGGTATTTCTGTTTGTGCCAGATGAAGTAGAACTGCCGGCGCAGGTCGATGCCCGGCGTCTCCAGCGGCACCAGGCTGCCGCGGCGGAAGGCATCGCGCAGGGCCAGGCGCGAGATGCAGCTGATGCCCAGGCCCGACTCGACCGCGCGTTTGATCGCCTCGGTATGCGCCAGCTCCAGGCGGATGTTCAGCGGTGTGGGGTGATGGCGCATGGCCTGGTCGAAGGTCAGCCGCGTGCCCGAGCCCTGCTCACGGAGGATCCACGCCTCGCGGCTGAGCGCCTCCAGCGAGGCCACGCCGGATTTCGCCAGCGGGTGGCCGGGCGCGCAGAACACCACCAGTTCGTCCTCGACCCAGGGTTGCACCTCGATATCCGGGTGCTGGCAATCGCCTTCGATTAGACCCAGATCAAGTTCGTAGTGGGCGATCTGTTGGACGATATTCGCTGTGTTCTGCACCTGCAGGCTGACCTGGCACTCGGGATGGCGCTGCATGAATATGCCGATCAGCAAGGTCGCCAGGTAGTTGCCCACGGTCAGCGTGGCGCCGACATCCAGCGAGCCGAAACCGCTCTTGCCATTGAGCAGGTCCTCGATCTCGCGCGCCTGGGCGAGCAGGGCGACGGCCTGTGGCAGCAACTGGCGACCCAGCGCATTGAGGCTCAGGCGCTTGCCGGCGCGGTCGAACAGCTGGCAGCCGGATTGGCGCTCCAGCTCGGTCAGCGAGGTGCTGGTCGCCGACTGCGAGAGCGAGAGCAGTTGCGCCGCTTTGGAGACGCTTTCCTGCTGGGCGACGGTGACGAAAACCTGCAACTGACGGAGAGTAAATCGCATATCTATATAACCGATAACCTATATCTTGATAATTCAGTTAACAGATATTGTGGCGGTCACTACAATGTCGCGCAATTGCGTCGAAGGGCGCTGGCAGCCTTTATTTTTCGGAGCTACCCGAGCATGAGCAACTTCAATTCGGAGCGCGTCACCAGCGTTCATCACTGGAACGACACGCTGTTCAGCTTCAAGTGCACCCGCGACCCGGGCCTGCGCTTCGAAAACGGCCAGTTCGTCATGATCGGCCTGCAACAGCCGAACGGGCGCCCGCTCATGCGTGCCTATTCCATCGCCAGCCCGAACTGGGAAGAGCAACTGGAGTTCTTCAGCATCAAGGTGCCGGACGGTCCGCTGACCTCGCAGTTGCAGCACCTCAAGGAAGGCGACGAGATCCTCATCAGCAAGAAGCCCACCGGCACGCTGGTACTCGATGACCTCAACCCGGGCAAGCACCTGTACCTGCTCAGCACCGGCACTGGCCTGGCGCCGTTCATGAGCGTGATCCAGGACCCGGAAACCTACGAGCGTTTCGAGAAGGTCATCCTGGTTCACGGTGTGCGCTATGTGAACGAAGTCGCCTACCGCGAGTTCATCACCGAGCACCTGCCGCGCAACGAGTTCTTCGGCGACGCGCTGAAGGACAAGCTGATCTACTACCCGACCGTGACCCGCGAGCCGTTCGAGAACCAGGGGCGTCTGACCGACCTGATGCGCAGCGGCAAGCTGTTCGCAGACATCGGCCTGCCGCCGATCAACCCGCAGGACGATCGCGCGATGATCTGCGGCAGTCCGAGCATGCTCGACGAGACCAGCGAAGTGCTCGACAGCTTCGGCCTGAAAGTCTCCGCACGCATGCGCGATCCGGGTGACTACCTGATCGAGCGCGCCTTCGTCGAGAAGTAAACACTACTCGCCGTACCGACGAACCCGCCAGCAGGCGGGTTTGTCGTTTCTAGGCCGGGACGACTTCGAGCACGTGGATCTGCCCCGGCTGCGGGTAGTGCCAGCGCACCTGCACATCCCAGAACCGCACGCCGTAGCGCCGCTCTGGCTCCGGCACCTGGTAGGCCGGGCGCGGGTCCTGAGCCAGGCATTGTTCGATCAGCTCGAACAGCGGCTCGCCGAGGCGCTGGCCGTGAACATGGGCCTGTTGCAGCGCCTGGTCGTCCCAACTCAATGGAATCGGCTGCGGCGCCTCGGCGGCGATGGCATTGCTCGCCAGCACGCTGTCGGCGTAGGGCACGTAGGGTTTGATATCCAGCACCGGGGTGCCGTCGAGCAGGTCGATGCCGGACAGCCACAGGCGCCCTGGCTCGACCTTGTCCAGGCGCACCACCGACTGGCCAATGCCATTCGGCCGGTGGGTGGCGCGGGTGGCGAACACGCCGAGCGAGGTATTGCCGCCCAGGCGCGGCGGGCGCACCTTCAATCGAGGTTTGTCCTCCAGCGCCTGGTGGAAGAGAAACAGCAGCCAGACGTGGCTGACCTGCTCCAGCCCGGCAACCGCTTCCCCCTTGTCGAACGGCGGCACGAGTTCCAGCACGCCGCGAGCGGCCGGGGCCAGCTGGGGCTGGCGCGGGATGGCGAATTTCTCCTTGAAGCAGGAGCGCACGAAGCCGACGGGCGAGACGGTATGGGACATGACGGGGCTGCACCGGTGAAGACCCGCGCATGGTAGCGGATCGAACCGCCGCTGGGCGTGGTGCGTTCACCTGTGAGGCGCTCGCGCGTTTCGGCGTACTCGCAGGATCAGGCAAGAAATGCGCAGCAATCGAATACCGCTCGCTGGTGCGCATTGCGCATCCTTGCCCTGGCTTGAACTCCGTCGAGCCCGCACGAGGACACTCTCCATGCCCAGCATCGCCCAAACCCTCATCAGCGCGGCCCGCGACGGTATCTGCCGGGCCCGTTCGGGGCTCGATGCGCGTTGCAGCCAGCGCCGCCTGCGACTCGCGCCCATGTCCGCCGAGGCGGCCGCGCTTCGCCATCCCGCACGCAGCGAGGGCGTGGCCTTCGCACAGGAGCATCACATGAGCGAGCAGATGATCAGCCGGGCGTTGATCCGCGCCAACTTCGGCCGCAGCGAAGAACTGGGTGTGCACCTGGCCGAGCTGGTAGCGCGGGTGCAGCGCGATCCTGGGTGCCTGGGGTATGAGCTGCGCCAGCAGGGTGCGGACAGCTGGCACCTGCATGGCGTCTGGAGCAGCGCCGAGGCGCTGCAGGAGCACTTGCAGCAACCGCACTTGCAGGTCTTCCAGTACCTGATCGGCGCCGGGCTGATCCGTCAGATGGAACTGGCCAGCCATAACGCCGACCAGCCCCCGGCGTGATCAGCCGCAGCTGAGCTGCTTGATCACGCCGTTGTCGTCGGTGTCGATGTTCAGGCGCTGCGCGTTGTAATCCATGCTCACCGGCTGATTCGGTCGGGTGATGCGCAGGTAGCGCGCCTCGGCATCGTCGCGCGCCTCCACGGCCAGCTCGTCACTGATGGGCTTGCCGATCAGGTCCTGCACCGAGTCGGCGTTGCAGCGACTGTCGAGATCGGCCGTCGGTGCGCTGACCACCGGTACCAGGGCGCTGTCGGGGTCGGACACGGGGGCTTTTTCCGCGCTGGTGCCGCAACCGGCGAGCAGGGCGATGGTGAACAGGGAGGCGAGGCGCAAAAGGCCGGTCATGGTGGCGTCCTTGTGGTCGAGGGGCGAATGCTGCCGCATTGATCGGTTAAGGCGCGGGGCTGCTCGATGGCGGCCCGCACGTCGCAACACTTGGACAGGGTCAGCGCGGTTTTATCGCACACGCCTGCAACGCTCGCCAGCGCGATTGCGTGTTTCAGCCTCGCATGGGGTTCACAGCACCTTGTACACCTGGCCGGTCTGCCGGCCCTCGGCGCTCTTGGCGTAGGCCAGGGCGACCTCGGCTGCCGGCACGGCCTTGAAGCCGCGGAAGAACGGACCGTAAGCCGGTAGCGACTCGACCAGCACCGTCGGGCTCACGCTGTTGATGCGCAGGCCGCGCGGCAGCTCCACGGCGGCGCCGCGGACGAAGCCGTCGAGCGCGGCGTTGACCATGCTCGCCGAGCTGCCGTGGCGGATCGGGTCTTCGCTGAGTACGCCGGAGGTGAGGGTGAACGAGGCGCCATCGTTGGCGAATTCACGGCCGATCAGCACCAGGTTGACCTGGCCCATCAGCTTGTCCTGCAGGCCGATGGCGTATTCGGCTTCGCTCATGTCCTCCAGCGCGCCGAAATGCAGCTTGCCGGCGGTGCTGATCAGTGCGTCGAACGGGCCGGTGCGTTCGAGCAGGCGCCGAATCGAGCCGCTGTCGGTGATGTCGACCTGCAGCTCGCCACTGGCGTGGCCGACGCGGATCAGTTCATGGCGCTCGCTCAGTTCACGGGCCACGGCCTGGCCGATGGTCCCGCTGGCGCCGATCAGGATGATTTTCATGGGAAGTGCTCTCGCTGGCTGGATGAGGCACTTAGTCTAGGGCGTCGGTTGTTGCCAATAATCCAGGCAATGTGAAACCTTTGGTTCTCACAAGGAAACAATCGAGCACAGCCCCATGAGTGATCTGGAAGACCTGGCAGCCTTCGCCCTGCTGCTGGAGGCGGGCAGTTTCACCGCGGCGGCCGAGCGCCTGGGGTGTAGCAAGGGCCAGCTGTCAAAGCGCATCAGCCAGCTCGAGCGCAGCCTTGGCAGTGTGTTGCTGCATCGCACCACGCGACGTTTGCACCTAACAGCCGCCGGTGCGGCCCTGCTGCCCGAGGCGCAGGCGTTACAGGCCCAGGCGCAGCGCGCACGGCAAGTGGTGCAGAGTCTGCAGGAAGAGGTGGCGGGCAGCGTGCGCCTGACCGTGCCGGTGTCGCTGGGTGAGACCTTCTTCGATGCGCTGCTGGTGGACTTCATCCGCCAGCATCCGCAGGTTCGCGTCGAGCTGGACCTGTCCAACAGCTACCGCGATCTGGTCGCCGAGGGATTCGACCTGGGCATCCGCTCCGGCCAGCACCTGGACGAGCGCCTGGTGGCCAAACCCCTGTTCGCCCTGCAGGAGATCACCTGCGCGGCGCCGGCGTACCTGGCCCTGCATGGCACGCCGCAGGAGCCGGCGCAGTTAAACGAGCACCAGTGCCTGCTCAACACCCACTACGCCGGTTTCGAGGAGTGGCTGTACCACCGCCAGCACCAGCTGGAGCGGGTGCAGGTGCGCGGCGGTCTGGCGAGCAACCATTACAGCCTGCTGAAGAAGGCCGCGCTGAGCGGGGCCGGTATCGCTCGCCTGCCGTCCTACATGGTGCAGGATGAACTGGCCGACGGCCGCCTGCTGTGGCTGCTGCGCGACTACCAGACACGCAGCACGCCGGTGTTCCTGGTCCACCCGTGGCAGGGCAACCTGCCACGTCGCACCCAGGCCCTGGCCGACTACCTGCTCGGCTGGTTCGAGCGCAGCCGGCGGGTGCTCGACGGGCTCGGGCCTCAGGCCTGACGGCTGATCCAGCGCTTGTACTGGCGGGTGCGGCGCAGGGTCTTCAGCTGTTCGCACAACAGGGCACGCAGCGGTGATACCTGCGGGTTCGGCTGATTGCCTCGGGCCAGTCGGCGCATCTGGAACTTGACCACGGCCATGGTCGCCAGCGAGGCCAGTGGCTTGTTCTTCCAGGTGATCGGCGGCAGTTGCGGGTTGCTGTCCTGCCCGGCCCGCCAGTGCTTCGGCAGTTCTGGCTCGATGGCCAGCGCGGTGGCGATGCCGGCCATGGCCACGCCGCTGGCGAGCACCTGCTCGACCACTGCACGGCGGCGAATGCCGCCCGTGACCATCACCGGCATGCGCGCGATGGCGGCGATCTGGCTGGCGAACTCGAGGAAGTAGGCTTCACGCGCCAGGGTACGGCCGTCGCGGGCTTCGCCCTGCATCGCCGGGACTTCGTAGCTGCCGCCGGACAGTTCGACCAGGTCGACCGCCTGCTCGTTGAGCATCAGCACCACGCGCTGGGCATCGGCGGCATCGAAGCCGCCGCGCTGGAAATCCGCCGAGTTGAGTTTGACCGCCACGCAGAACTCCGGCGCCACCACGGCGCGCACTGCCTTGACCACGTCGAGCAGCAGGCGCGCGCGATTCTCCAGGCTGCCGCCCCACTGATCGGTGCGGGTGTTGCTCAGGGGCGAGAGGAACTGGCTGAGCAGGTAGCCGTGCGCCGCGTGGATCTGCACACCGCTGAAACCGGCCTGCTCGGCCAGTTGCGCGGTGCGCGCGAAGCGCTGGATCAGCGCGTCGATTTCCGCCTCGCTCAGCGCCTTGGGCACCGGGAACATCTTCGACAGCCCGCCCAGCTCCAGGGCGATCGCCGAAGGCGCGACGGTCTGCTGGCCGAGGTTGGCCTGCATCTGCCGACCAGGGTGGTTGATCTGCATCCAGAACTGCGCGCCGTGGCTGCGGCCGATGCGCGCCCATTCGCGGAATTTCTCCAGTTGCTGCTCGTCTTCCAGCACCACGCCGCCGGGGCCGGTCATGGCGCGGCGATCGACCATCACGTTACCGGTCAGCAGCAGCCCGACGCCACCTGCGGCCCAGGCTTGATACAGGCGCAGCAGGTCGGCGGACGGGCCCTGGCTCGCATCGGCCAGGTTTTCCTCCATGGAGGCCTTGGCGATACGGTTGCCGATGATGCTGCCGTTGGGCAGTTGCAGGGGGTTGAAGAGGGGCATGGTGGCATTCCGGTGGTGGCTGACGAGGCCAGACTAAGGTTAAAGTTAACTTTAATGTCAATAGGCAACAGGAGCGCAACATGAAAATCGGTGAGTTGGCCAGGCGCAGTGGCCTGGCGGCCTCGCGCATCCGCTTCTACGAGGCCAGCGGGCTGATCGCGGCGCAACGTCAGGCCAATGGGTATCGCGACTACCCGGAGCACATGGTGCAGACGCTGGGCATCATCACCAGCGCGCAGCAGTCCGGGTTCAGCCTCGATGAGGTGCGCCGCCTGTTGCCCGATGCCGGCCAGGAGAACTGGCCGCACGATCAGCTGCTGGCCAGCCTGCAGCGCAAGGTCGGCGAGATCGAGCAGATGCAGGAGCGTCTGGCGCAGAACAAGGCGCGGCTGCTGGCCGTCATCGCCAGCATCGAGGCGCGCCCGGAAGGTATGGGTTGCACGGAGAACGCCGAGCGCGTGCTGACGCAGATGAACGCGCGGCGCAATGTTTAGTACATGCAGAACTGAACATGTAAAAAATCGAATTTAAACACAACTGAATGCCATGCGAGTCTCTGCGGCCATGAGTTCGCCAACGCATTCCCCCCGGGTTTCAGCCGCATCCTTCCCCCCAAGGATGCGGTTCTGCGTTGGCAACTCACCCTCTTTGCGCAATCTGCTGCTGGCCTTCTGGGCGCTCTGGCATTGCCGTCATGCTCGCCCGCCGGATGGCCTGTTCGCCCGCTGATCGATCAGATGGCTGCGCCATGTCCGCAGCCTGCCGCCAAAGGTTTTTGTCTGCCCTGATGCCCGTCTAGCGTGACGATGGGTGGCCGTGGTCCGGACAACGCGCGCCAGTGTGCGCCAAGCGAGAACAGCATGAATTTCGCCCCCGTCGAGGACGCCAGGTCCTTTCTGCAAGACAACCCCGATATCGACATGGTCGAGCTATTCATCCTCGACGCCAACGGCGTGCCGCGCGGCAAGCTGCTGCACCGCGAGGAACTGCTGGCTGTGTATGAAAGCGGCCGACCATTACCGAGCACGATCCTCGGCCTGAGCCTGCACGGCGAAGACGTGGAGGATTCCGGGCTGGTCTGGGATGTCGGTGACATCGACTGCCGCGCCTACCCACTGGCCGGCAGCCTGGTGCGCCTGCCCTGGCGCAGGATTCCCACCGCCGCGGTGCAGGTCAGCATGCACCCCAGCGAAGGCCTGCCGGCCGCCGTGGCGGACCCGCGCCACCTGCTGGTGCGGGTGATCGACCAGCTCAAGGCCGATGGCTACCACCCGGTGATGGCCTGCGAGCTGGAGTTCTACCTGCTCGACCAGCAGCGTGACGCCAACGGCCGCCCGCAGCCAGCGCGTGACAGCGACGGCCAGCGTCCGCGCAGCACCCAGGTCTACGGCTTGCGCGAGCTGGAACAGATCGAACCGTTCCTCGCCGACCTCTATGCCGCCTGCAAGCAGCAGGGCATCCCGGCGCGCACGGCGATTTCCGAGTACGCACCGGGGCAGGTGGAGATCACCCTGGAACATGGCGAGGCGCTGGCGGCGATGGATCAGGCCGTGCGCTACAAGCGCCTGGTCAAGGCGGTGGCCCATCAGCACGGCATGCAGGCCTGTTTCATGGCCAAGCCATTCGACGACATCGCCGGCACCGGCATGCACATGCACGTCAGCCTGGCCGATGCCGCCGGGCACAACCTGTTCGCCAGCGACGACCCGGCCGGCACGCCGCTGCTGCGCCTGGCGGTCGGCGGCATGCTCGCATCGCTGCTCGATTCGCTGCTGCTGTTCTGCCCCAATGCCAATTCCTACCGGCGCTTCCAGGCCAACAGCTACGCGCCACTGGCGCCGACCTGGGGTGTCGACAACCGCACCGTCAGCCTGCGCGTACCCGGCGGCCCGGCCCATACCCGGCACCTCGAACACCGCATCTGCGGCGCCGACGCCAACCCTTACCTGGCGGCGGCGGCGATTCTCGCCGGCATCCACCGCGGCATCCGCGAGCAGATCGATCCGGGCGAGCCGGTCACCGGCAACGGCTATGCCCAGGCCAAGACGCTGTTGCCGACCGACTGGCTGACCTCGCTCGAGGCGCTGGAAAACTCCGCCTGGGCGCGTGATGCCCTGGGCGAGGAATTTCTGCGCGTGTACCTGGCGATCAAGCGTGCCGAGTACCGCCAGTTCATGGGCGAGGTCGGCGAGCAGGACTGGCGCTGGTACCTGACCCATGCCTGACGCTTGCTGAATCCACCGTTCGCCGCCGCGACCAGGCCTGTCGCCCAGCCGCAGGCCCGCACTACGTATGCCACGACCCGTGGTGGAAGCGCTTCGCGGTTTCCACCCCACGCACAAGGAACACCTGCCATGACCGCTGCATTGCCAACCACCCGTGCCGCCGCCGAGCGCACACCGTCCTACTACACCGCGACGCTGAATCAGGAGACCGACTACCCGACCCTGCAGGGCCAGGTCAGCGTCGACGTGGTGATCATCGGCGGCGGTTTCACCGGCGTCGCCACGGCGGTCGAACTGGCCGAACGCGGGCTCAAGGTGGCCATCGTCGAAACCCACAAGATCGGTTGGGGCGCCACCGGGCGCAACGGTGGCCAGGTCACCGGCAGCCTGTCCGGCGACGAGGCCATGCGCACGCAGATGCGCAACAAGATCGGCGCCGAGGTCGACGACTTCATCTGGCACCTGCGCTGGCGCGGCCACGAGATCATCAAGGGCCGCGTCGAGAAGTACGGCATCGCCTGCGACCTCAAGCACGGCCACCTGCACGCGGCGATGAAGCCCAGCCACATGGACGAGCTGCGCAGCGCCTACGAGGAAGCCCAGCGCCGCGGCATGGGCGACGAGGTCAGCCTGCTGGACCGCGACGGCATGCGCGCGCACCTGGGCAGCGAGCTGTACCTGGGCGCGGTGAAGAACACCCGCAACATGCACCTGCACCCGCTCAACCTGTGCATCGGCGAGGCGCGTGCGGCCGAGAGCCTGGGCGCGCTGATCTTCGAGCATTCCGAGGTGCTGGAGATCGTCCACGGCGCCAACCCGGCGGTGATCACCGCCCAGGGCCGCATCGACGCCAAGCAGGTGCTGCTGGCCGGCGACGTCTACCACAAGCTCGAACGCAAGCAGCTCAAGGGCATGATCTTCCCGGCCATGGGCGGCATCGTCACCACCGAACCGCTGGGCGAGCTGGCGAAAACCATCAACCCGCAGGACCTGGCCGTGTACGACTGCCGCTTCGTCCTCGACTACTACCGCCTGACCGCCGATGGCCGCCTGCTGTTCGGCGGTGGCGCCAACTACTCCGGGCGCGACTCGCGCGACATCCCCGGCGAACTGCGGCCGTGCATCGAACGCACCTTCCCGCAGCTCAAGGGCGTGCAGATCGATTTCCAGTGGAGCTGCGCCATGGGCATCGTGATGAACCGCATCCCGCAGCTGGGCAAGCTGTCGGACAACGTCTGGTACTGCCAGGGCTACTCCGGCCACGGCATCGCCACCACCCACATCATGGGCGAGATCATGGCCAACGCCCTGACCGGCACCCTGGGCCAGTTCGACACCTTCGCCAGCTGCAAGCACATCAAGGTGCCGCTGGGCGATATCTTCGGCAACCCGATGCTGTCGGTCGGCATGTGGTATTACCAGATGCTGGAGAAGCTGCGCTGAGAGCAGGTGACCTCGGCGTCCCTGCTTGCGCGGGGGATGACGGGTTGATAACGAAGCAGCGTCGACGTCTGCCGAACGCTGCCATCCTTCGCACCATCGCCCTCGCACGGGGGCGTGGAAGGGACTCGGTGCTGGAAGGGAAAGAAGCCGTCGTCATGCAAGGGCGCAGAAAAAGGCCCGCGTCATATAGAGCGAATTTCGCCCACCCGGCGTCGGCCCTGTATCCTAAGCGCCCACCCAAGGCGCCAGGATGACCCCGATGCAAGCCCAACTCCTCGAACTCATCACCCTGATCAGCTCCGGCTGCATGACCGAGGAGGAGATCGCGCGCATCGCCGACGAAGCCGCGCAGGCCTACGCCGACCCGCAGGCCTTTCTCGCCGCCAACCCGGACATCAACTACGACGACAGTTTCCCCATCCCGCTGGGCGAGTGGGTGGTGATCGGCAGCCTGCCGGAAACCGTGCTGTTCCAGGCCGACAGCTACGATGCGCTGTTTCAGCAGATCGTCGAGTCTTTCGGTCCCGAGGTGGCGTTCAACCTCAAGCCCAAGCAACTGGTCAAGGTCGAGCCGCTGAAGGCGCTCAACCGTATTCAGGTGCAGCTCTCGGCGCTGTACAAGGAGAAGAGCGGCTACGTGTTGCTGGACATCAGCGAGCCGTTGGATGACGAGCTGCAGGCGGTGCTGGTCTACACCAGCGACCTGCCGCGCGTGCTGGAGCTGGCGGTGGACGTCGGCATCTACGCTGCGCCGGCCTATGAGGCGCTGAAGGCCGCCCAGGCGGAGTAACGCAGCGCACCATGAAAAAGGCCGCGTCCCGGCAGGGACGCGGCCTTTTTTTCGACCTGTCGGATGATCAGGTCAGCAGCGCGATCAGGATGATCAGCGGGATCGGTACACCGAGGAACCACAGCAGAAGTGAGCGCATGTCTGTTCTCCTTGTCTATCAGCGAAGAGGGGCGGTGGTGGTGCGGTAGTCGCTGACCAGAATCACCGCGGTGTCACGGTGGCGACCGCCGAGGGTGGCGGCGAAGCTGCCGACGAAGGCGCCGATCAGCAGGGCGACGAACATCCACAGGGTCGCGTGTGCGGCGGCCTTGCGTGCCTCGTCGGCGGTCTGCTTGGCCTGTAGCACACTCTCGCGCGCCTGGGCGTAGACCGCGTCGACACGCGCCTGGGCCTCGGTGGCGGACAGGTTGGTGCGCTGGCTCACCAGCTGGATGAGGTAGGCGCGGTCGGCTGGCGCCAGCTCGCCATCGTTGTCCAGGCTGCGCGCCAGGATGCGGGCAACCACGCTGTGCGCGGCGTCATCGGCGCTCGGCGCCGGGCGGTCGTCACGGAAAAGGCCGTCGATGTAATAGCCGTACTCGTCCTCGGCACCAGCCAGAGCCGTGGGTGCCGCGCCGGAGGCGACTTGCGCACTGGCCTGAACACCGGCGCCGACGATGCCGCTGACTGAGCCGACCAGCACGGTGGCGGTCAGCAGAGTGGCCACGGCCCAGGCGAGAAAGCCGTGGGCGGTGTCGCGGAAGAACACCTCGTCGCTGTGCAGGGTGGTCCACTTCAGCCGCAGGCGACCGGCCAGGTAACCGCCCATGCCCGCCGCGAGGAGCTGGGTGAAGGCGAGCCAGATGATCGTCGAAATCCCCAGTCCCTCGGCGCTGATGCCTTCGTTGCTCCAGGGCGATACCGCACTGAAGCCGAGGCCGAAGCCGAGCAGGATGAGGATCAGCGATAACGCCGCCGCAGCGGCTGCGCCAGCGAAGATCGCGGCCCAGGAAACGCCGGAGGTGTTGGCGGGGTCATCCAGGGCAGTTGCAGCAATATCGGATGTAGTGATCATTTTTTTATCCTTACTTGGACGGGACAACGCACGGCAGCGAGGCGGCGAATTGCCGGCTCTCTTGCGTTAGTGAGAGGGCCAGTCGGTAAGGTTCATGGCATTTGTGCGGGTGCGCCGCAGGGCTGGGCATTGCTGCCAAGGCGGCTGCAGCGCGCGTGCTGGGCAAGAGAGGCGGGGACAGTGGTGCCCTTGGCGCGCAGCACTGCGCGCAAGGGATACATGGGGGTTACAGGGTGAAGCCGCCGTCGATGGGGATGATCGCGCCGGTCATGTAGGCGCCAGCCGCGCTGGCCAGGCTGATCGCCAGGGCGGCCATCTCCTCTTCGCGGCCCCAGCGTTTCATGGGGATCACCGCGACGTCTTCGGCCATGGCCGCTTCGTCCTGGGCGATGTGCTTGGTCATCTTGCTGGGGAAACGCCCCGGCGCGATGACGTTGACGTTGATGTGCTCGTCGACCAGTTCCTTGGCCAGGATCCGCGACAGCTGGTGCAGCGCGGCCTTGCTCGGCCCGTAGGCGTAGGCCTGCTCGCCGAAGGCGCTGATGCCGGCCACCGAGCCGATGTTGATCACCCGCGCCGGGCTTTGTGCATTGCCGGCCTTTTTCAGCAGCGGCAGCAGTTGCTGGATGCAGCTGAACACCGAGGTGACGTTGAGCTGCATGACCTTCTCCCAGCCGCGCACCGGGTAGCTTTCCAGCGGCGCGCCCCAGGTGGTGCCGGCGTTGTTGACCAGGATGTCCAGCTGCTGAGCGTGGATGGCCAGGTGCTCGGCGAGGGCGCGTGCGCCTTCCTCGCTGGACAGGTCCGCCGGCAGGCCGATGCACTCACCGTACAGCGACAGTTCCTCGGCCACCTGGATGCAGGCCGCGCCATCGCGGGCGCAGATGAACACGCGCGCGCCGGCTTCGAGGAAGCCCTGGGCGATCATCCGGCCGATGCCGCGTGTGCCGCCGGTGACCAGGGCGGTGCGACCTTTGAGGCTGAAGTAGGGGTGCATGGTGAGTCCTCGGGCAAGTGGCAGGGAGTGGCAAAGGCCTCACCCTAATCCTCCGGCGCGCGGCGATGAAGCCCCGAGGTGACGTTATTGCGGATGCAAATGGTGCGCTATCGGCGGATCAGCCCCGGCGCTGGCGCAGCGGGTCGAGCAGCGGCTTGAGGCCGTTGTGGTCGATCTCCTGCATCAGCGCGAGTAGGCGGCCGATCTCGCCCTTGGGGAAGCCTTCGCGGGCGAACCAGTTGAGGTAGTGGCCGGGCAGGTCGGCGATCAGGCGGTCCTTGTACTTGCCGAAGGGCATGGTGCGGGTGACCAGGAGCAGGAGATCGTCGGGGTTCATCGGTGGGCCGGATCGCGGAATAGGGTAGGTCGAGAGGATAAGGTGCCGGCGCCGCGTGGCCAAGGGCAGGCGGTCACTGTAGGCTCTGCAGGGCAATCGGCAGAGGGAGTGGGTGAGTGGATTTCAAGGCGAAGATTTCCCTGCGGCGTCCGCGTGACGGCAGCGAGCTGCCCACGGGGCACGGCGCGGAGTGGCGGGACGAGCTGATCGAGCGGCTGGAAAGCGACCGCGGGCGCATCATCAACTGCGCCGCGGTACGCCGACTGCAGCAGAAGACCCAGGTCTTCCCGCTGGAACGCAACGCCGCGGTGCGCAGCCGCCTGACCCATTCGCTGGAGGTGCAGCAGGTCGGTCGGCACATCGTGCGCACGCTGTTCCACAAGCTCGGGCCGCGGGCTGCCGAACATGGCCTCGACGGCCTCGACGGCGCCCTGGAAACCCTGGTGGAAATGGCCTGCCTGACCCACGACGTGGGCAACCCGCCGTTCGGCCACTTCGGCGAATTCGCCATCGGCGACTGGTGCGCCCGGCACCTCGACGGGCTGTTCGCCGCGGCGGTGCCAACGCCGAGCGATAACGAGCTGCGCCAGCGCATGCTCGCCGACCTCAACGCCTTCGAAGGCAACGCCCAGGCCATCCGCCTGGTGCACCGTTTGCACGACATGAACCTGACTTACAGCCAGGCGGCGTGCATGCTCAAGTACGTGCGCGCCGCCCATCAACCCCGCCCACCGAAGGGCAGCGCCGGTGCCTACTTGCGCAAGAAGCCCGGCTTCTACCTCAGCGAGGAAGGCTTCGTCGAGGGGCTGTGGCAGGCCCTGGGCATGGCGCCGCAGACGCGCTACCCGCTGGTCTACGTGATGGAGGCGGCGGACGACATTTCCTACTGCCTGGCCGACCTGGAAGACGCCGTGGTCAAGGGCATCCTCGACCTCGACCGGCTCTGCGAGCTGCTGCGTGATACCTTCGCCCGCTTCAAACCGCTGGACAGCGTGATCGATGCCAAGGGTCGCAGTTTCGCCGAGCTGCTGCAGGATGCCTGGCAGCGGGCCGCCGACGAGCCGGTGGACAAGGTCGGCAAGTTCTTCATCCGCCTGCGGGTGAACCTGATCCACCCGCTGGTGCAGCACGCCGCCGAGCAGTTCATCGAGCAGCTCGACGCAGTGTTCGCCGGCACCCTCGACCGTGCCCTGCTGGAAGACGACAGCGCCGCCTGCGCGGTGGTGCAGACCTTCAAGACCGTTGGCGCCGAGCACGTGTTCTGCCACCGCGAGGTCGACACGTTGCAGCTGCAGGGACTGCGCATCCTGCAGGGCCTGCTCGAGGTGTATGGCGCCTTGCTTGGCCTGGATGGCGAGGCCTTTCAGGCCATGCTCGCCGGGGGCGGCCGCGCCGACCTGCGCATGCTGATCCGCCGTCTGCCAACCCACCTGCTCAGTGCCTACCGCCAGGCCCTGACCCAGCAGCAAGGCGCCGACGCGCCGCTGTGGGAGTTCTACCACCGCACCCGTCTGCTGCTGGATTTCGTCAGCGGCCTCACCGACCAGCTGGCGCAGGATGAGTACCGGGTGCTCAGCGCCCAGTAGGCCACGCGGATGCAAGAGGCCAGAGCGATGACCTAGGGTGCGCACGGTGCGCCGAACATTCGGCGGCAATAAAAAAGCCGGGTATCGCGAGATACCCGGCTTTTTCGTTGGTGTGCCGTGATCAGTTGTGGCGGATCAGGTGGTCGAAGGCGGACAGCGAGGCCTTGGCCCCTTCGCCCACGGCGATGACGATCTGCTTGTACGGCACGGTGGTTACGTCGCCGGCGGCGAAGATGCCCGGCAGCGAGGTTTCACCACGGGCGTCGACGATGATTTCGCCACGGTTGCTCAGCTCGACGGTGCCTTTCAGCCAGTCGGAGTTCGGCAGCAGACCGATCTGCACGAAGATGCCTTCCAGCTCGATGTCGTTGAAGGCCTCGGAGTTGCGGTCCTTGTAGACCAGGCCGGTGACCTTCTGCCCGTCGCCTTTCACTTCGCTGGTCAGGGCGCTGGTAATCACGGTGACGTTCGGCAAGCTGTAGAGCTTCTTCTGCAGCACGGCATCGGCGCGCAGCTGGCTGTCGAATTCGAGCAGGGTGACCTGGGCGACGATGCCAGCCAGGTCGATGGCCGCTTCCACGCCGGAGTTGCCGCCGCCGATCACCGCCACGCGCTTGCCCTTGAACAGCGGGCCGTCACAGTGCGGGCAGTAGGCCACGCCCTTGTTGCGGTACTCCTGCTCGCCGGGCACGTTCATTTCCCTCCAGCGTGCGCCGGTGGAGAGGATCACGGTCTTGGCCTTGAGGCTGGCACCGCTCTCGAACCTGACCTCGTGCAGGCCGCCCTCGGCGCTGGCCGGGATCAGGGCGCTGGCACGCTGCAGGTTCATGATGTCGACTTCGTACTGCTTGACGTGCTCTTCCAGGGCGCGCGCCAGTTTCGGCCCTTCGGTCTCCTGCACGGAGATGAAGTTCTCGATGGCCATGGTGTCGAGCACCTGGCCGCCGAAGCGCTCGGCGGCAACGCCGGTGCGAATGCCTTTACGTGCGGCGTAGATCGCCGCCGCGGCGCCGGCCGGGCCACCACCGATGACCAGCACGTCGAAGGCATCCTTGGCGTTGAGCTTCTCGGCATCACGCGCGGCGGCGCCGGTGTCGATCTTGGCGAGGATCTGCTCGACCTCCATGCGGCCCTGGCCGAACAGTTCGCCGTTCAGGTAGATGCTCGGCACGGCCATGATCTGGCGCTGCTCGACTTCTTCCTGGAACAGCGCGCCGTCGATGGCGACATGGCGGATGTTGGGGTTGAGCACGGCCATCAGGTTCAGCGCCTGGACCACGTCCGGGCAGTTCTGGCAGGACAGCGAGAAGTAGGTCTCGAAGTTGAATTCGCCTTCGATGTTGCGGATCTGCTCGAGGATCTCGGGTGCGGCTTTCGACGGGTGACCGCCGACCTGTAGCAGGGCGAGTACCAGCGAGGTGAATTCGTGGCCCATCGGAATGCCGGCGAAGCGCAGGCTGATATTGCCGTTGGCACGGTTGAGCGAGAACGATGGGACACGAGCGTCGCTGCCATCGGTCTTCAGGGTGATCTTGTCGGTCAGGCTGACGATGTCGTCGAGCAGACCCTTCATTTCCTGGGATTTGTCGCTGTCATCGAGGGACGCGACGATCTCGAACGGCTGGGTGACCTTCTCGAGGTAGGCCTTCAACTGGGTTTTAAGAGTGGCATCCAACATGACAGGTTTCCTTTTACGAATTTCGGACGAACAAACGCCCGGGCGGATCGCGCCCGGGCGTTCGGGCGCCTGCTGAAGCCTGGTAAGGCTTCGTGAGGCGAAAAATGGAGTGGAGCGCGTCGCGAGCGACGGCAGTGCAAGGCGAACTAAGACGAGGGCCGGTCGGAGTCGCGGGCGACTTTACGAGCTGTAAATGAGCAGCCCGAGTCTTAGTTCAACGCAGCACTGCCTAGCGCAGCAGCCCTCCATCCATTTTTAGATTTTGCCGACCAGGTCCAGGGACGGAGCCAGGGTCTTCTCGCCTTCTTTCCACTTGGCCGGGCAGACTTCACCCGGGTGCGAAGCGGTGTACTGGGCAGCTTTCAGCTTGCGCAGGGTCTCGCCGACGTCACGAGCGATCTCGTTGGAGTGGATTTCCACGGTCTTGATCACGCCTTCCGGGTTGATCACGAAGGTACCGCGCAGGGCCAGGCCTTCTTCCGGGATATGCACGCCGAAGGCGTTGGTCAGAACGTGGGTCGGGTCGCCGATCAGCGGGAACTGAGCCTTGCCGACAGCCGGGGAAGTCTCGTGCCAGACCTTGTGCGAGAAGTGGGTGTCAGTGGTGACGATGTACACTTCGGTACCGGCCTTCTGGAACTCGGCGTAGTTGTTGGCAGCGTCTTCGATTTCGGTAGGGCAGTTGAAGGTGAAGGCTGCCGGCATGAAGATCAGGACCGACCATTTGCCTTTCAGGCTTTCTTCGGTGACCTCGATGAACTTGCCGTTGTGGAACGCGTTGGCTTTGAAAGGCTGTACTTGAGTGTTGATCAGAGACATCAGTGAACTCCTTCAGGGGGTTGGTAATTTGATGGAGGCCATCCTAACGGGGTTGGCCGGAATCTCTTAATTGATTGAGGCCATGAGCACGATTGCTTTGGCCTATACGCATCGCGCGGCGGCGTCTGCGACGGCAATCTGCCAGGACGGACAAGGCTAGACGATTGATATTTCCCGCGCGAGACATTTGCCGCATCGCGGGAAAATAGCTCAGCGCGGCAGTTGCAGTTCCGGGTGCTGGCGGCGGTGCTGCTCGAAGATGAACTGACGCAGGCGCTCGGCGTGCTCGGCGTGGCGCAGCCTGAGTACGTAGGCGCCCTGGTGCGGCGCTACCAGGCGAACCAGCCGGCCGCGCACGGCGATGGCGTCCTGCTCGGGCAGCGGCAGCCACAGGTCGAACTGCACCGGCAGCAGCGCCGCGCCGCTGACCAGCAGGCCGTTGGGGGAAATCTGCTGCACCTGCAGGTCGCTGGGCCGGGCATTGTCGTCGAGCAGGGGCAACGGCGTTTCCAGGTGCAGGCGCAGAGGACGCTGCACGGCACCTTCCTCGAAAATGCTCGGCGCACCCAGTTCGAGCTGCAGGTTGTGCAGTTCGTCCTCGATCATCTGCACCGGGAACGACATCCAGTAGCCATCGAAGCGCGCATCCAGGCTCAGCTGGGCGTTCTGCGCCAGTGCGCTGAGCAGGGCGTTGCCACGCGGATCACCGTCGACATTGAAGGTCGGGATCTGCAGGCGCTTGCCGATCAGCGGGCTGTCGAACATGTGTTGAATGAAATCCAGCTCTTCGCTGGACAATACGGACTGCTCGGACACGGACTTCACCCTCGTGGGGAACGGGCTCGTGGGGTGGGGGCGAGCTGTCGCAAGCGATGGCAAGCGCCAGGGGCGCTGGGGGCGGGGTTAGCGTGGCGACTTCAAGGCTGCGAGCTCTTCCTTGAGACGGGCAACTTCGGCTTCGAGTTCCGTTACCCGCTGCTTGGCGATGACTTCCTCGCTGACATCCTTCTGGATGCCGATGAAATAGGTGAGCTGGTCGCCGTCGTTGAACACCGGGGTTATCGACAGCTCGTTCCAGAAGGCGCTGCCGTCCTTGCGGTAGTTGCGGATCACCTGGCGGCATGGCTGATGGCTGAGCACGGCCTGGCGAATCACGGCCACGGCCGGCTGGGCGCGGTCTTCGCCCTGCAGGAAGCGGCAATCCTGGTAGAGAATGTCGTCGCTGGCGTAGCCGGTCAGGCGCTCGAATGCGGCATTGGCATAGATCAGAATGTTGTCGTCGCCTTCCTGTTCGGCGACCACGATGCCGTCGTTGGAGGCGTCGATCACCAGTTGCAGCAGCTTGGCATTGATCATGGTTCGGGCTCTGGAGGCGCAGTTGGCTGCATTCTAAGTCATCCCGATGCACTGTCCACTTGCGGCATAATGCGAGGGATTATCAACATGTTTCGGAGTTCTGCATGAAAGTCGCCATCCTGTCGGGTTCGGTCTACGGCGCCGCCGAAGAAGTCGCCCACCGCGCCCAGAGCCTGCTGCAGGCCGCCGGTTTCGAGACCTGGTACAAGGCCGGCACCAGCCTCGCCGACCTGCAGGGCTTCGCCCCCGATGCACTGCTGGCCGTGACCTCGACCACCGGCATGGGCGAGTTGCCCGGCAACCTGCAGGGCCTCTACTACGAGATCCGTGACACCTTTCCGGCGTGGAGCGGGCGCCCGGCCGGCGTGGTCGCGCTGGGCGACTCGAGCTACGACACCTTCTGCGGCGGCGGCGAGCTGATGCGCGAGCTATTCCTCGAACTGGGCATGCGCGAGGCACTGCCGATGCTGCGCCTGGACGCCAGCGAAAGCGTGACCCCCGAGGACGATGCCCAGCCCTGGCTGGTCGAATTCATCGCCACGCTGCAGGGTTAATCGCGGCAGTCCACCCGTCTGGCCACTCGCGGCCGGGCGAGTGGGGGCTGACCGCCACGGTCACTAAGCTGGCCTGCAAGGCGACTATGCCTTGGCGCACAGGTCACTAGACTCTTCGGCACAACAACAAACCGAGGATTTCGCCATGACCGCTGCACAAGCCTTTCCCGAAATCAACGTACGCGACCAGGTGTCCGCTGCCGAATGGCAGACCCGCGTCGACCTGGCCGCCTGCTACCGCCTGATCGCCCTGTACGGTTGGGACGACCTGATCTTCACCCACATCTCGGCCAAGGTGCCGGGCACCGAAGACTTCCTGATCAACCCCTACGGGCTGATGTTCCACGAAATCACCGCGTCGAGCCTGGTCAAGGTCGACCTGGCCGGCAAGAAGCTGATGGACGGCCCGTTCGACATCAACCCGGCCGGCTACACCATTCACAGCGCCGTGCACGAAGTGCGGCATGACGCCGGCTGCGTGCTGCATATTCACACCCCGGCCGGGATCGCCGTGTCGGCGCAGAAGGGCGGCCTGCTGCCGCTGTCGCAACAGTCGCTGTTCGTGCTCGCCAGCCTGGCTTATCACGGTTATGAAGGCGTGGCGTTGAATCACGACGAGAAATCGCGCCTGCAGGCCGACCTGGGCGACAAGAACTTCATGATCCTGCCCAACCACGGCCTGATGACCGCGTTCGGCAGCATCGCCGATGCCTTCCTCGGCATGTTCACCCTGCAGCGCGCCTGCGAAATCCAGATCATGGCGCAGAGTGGCGGCACCGAGCTGATCCACATTCCGCAGCAGATCCTCGACGGCGCCCGGGCGATGATCGCCGGCGTGATGAAAAGCCCGCAGGGCATGGGTGGCGCGCTGCCGTGGCCGGCGCTGCTGCGCAAGCTCGATCAGCAGATGCCCGGCTACGCCAACTGATGGCGCTGCCTGGTATTGCCCTGGCGGACTGGCGCGCGCAGGGGCAGGGCTTCAGCTTTGGCGGGCACGCGATTCGCTACTGGACGGCGGGGCCGGCAGACGGCGAGCCATTGTTGTTGATCCACGGCTTCCCCACCGCCAGTTGGGACTGGCATTACCTCTGGCAGCCCCTGGCCGAGCGCTACCGGCTGATCGCCTGCGACATGCTCGGTTTCGGCTATTCGGCCAAGCCGCGCGCTCACTTGTATAGCCTGCTGGAACAGGCTGACCTGCAGCAGGCGCTGCTCGCCCACCTGGGCGTCGACGGGCCGGTGCATGTGCTGGCGCACGATTATGGCGACAGCGTGGCCCAGGAACTGCTGGCGCGGCACCATGACGGTCACATCCAGCTCGCCAGCTGCGTGTTCCTCAATGGCGGACTGTTCCCGGAGACCCATCGCCCGGTGCTGATGCAGAAACTGCTGCTCAGCCCGTTGGGACCGTTGCTCGGCAGGCTGTTCTCGCGCGCCAAGCTGAAGGCCAACCTGACCAAGGTGTTCGGCCCGCAGACGCCGCCCAGCGAGAGCGAGCTGGACGCCTTCTGGGCGCTGATCGCGCACAACGACGGCCCGGCGGTGATGCACCGGCTGATCCGCTACATCCTCGATCGCCGCGAGCAGCGCGAACGCTGGGTAACGGCGATGCAAAAGGGCGGGGTACCGCTGCGGGTGATCGATGGCGCGCTCGATCCGATTTCCGGGGCGCACATGGTCGCGCGCTACCGCGAACTGATCGCCAACCCGGACACGGTTCTGCTCGAGGATATCGGCCACTATCCGCAGACCGAAGCACCACAGGCGGTGCTGCAGCACTACCTCACCTTTCGTCAGGGACTCGACCGCGCATGAACAGACGGCACCTTCTCGCACTTCTCTCGGTTGGCGGCGTGGCCGCACTCGGTGGCGGCTTCTGGGCCTTGCCCACCGGCCCGGCGCCGGCGGCGCTGAGCCTGGAGGGCGCGCAGCAGGTGCTCGCCGGCCTGGTCGGCCGTGAGCTGGTGAGCAGCAAGGGTTGGAGCCCGGCCGAGGTATTCAACCACTGCGCGCAGAGTGTCGAGTATTCGCTGGATGGCTTTCCGGAGCTGAAACCGGCCTGGTTCCGCGAGAGTGTCGGGCCGCTGGCGTTTTCCGTGTTTGCTGCCCGTGGCGCCATGCGTCACTCGCTGATCGAGCCGATTCCCGGTGCCGCGCCGCTGGCCGAACCGGCGTCCACCGATGCCGCCATCGCCCGCCTGCAGCAGTCCCTGCAGCGTTTTGCCGCGCACACCGAGGCGCTGCAGCCGCACTTCGCCTATGGCCTGCTCAGCCCCGAGGACTACGCCCAGGCGCATGTGATGCACCTGTACAACCACCTCAGCCTGATCCGCGTCGCCTGAGCCGGCTGATGCCCATCGGCTGGCGAGCCGGGCTGGTTGGCAGCGCGCTGCTGGCGCTGACCGCCTGTGGCGGTCACGAGCGTGTATCCCCTACACCTGTTTGGGACGGCTGGTACCAGAATCTCGCCGAGCCCACGGCCGTGCCGCGCTACCTGTGGCGCGAGCTGGCGCCGATTGGTCAGGCGCAACCCGAGGGTGAATACGTGCACCTGCGCCGGCTCGGTGACGGCTATCTGCAGCTCAGCCTGTACCGCCAGGCGCGCTGCGTGGCGCGCATGGAGCTGCAGGGCGAGTGGCGCGAGCAAGCTTTCTTCCACGAGCAGAGCTACTTCAGCGGCCTGCCACCGCTGGCTTGGGGGCGGCAGTCGCGCGAGGCGCAGGTGCGGGTGCGTGACGACCACCTGCAGATGCAGTTGCACGAGAGCAGCTTCGGCATGTTCCTGATCATCGCCGGTGGCGCGCCGGACCATGACGCCAGTTACCGCTTCGACGCCGTTGCTGCGCCTGCGGCGCATGACGATGGTTGCCCGCCGAGTACGGCCAGTGCGGACGGCTACCGTTGATCCACTAACTCGAACAGCGCTCGCCGAGCGGCAGTCGGTTTCAGGGTAACCATTCAATTTCATTGAGGTGACCCATGAACAACAACAAGCTTTCCGCACTGCTCTTCAGTGGCCTGCTGGCCAGCCTGTCCGTCCCAGCCTTCGCCGAAACCGACGCCACGGGCCCGACCGTGCCCGGCCCGACGTCGCCCAGCTCGCCTTCGACCACTGGCACCGGTACCAACGGCACTGGCACGGGCTCTACAACGCCGGGGGCACCGACGCCTGGCACCGACGGTAGCGGGACCGGGACCGGGATTGGCACCGGTACTAATGGCACTGGAACCGGAACCGGCATCGGTAACGGTACCAATGGCAACGGTATCGGCACCGGGAACGGCACCACCGCGCCGGGAACCAACGGCACTGGTACCGGGATTGGAACCGGCACTGGCACAACTGCGCCTGGCACCGGAACCGGTACTGGCACTGGCATGGGCGGCTCGGGCAGCGGCATGGGTACTGGCACCGGCGGTACTACCGGTGGCGGCACTACTGGCGGTCCTGCTGGCGGCACCAGTGGTGGTTCCACTGGCGGCGCAACCGGCGGTGGTGCTGCAGGTGGCGGCGCGGGCGGTGCAAGCGGTGGCGGCAGCGGCGGTGGCCAGTAACGGCGCGTAGCGGTGGTCAGGGTCTGACCATCCCGTCGTCTTATCGAGTGACATTCAGGCAGCCCGTTTTTCCTTGTGAAGCGCTCTGCGCTGCCTGACACTCGCTGCTTTGCCACCTGCCAAGAGGTCCGCTTCATGAGTGATGCCGTTCGATTCGAAGACAAAGTGGTCATCGTCACCGGTGCCGGTGGCGGTTTGGGCCGTGCCCACGCGCTGCTGTTCGCCAAGCATGGCGCCCGTGTGGTGGTCAACGATCTGGGCGGCAGCACTCACGGCGAAGGCGCCAACGCCTCGGCCGCAGATAAGGTGGTCGCGGAAATCCAGGCCGCTGGCGGTACTGCCGTGGCCAACCACGATTCGGTCACCGACGGCGACAAGATCGTGCAGAACGCGCTGGACGCCTTCGGTCGTATCGACGTGGTGGTGAATAACGCCGGCATCCTGCGCGACAAGTCCTTCCACAAGATGGAGGACGCTGACTGGGATCTGGTCTACAAGGTCCACGTCGAGGGCGCTTACAAGGTGACCCGCGCGGCGTGGGAGCACATGCGCGAGCAGCAGTACGGCCGCGTGATCTTCACCGCATCCACCTCCGGCATCTACGGCAACTTCGGCCAGAGCAACTATGGCATGGCCAAGCTGGGCCTGTACGGCCTGACCCGCACCCTGGCGATCGAAGGGCGCAAGAGCAACATCCTGGTCAACGCCATTGCCCCCACCGGCGGCACGCGCATGACCGAAGGCCTGATCCCGCCGCAGGTGTTCGAGCAGCTCAAGCCCGAGCTGGTCAGCCCGCTGGTGGTCTTCCTCGGTAGCGAGCAGTGCAAGGACACGTCCGGCCTCTACGAAGTCGGTGGCGGCTGGATGGGCAAGGTGCGTTGGGAGCGCAGCCTGGGCGCCGGTTTCGACCCGCGCGTCGGCTTCAGCCCGGAAGACGTGGCGGCCAGTTGGAAGCAGATCGGCGACTTCGAGGGGGCGGTCCACCCGGATGACAACGTCACCGCGCTGCGCGAGATGATGGCCAACCTGCAGAAGCACATTGGCTGATCCATTCGCTGTTTGATAAGAAGGCCGATTCGTCGGCCTTTTTCATGCGTGCGGAAAAGCTGCCCGCGGCTGTCAGTGCAGGGCCGGGGTCCTGCTCAACTCGCGCAGGCGATGGCCGAGGCGGATGCGCTCCGGCTCGTCGTCGCACAGCAGCAACGCGCGTTCCAGGTCATAGCGTTCGGCTTGCGGGCAATCCAGGGCGCGGTAGATGGCGGCGCGGGTGAGGTGGTCTTCGGCGCGTGGCTCGGCCAGCAGCAGAATGCGCTCGGCGTCCTTCAGCGCAGCCAGGTGGTTGCCGTCGTTGCTGTGCAGCTGACACAGGTTGCGCGACAGGCGCAGCAGCAGGGCGCGGGCATCGCAGCTTTGCAGGTGGGCGGCGTTGAGTTCGTTGTTGGTGCCAGCGACGCGCGCCAGCAGCTCGCGGCAGTCGCGGGTATACAGGCGCCGGCCGTTGCACGGGTCGAGCAGGTGATCGGCACCGGGCACGCGCACCAGCAGGTAGCCGGGGAAATTCACCGCCTGCAGGGCAATGCCCAGCTGCCGCGCCAGTTCCAGGGCAATCAGCGCCAGGGACAGCGGCTGTCCGCGTCGGCGTTGCAGCACCAGATGCAGCAGGGCCGCGTGCGGGCGCAGCGGGTAATCGTCGTCTTCGTGGAAGCCCAGCTCATTGAGGCGTCGCAGCAGCGGTTGCGCCAGCTCGTTCGGTGGCAGTTGCGGCAGCCCGGCGGCGACCTGCTGGCGCAGATTGCCGAAGTCGCGCAGCAGGGCGGCAGGCTGCACCTGTGGGTCATGCTCGGCGGCAATCCACAGGGCCGCTTCGAACGGAGCACTGGGCTCCCTTTCCAGGCATTCGAGCCAAGCTGGGCGTGTCGTCATCGGAGATCCCTCGACGGTGCTGTCAGCTGACTTTTAGCTGGCGGCGTCACGCTCGTCCAGTGGCGCGAGGTTCTGCGAGTCGCGGCGGCGCTCGGCGAGCGGGTCGATCAGGCGTAGATGCGCTGGCCGCGGTACATGCGCACCGAGCCGCGTGGGGCTTCGGCGACGGCGGCCGGCGGGGCGATCGGCATGATCTCGGCGCTCGGCTGGACGTGGCCACGGTACTGCTGGCGCGGGGCTGCGTGGGCGTCATCGGCGTGCGTGGCGGGGGCCTGGAAGTCGCTCATTTCGGCCAGGCGAATGCCCAGGCTGCGGGTTTCCTGGTCGCTCGAGCGCAGGCAGGCCATCAGCATGGCTTCCACGGCGTCGGGCTGGCTGAGGCGGATGTCCACGCACAGCTCGTCACGCAGACGACGGCGCAAGGCCTGCATGCAATCCAGTACGGCTTTATTCAGTTCCATGCTGTTCCCCTGATCAGTTGAATCCAGCGTGACCGGCTTCGCGCCAGCCAGGTATCCCCCGATACCTCGCCAGGGGTTTTGCAAGGTGCGTACCAACGCAGCGAGGCCGCGAACTGTGCGGCTCGTCACAGGTCAATGAGGGGCAGAGCTGCCCGTGGCTGGTGCGCCTTGCACTTGTCTGGCGCAGCGCTGCGGGTGGTGGACCCTAACGGGTATACTGCCGGCAGATTTTCGACCTCGATGCTTTTCCTGAAGGTTTCCCCATGCGCAACGATGCTCGCGACGAACTCGACCATATTCCCAGCCTGACCACCGACACCCGCGACCAGGACGATTTCGCCCCTGGACACGCGGCCATCGACCGCCACCAGCCGGCTTATGGCGCACGCAGCACCGCTGCGGCGCCAGTTGCCCGCTCGGGCAGTTCCGGCGCGCTGTGGGCCTTGGTCGGGGCAATGGCCATCGCCCTGGGCGGGGTGAGCTGGTGGAGCTTCCAGCAGATCTCCCTGATGGAACAGCAACTGGTCGCTACCCAGGAAAGCTTCGCGCGCATCAGCGAAGAAGCCGCCGGGCGCATCCAGGACATCTCCGGCAAGGTAGTGGCCACCGAATCCAACGTCACCAGCGGCAGCGAGCAAGTGAAACTGCGGGTCAAACAGCTGGAGACCAAGCTCGCCGAGTTGAGCAAGCAGCAACAGAACGTGTCCAGCCAGCAAGCCGCCCAGGTCAAGCGCATCGACCAGTTGGGCGCCGACCTGAAGAGCCAGCAGACCGTCACCGGCCAGTTCGACGGCAAGCTCACCGCCCTGGCCAGCGAGCAGAAGAGCGGCCTGGCCGGCGTCGGCAAGCTTGAAAGTCAGCTCAAGAGCCTGGGCAGCGATGTCGAGGCGCTGAAGAAGCAGGGCAACCCGAGCCAGGCCATCGGCCGTCTGGAGCAGGATCTGCTGGTGCTGCGCAGCGAGCTGGACAACCGCCCGGCTGCCTCGCAGAACAACGCCGAGTTCGACGCTTTCCGCGGGCAGATGACGCGTAACATCAGCACCCTCCAGGCGCAGGTGCAGAACCTGCAGCAGCAGCTCAACGCCCGCTGAGTAACCGTCGCCCAATAAAAAGCCCCGCCTAGGCGGGGCTTTTTATTGGCTACGTCGCTGTTACGCGTTGCCCGGAGCGAGCATTTCGCCTGCCCATACCGAGCTGGATTCCCGCCTGCGCGGGAATGACGAGGCAGCGGTAGCGCCGCGTCGTTCCACCCACTCCGCCATCCCGCCGGCGGGAATCCGGAGGCATCTGACCGCACGAAAGTGGCTAGGCAGATGACGCAACACGAAACAGGGACATTGCCTGATCGTATCGCCGCGGCAGGCCGAAGAGCGCGCTACGCGCCATCGACCCGCCCTGCGGTCGCGACTTACAGGCGCGGGTAATCGATATAGCCGACCGGGCCCTTGCCGTAGAACAGGTCCGGACGCGGCTCGTTGAGCGGCGCGTCGCTGGCCAGGCGCTGGGGCAGGTCCGGGTTGGCGATGAAGGGGATGCCGAATGCCACGGCATCGGCCTTGCCTTCGGCCAGCCAGGTGTTGGCCTGCTCCTTGGTGAAGCGCTCGTTGGCGATGAACACGCCGCCGAACTGCTCCTTGAGGTACGGCGTCAGGCTGTCGTCGGCGACCTTCTCGCGGGCGCAGAGGAAGGCAACTTTGCGCTTGCCCAGCTCGCGGGCGACATAGCCGAAGGTTTCGTGGCGGTTGGAGTCGCCCATGTCGTGGGAGTCGGCACGCGGCGCCAGGTGCACGCCAACGCGGCCGGCACCCCAGACACCGATCACTGCGTCGGTGACTTCCAGCAGCAGACGCGCGCGGTTTTCCAGCGAGCCGCCGTACTGGTCGTTGCGCTGGTTGGTGCTGTCCTGCAGGAACTGGTCGAGCAGGTAGCCGTTGGCGGCGTGGATCTCGACGCCGTCGAAGCCGGCGGCCTTGGCATTTTCAGCGCCGTGGCGATAGGCCTCGACGATGTCGGCGATTTCCTCGGTGTCGAGGGCGCGCGGGGTGACGAAGTCCTTCAATGGGCGAACCAGGCTGACGTGGCCGGCGGGCTTGATCGCGCTCGGCGCCACCGGAGTTTCGCCATCCAGATACAGCGGGTCGGAAATGCGCCCGACGTGCCACAGCTGCAGGACGATGCGCCCGCCGTTGGCGTGCACCGCACGGGTGACGTTGTGCCAGCCCTTGACCTGCTCGTCGGACCAGATGCCGGGGGTGTCCGGGTAGCCGACGCCCATCGGCGTGACCGAGGTGGCCTCGCTGATGATCAGGCCGGCCGAGGCGCGCTGTACGTAGTATTCGGCAATCAGGGCACCGGGCACGCGGCCGGCTTCAGCGCGGCAGCGGGTCAGCGGGGCCATGACGATGCGGTTCGGCAGGTCGAGTTCGCCGATCTGAATGGGGTCGAAAAGCGTTGGCATGGGTGGATCTCCTTGGATGGATTCAGTCGAGTGCGACGGCCGGGCGGGAAGTGCCGGTCGCCAGGGAAAAGGTCAGGAGGGTGGCGAGCAGGGCCAGTACGGCCAGCGCCGCCGCGGCCAGCGGTACGGCAGTCAGGCCCAGGCCCTGGGCGATAACCACGCCACCGACCCAGGCGCCCAGCGCGTTGCCGAGGTTGAAGGCGCCGATGTTGAGGGTGGACACCAGGTTGGGCGCGGCTTTGCCGAAGGTCATCACGTTGATCTGCAGGGCCGGCACGGCGGCGAAGGCGGCCACGGCCCAGAGGAACAGGGTGATTTCCGCCGGGATCAGCGCCTGGCTGGTCCAGCTGAACAGGGTGCTGAGCAGGGCCAGGCTGGCGAATACGCCGGCCATGGTGGTCGCCAGGCGCCAGTCAGCCAGCTTGCCGCCAACGATGTTGCCCACGGTCAGGCCCAGGCCGATCAGCAGCAGGGTCCAGGTCACGCCGCGCGGCGAAACGCCGGTGACGTCGCCGAGCAGCGGGGCGATGTAGGTGAACAGGGCGAACATCGACGCGGAGAACAGCACGGTGGTGCTCAGTGCCAGCCAGAAACCGATGCCGCGCAGGGCCGCGAGTTCGGCGCGCAGGTTGGCCTTCTCTTCATCACGCATGGCCGGCAGCACGCGCCACAGGCCGATCAGGGCGACTACGCCGATCCCGGTCACGGCCCAGAAGGTCGAACGCCAGCCGGCGTACTGGCCGAGCGCTGTACCCAGCGGCACGCCGAGCACGTTGGCCAGGGTCAGGCCGGTGAACATCAGGGCGATGGCGGAGGCGCGGCGGTTTTCCGGAACGAGACTGGCGGCGACCACTGAGCCAATGCCGAAGAAGGCGCCGTGGCAGAGCGCGGTGACCACCCGCGCGACCATCAGCAGCTCGTAGTCAGCAGCCAGGGCGCAGAGCAGGTTACCGAGAATGAAGATGCTCATCAGCGTCAGCAGGGCGGCCTTGCGTGGCCAGCTGGAGGTGACCAGGGCCATGAAAGGCGCGCCGAAGGCCACGCCCAGGGCATAGCCGGTTACCAGCCAGCCGGCGCCGGGGATGCTCACGCCCAGGTCGGCGGCGACATCGGGCAGCAGGCCCATGATGACGAATTCCGTGGTGCCGATGGCAAACGCGGATAAAGCGAGTACGAGAAGCGCAAGAGGCATGTTGCCTGCTCCTGAGGAAACGGTTTTTTGGATGCCACGGCGCTTGGGCCGTGGCTGGGTCTGAGTTCTTAGAGTTCTTGGCGGAACTGTTCGAGGAAGGCCTGGATGGCTTCTTCGTTACGTTTGAAGAAGCTCCACTGGCCAACCTTGCGGCTGCTGATCAGGCCGGCACGCTGGAGGGTGGCGAGGTGTGCCGATACGGTCGACTGCGACAGGCCGCAGCGCTCGAACTGGCCAGCACACACGCCGAATTCCAACGGGTGATCCTGATCGGCGAAATGCTGCTCCGGCTCCTTCAGCCAGGTGAGAATTTCGCGCCTGACCGGGTGGGACAGGGCTTTGATGATTTCGTCGATGTCGACAGGCATGGCAGTCACTTGGTAGTTCGGTTTATCGCGATGGAGGGAACTATATATCGTTAGATCGCGATATTCAAATATGAATTTGCAATCAGCCGAGATTTTTTGCTTCTAAGAACCTGATTCAAAGCCTCGCGAGCTAGAGCCCTGTAAGGCCTAGGCGGCCCCACAAAAACAGGCGAGGAAGCGGAGTTTACGAGCTGTAAATGAGCATTCTGATGGGGGCGCCTAGCCTGGGCTCGCATCCGAGCCTGGTTTTAACGCAGCAGGGCCGACGCGCAGCAGACTTTGAACAGGTTCTAAGGGGCATGATGAAGGGGAGGGCGCCTCTGTTCCTGCACAGGTTTCAGAGGCGTTAGGGCGGGCTTCGTTCAGCTATTGTGCGGGGCCGTTTGGGCAAGGTGCTCGAAGTCGGCCTTGCCGCGCACTGCGCAGTCGGGGCAGGCGAAGGCGTCTGGCAATGCCTCCCAGTGGGTGCCGGGTGGATACCCCTGCTGCGGGTCACCCGCGGTTTCGTCGTAGTGATAAGCGCATTCGGGGCAGCGGTGCTGGCTCATGCCGGCGCGTCCTGCAGCTCGTAGCGGCGCATCAGCTGTTCGCGCATGCCGGGCTGGAAGTTGATCCGTGCCGCATCGCGATGCACTGCCACCAGCAAGCGCGGGTTCATCACGCGAAACCACAGCGGTGGGCAGTACGCCAGCAGGTACATGCCGAAGTAGCCGCTGGGCAGGCGCGGCAGGTCGGGGAAGTTGCGCAGCGACTGGTAGCGCCGCGTCGGGTGGGCATGGTGATCGGAGTGGCGCTGCAGGTGGAACAGCGCCCAGTTGGAGAACAGGTGGTTGCTGTTCCACGAATGGTGCGGCTGGCAGATCTCGTAGCGGCCGTTGTCCAGCTTGCGCCGCAGCAAGCCGTAGTGTTCCAGGTAGTTGGCCGAGGTCAGCTGGAAGGCGCCCCAGAAAGCAGACAGCAGCAGGTAGGGCAGCAGGTCGACGCCGAACACCAGCAGCAGGCCGCCGTACAGCGCCAGGCTGATCAGCCCCGGCTGGATGATTTCGTTGTCCAGGCTCCACACCGATTTGCCGCAGCGCCCCAGGCGTTCCTTCTCCAGTTGCCAGGCACGGCGCAGGCCGCCGGGCAGCTCGCGCAGGGCGAAGCGGTAGATGTGCTCGCCCATGCGCGACGAGGCCGGGTCGACCGGCGTCGCCACGTCGCGGTGATGGCCGCGGTTGTGCTCCACGTAGAAGTGCCCGTAGCAGCCCAGTGCCAGGGCCAGCTTGCCCAACCAGCGTTCCAGCTGGGGTTTCTTGTGGCCCATTTCGTGGCCGAGGTTGATGGCGAAGCCGAGGCCACCACCGGTGGAGATGATCATCGCCAGCACGCCGTACCAACTCAGCGGCTGGGTGGCGACGAACGCCGCGTTGGCGATGAAGCCCAGCCACAGCAGCGGCACCAGCGCATAGGTGATGCGCCGGTAGTAGAGGTCGGCTTCCAGCGCCGGCACTTCCGACTCCGGCGGGTTGCTCGGGTCCTCGCCGATCAGCGCGTCGAGCAGCGGGATGGCGAAGTAGAAGAACGCCGGCGACAACCACAACCAGGCCTGGTCGGGCGATACCAGCAAGTACAGCGCAGGGCCGCTCAGGCCCAGGCAGGGCACCAGCAGCGAATACAGCCAGAGCCAGCGTTTGCCGTCACGGTAGGGCAGTGTGGAAGGGGCAAGCGTATCCATTTGTTGTTCTCCTCGGGTTCTGCGACCTGTAGCGAGAATGGCGCGCGGGGACTCGGCACAACACCGTTGAGCTGGGCAGATAATCGTCATATGGTGACAACTCATTCCGCCGCCGGACGACGCCATGCCAGCTTCTGTCTCGCCGTTGCAGCCCTACCTGCACCCGATCTACGCCCGCCTGATGTGCGCGGCATTGCGCCAGCGCGGCTTCAGCGAAGGGCAGATTACCGAGGGCTGCGGCCTCGACTGGCAGCAGCTGCATGGCGATAACCGCCGCCTGAGCTTTGCCCAGGTACAGCGCCTGGTGCGCCGCGCCGTGCAGCTCACCGAATGCCCGTGGCTGGGCCTGGAGATCGGCTGCTCCACCCAGGTGTCTGCCCACGGCCCGGTCGGATACGCCGCCGTGGCCTGCGCCGACCTGCGTGGCGTGTTGCAGGTGATCGAGCGTTTCAGCGTGCTGCGCCTGAGTAGCATGCGCCTCAGTGGCTATCAGGACGGTGAGCGCTACTGGCTGCAGGGCGACGAGGAGTTCGACCTCGGCGACATTCGCGAGCATGTGCTGGCCACCGTCGCCGGTACGCTGCTGCGCCTGCTCGAAGCGGTGTGTGGCGCGCTGCCGGCCGGTGACATGCGTTTCGAGTTTCCCTACCCCGAGCCGGCCTGGGGCGCGCGTTACCGCGAGCTGTTCGGTGCCAACGTGCATTTCGAGTGCGCGGCGTATCGCATCAGCCTGCCCATCGCCTGGCTCGACCTGCCCAGCCTCAGCGCCGACGCCAACGCCGCACGCATCGCCCTGCGTGATTGCGAGCACCAGCTGCTCGGCGTCGAGCAGGGCGGCGACTGGACCACGCGGGTGCAGCTGCGCCTGCTCGCCAGCGAAGGGCGCTACCCGACGCTGACCCAGCTGGCCGAGGAATTCCACCTGTCCGAGCGCACGCTGATCCGCCGCCTGCGTGACGAGGGCAGCCATTACCAGCACCTGCTCGACGAGGTGCGCCAGGAGCTGGCCTGCTGGCTGCTGCTGAACACCCCGCTGAGCGTCGAGGCGGTGGCCGAGCGTCTGGGTTACCAGGACACCAGCAACTTCAGCCGCACCTTCCGCCGCTGGCTCGGTGCCACGCCCAAGGCCTGGCGCAGCGGGCGTATCAGCGAGGTGTTGCGATGAACTACCTGGCTCACCTGCACCTGGGCGGCGATCAGCCTCACGAGCTGCTTGGCAGCCTGTATGGCGACTTCGTCAAAGGCCCGCTGCAGGGGCGCTTTCCCGCCGAGATCGAGGCGGCCATCCGCCTGCACCGGCGTATCGATGCCTTCACCGACAGCCACGCGCTCACCGAGCGTGCCCGCGCACGCTTTCCGGCCGCCCGCCGGCGTACCTCGGGGATTCTTCTCGACCTGTTCTTCGACCACTGCCTGGCGCTGCACTGGCAGGACTACGCCAGCGTGCCGCTGGCGCAGTTCACCGCGCGGGTCTATCAGGTGCTGGCCAATCAGCCCGACCTGCCCGAACGCCTGGCCTACGTCGCCCCGCGCATGGCCGCCCAGGATTGGCTAGGCAGCTACCGCGACTTCGCCGTGCTGGAGCAGGTGCTATTCGGCATGAGCCGCCGCTTGTCCCGCCCGCAGATGCTCGATGGCGCGATGGACGAGTTGCAGCGGTTGTACGAGCCGCTGCTGGAGGACTTTCACGGCTTCTATCCCGAGCTGCAGCGTTTCGCCGGGACAGCGCTGCGGGAGCAAGGGCGGTAGGTTGGTCGCGCGGGTCATCGCGTGACTCGGGCTGCCTGATCGTTCCCACGCTCCGCGTGGGAATGCCGCCGGTGGCGCTCCGCGCCACTCAGTGCCAGCGTGAGTCCGCGGACGCGGAGCGTCCTCACCTACGCTCCCACGCGGAGCGTGGGAGCGATCGATGGACCTGCCTTACGCCGCCGCGCGTTCCTGCTCTTGCGGCTCGCCGAAGAGCGCCACCTGCACCGCGCGCTGTGCCTGGCGGGCCAGGGCGTTGCGTTCCATGCCCTGGCTGGGAATGGGCGCGAGCAGCTGGATCTGCACCGTGGCGCAGTCGCTGGCGAACAGGCGCAGCAGGTGCGAGAGCAGGTCGTCGTCGCCGATGAAGGGCGCCAGCTGATCGCTCTCGCCAGCGCGCAGGTAACGGATCGCCACCGGCTGCAGCGGCACGCCGGCCTCGATGGCGCTGGTCAGCAGGCGGCCGTGGAAGGTGCGTACCTGCTGGCCGTCGGTGGTGGTGCCTTCGGGGAAGATCAACAACTGGCGGCCGGCGCTCAGGTGGCGATGCAGCTGGTGGGCGAGCAGGGCGCTGTCGCCCGAACCGCGACGCAGGAACAGGGTGCCGGCCTTGTGCGCCAGCCAGCCGGCCAGTGGCCAGGTGCGCACCTCGGCCTTGGACAGGAACGACAGCGGCAGCAACTGGCCGAGCAGCGGGATGTCGGTCCACGACACATGGTTGCTGACCCACAGCATCGGCTCGCGCGGCAGCTCGCCCTGCAGCTGCAGGCGAAACGGCAGGGCGCCGCTGAGGCGGCGCATGAACCAGCAGGTCAGGCGTTGGCGCAGTGCCATCAGCTCGCCGCGGTGCAAACGTTCGACCAGGGCGACGCCGCTGGCCAGGCACATGCCCAGCAACAGCACGGCGCCGAGGCGGGCGAGGCGCAAATAGAGGCGCAGTTTCTTCATCATGGCTCTCAGACTCCGGATGAGGGCTGTTAGAACCTGTTTCGGGTCTTTTGAGCTAGAGCCAGGCAAGGCGAAATTGGGCGAGGACGCGGAGTTTACAGCCTGTAAATGAGCAGTACTCGCTCCACTCGCCCTCCGGGTCGCGCTAAAGCGCGTTAGCGGCAAGCCGCTTTCCGAGGCCGATTTCAACGCAGCATGGCCGACGATCAAGAGATCCGGGACGGGTTCTCAGACCGCGGCCTTGAAGTGGCGGGCATAGCGCGGGCACAGCTCGTCGCGCTTGAGCAGGATGAACACGTCGGCGACCTGGAAGTCTTGGTCCCAGCACGGTTCGCCGCAGACCTTGGCACCCAGACGCATGTAGGCCTTGAGCAGCGGCGGCATCTCGGCGATGACGTTGCCCGGCACGTCCAGGGTCGGCAGCGGGTGCTTGGGTTCGGCGCGCAGGTGTTCGGTGCACAGGTAGCGTTCGCGCAGGCGCTGCATGATTGCCTGGGCCTGGATGCCGCCGTCCTGCATGGGGATGCTGGCGCAGCCCATCAGGTAGCGGTAGCCGCCTTCGTTGAGCACTTCGGCCAGTTCGCTCCAGAGCACGGCGATGGTGCCGCCGTTGCGGTAGGCCGGGTCGACGCAGGTGCGGCCGATCTCCAGTACCGGGCCTTGCAGATGAGCCAAGCCGTGCAGGCTGAATTCTTCTTCGCTGTAGAAACGACCGAGGCTGGCGGCCGCGCGATGGTCGAGCAGGCGGGTGGTGGCGACCAGGCGTCCGCTGTTCAGGTCACGCACGCCGATGTGCTGGCAGTGCGGGTCGTAGTCATCCATGTCGAGGCCGAATTCCTCGCCCTTGAGCTTGGCGTCGAACTCGCGGCTGAACACCGCGAAGCGCAGGGCCTGGGCCTCACGCAGGGCATCGGGGCCAATCAGGCGTTCGGCCTGCAGGCGGCGTTCGGCAGCGGTATCGCGGGTACGCACGATCGTGGTCATTCGGGGTAGCCTCCGTAAGCCGGCCTTGAAGGAGTTGCGGCCGGTCGACCTTGTTGGGCAAAGTCAGGCTAGGTACACGCGGTGTCACAACCATGAAGATTCAGTGATGCTTGTATGACAGCCGCCGGCGGTCGTGGCGGCTGGCACTGCCAGGCGCTCATGACGTGGCAGATCGCTTCGCGGGCGGTTGATCGTCTGATGTGTTGTGCCTCGCCCGGTGGTGGCGCGAGGTTGGGAAATCCGAGAGAGGAATGGTGCGATGCCCTGGCAAACCCTGCTGCACACCCGTGAACGCCTGGCCGGCGGCGCGCTGGACGACTGGTACGCGGCCCTGCTGGCACAGGTTGGCGAGGACACGCCGTTCACCTTGGCCGTGCTCGGCGGGCGGCTGGCGGCCACGCCGGGGCTGGCCTTTCTCGCCGGTTACCAGGGCGCCCTGCGGGCACTGTGGCCGGCCGCGCCGCGCACCCTCGGCGCGCTGTGCGTGACCGAGAATCGCAGCACCCGCCCGGCGGACATGAGCACGCGTCTGGATGATTTGCAGCTCAACGGGCGCAAGGACTTCGTCACCGCCGCCGATGCCGCCGACTGGCTGTTGGTGGTGGCGCGAGTGGAAGCGGCCGGCGCTTCGCCGCAACTGGCGCTGGGCGTGGTGCGCAATGGCGACCCCGGCGTGCGCATTGAAAACCTGCCGGCACTGGCGCTGATGCCGGACGTCAGCCACGGTCGCCTGCACCTGGACAATGCCCACTGCGAACGCCTTGCCGGCGATGGCTGGGATGCCTACGCCAAACCTTTCCGCACCATCGAGGACCTGCATGTGCTCAGCGCGCTGGGTGCCTGGCTGTACGGCGTGGGCGAGGACAGTGGCTGGCCAGCGGCGTTGCAGCTGCGCCTGCTCGGCCTGCTTGCCGGTTGCGCGGAAGTCAGCTGCCTGTGCGTTGGCGCGGCCACTACCCACGTGATCCTGGCCGGGCTGTTCGCCCAGTTCGCCGCCCTGCGCAACGACGTCGACGCGGCCATGGCGGCCGGCCCGGCGCAGTGGGCGGCGTTGTGGCAGCGCGACTGCAACCTGCTGGAGATCGCCCGCACGGCACGAGAAAAACGCCTGCAGAACGCCCTGGCGACGCTGCAGGCATAGGGTGGGTTTGGCGTAGGAGGCGCGCGCCTCATCGACCCACCGAGCGGGCTGTGGTGGATAGGCAGAGCGTCATCCACCCGACATGTCCGTGGCGCTGTCTGCGCCCCTGCGACGGCGCAGGCCTTTTCGGGTCTTATCGCCCGGTAGAAATCACCCGACTTGACCCAGGTCAGTAAGCTGCCGCCCGCATGCGCCTAAGCTCGCCTTGCTTTCTCCTTACGAGGTTTACATGCGCCGCGAGCCTATCGTGCTGTTTGATAACGGCACCCATCAATGCCTGATGTTCGATGACCTGGTCAGTGGCGAGGGTGTGCAATCCAACCAGTTCCTGATCACCGACAACGAGCAGTACCTGCTGCTCGATCCGGGTGGCGATCTGACCTACACGCCCTTGTCGCTGGAGCTGTCCAAGCACATTCCGTTGCAGTCGCTGACCTACATTTTCGCCTCGCACCAGGACCCCGACATCATCGCCTCGCTGGACAAGTGGCTGCTGCACACCCGTGCGCGGGTGATCTGCTCCAAGCTGTGGGCGCGCTTCCTGCCGCACCTGACGGCCAACTACCTGTCGCTGAGCCACGGCATCAACACCTACGACCGCATCGTCGCGCTGCCGGATCGTGGTCAGTCGTTCAGCCTCGGCAAGTGCAAGCTCAAGGCCGTACCCGCGCACTTCCTGCACTCGGTGGGCAACTTCCAGATCTACGACCCGGTGAGCAAGATCCTCTTCTCCGGCGACATGGGGGCCTCGATGGTCGACGATGCCAGCCCGGTGGTCGATTTCGTCAACCACATCCCCAACATGGCCGGCTTCCACCGCCGCTACATGGCCTGCAACAAGGTCTGCCGGCTGTGGGTGAAGATGGTCCGCGAGATGGACGTGGAGATGATCGTGCCGCAGCACGGCCGGCCCTTCGTCGGCGCGGCGATGATCAACGCCTTCCTCGACTGGATCGAGACCCTGGAGTGCGGCCTGGACCTGATGACCCAGCAGGATTACCGCCTGCCGGACTGAGCTGCCACCCTGGCCGGATGCCCGCCACGGACGGCGGCTTCGGCGCTGTTGCCGGTCATCGTGTGCATGCTAGGGTTCGCGCTTTCGTTGCCAACGAGAGCGTCCCATGCCCCTTGCCACCCTGCGCCGCCTGACCCTGGGCGGCCTGCTTTGCCTGTGCGCCAGTCCGTTGCTGGCACAGACCTGGCCCGCCGCCGACTGGGTCAGTCAGCCGGCACCTGCCAGCCCGGCGCTGGCCGAGCTGGAAGCCTATGCCTTCGCCCCGCGCGACGACGCCACCCGCCAGGGTGTGCGCACCGACGCGCTGCTGGTGATCCGCGATGGCGTGCTGGTCTACGAGCGCTACGCCACGCCCACCACCGCGCAGACCCCGCACCTGACCTGGTCGATCAGCAAGAGCCTGTTCACCAGCGTGCTCGGCGTGGCCTTCGGCGAAGGACGTTTCCGCCTTGATGACCCAGTGGCCAAGCACTACACCGCGTTCAGCGCGCACCCGTCGGTGAAGATGGGCCATCTGCTCAACTGGGCCTCGGGCCTGGACTGGCAGGAGGACTACGAATACGCGCCGCTGAAATCCTCGGTGGTGGCCATGCTCTACACCCGCGGGCGCGGCGACATGGCGGGGTTCACCGCCAGCCACGGCCTGGATGCGGTGCCGGGTACGCGCTTTCGTTATTCCAGCGGCGACAGCAACGTGCTGTCCGCGGCGCTGCGGCAGATGCTCGGCGAGCAGGCGTACCGTGATTACCCGTGGACGGCGCTGTTCGAGCCGTTGGGCATCACCTCGGCGGTGTGGGAGCGCGATGCCGCCGGCACCTTCGTCGCCTCGTCCTACGCCTACCTCACGGCCCGTGACCTGGCCCGCGTCGGCCTGCTGATGCAGCGCGATGGGCGCTGGGGCGACAAGCAGCTGCTGCCGGCCGCCTGGGTGGCGTTCAACCGCACGCCGTTCACCAATTACCAGCCCAACCCGGAGAAACCGCACGACGCGGTGCCGGGTGGGCAGTGGTGGCTCAACGTGGCGCTGCCAGATGCCGCCAAGCCGTGGCCGGATGCTCCGGAAAGCACCTTTGCCGCGCTCGGTCACTGGGGCCAGGCGTTGTACGTGCTGCCCGAGGAAAACCTGGTGATCGTGCGCTTCGCCGATGACCGCGACGGCAGCTACCAGCACAACGAACTGCTCAAGCGTGCCCTGGCCGCTTTCACCGGAGCACAGCCATGATCAAGCGCCATCCGCTGCTCTTCGTCCTCACCGCGTTGCTGGTTCTGCTGGCCCTGTGGAGCTGGCAGAACCGCACGCACCTGGCGGCCTTCCCCGGCATCGTCGGCGCGTATTCGGCCAAGGAGTACTGCTCCTGCCGCTATGTGGTCGGCAACCCG